>NZ_JBIUBX010000012.1:108333-244556 GCF_044548445.1 Streptomyces sp. NPDC052016
CCGGCGGGACGGTGGAGAACCGCTCGAGGACGCGGCGAACCGATCGGAGTCCGTGTCCTTGCCGCACGGCGGCACCATGGCGCCCGGGCCCGAGCCGGAGGCTCGCCCGAGCCTGCGCCTGGGCAGCTCCGGCGGGTGGTCACGCGGACGGGGTCCGTCGTGGGTGCTTCCGGGCGCCCCCGGAAGGCTCCCCCAGCGCGTTCTTGACAGGGCGTGGCGTCCGTGGGGTACTGCGGATTGCGAAGGCCGGGCGGACATGACGGGGGTGAGTCTCCTGCCTGAGCAGCGCTACCCCACGGTGACCGAACTGACCGTCTCCGCGCGGGCATTGACGGCAGTGCAACCCGGTCTGTGCGCGCTGCGGCAGGTGGGGCTCTCCCGTGCGGGGCGGCCTCTCCACCTGCTGTCCGTGGGCCGGGCCCGCCGTGCCGTGCTGGTGGTCGCCGGGGCCCACGCGAACGAACCGGCCGGCGGTCCGACGCTGCTCGCGCTCGCGGAACGGGTCGTGCACGAGCGGGAGTTGAGGGACGGCGTGTCCTGGCACTTCCTGCTGTGCGCGGATCCCGACGGCGCGAGCCTGCACAGGGCGCCTGCGCCGCGCAGCCTGCTCGACTACCACCTCGGCTTCTTCCGCCCCGCGGGCCCGGAGCAGCCGGAGTGGTCGCCCGCCGTCCTGCCGCCGGACCGTCTGCCGCCCGAGACGCGCGCGCTGACCCGCGTCATCGACGAGTTGCGGCCCTACCTCCAGGTGACCCTGCACGGCACCGACCTCGGCGGCAGCTGGGTGCAGTTGACGAAGGACATACCGGGTCTCGCCGAGCCGTTCGCCAAGTCCGCGGCACAGCTGCACATCCCCGTGGAGACGGGTGCCTCGGACGCGGCGGGCTGGCCGGCGTCCGGTCCCGGTGTGCACGTGATGCCGGAGCCGGGGGCCGGGGCTGCGTACCCGAGCATGCCGGACGACGCACGGCACAGCACCTGGTACCACGCCCACCGCTACGGCGGGCTGACCGCGGTCGTCGAGGTGCCGATGTGGGCGAGCGACATGGTGGACGACCCGGCCCCGCACCCCGCCCCGGCGGCGGCGATGCGTCGCCTGGCGCACCGGCTGGTGCGGGACACGAGGGAGGTGGAGCGGGTGCTGACGGAGGCGCTGCCACGCCTGGAGGGGGTCGACGGGCCGCTGCTGAGAGCGGCCCGGTGGGGGCTGGAGCTGGTGCCGGGCCTGGCCGCGGACCTGACCCGCACCCCGCCGGCCGACACCACGATGGCGTACGTCGGCAGCGTGGACGCCTTCGCCCGGCGGGTGCCGCTGCGGGCGGCGGCGATGCTGCGGCGGGTCCTGCAGGAGTGCGACGACCACGCGGCTCCCCGTCTGGAGCACCTCGTCGAAGTCTGGAGCGAGGCCTTCGCGGAACGTTTCCGCGCCCGCTGGGTGCCCGTGGAGCACCAGGTGGAGCACCAGTCCCGCACGGTCGTGGCGGCGGCACTGCACGCGCGCGAGGAGACGGCCTGAGCGTGCCGTACGGCGGCGTACGACGGCCTACGACGGCTTCGGGCACGCCCGGGCGTGCCCGAAGCCGCACCGCCGGGGCTCAGCCCGCGGGCTGGGCGGGCGGCCGCGCGTCGTCGAGGGCGAACACGGCGCCCGTCTCCGCGCGCATCACGCAGGGGTTGGCGAAGGTCTTCGTGTACTCGACGAGGCGGCCGTTCCACTTGCCGCTCGCCTGGGCGGTGACCGGGGCGTACACCAGGGAGCAGATGCCGCCCTTCGGGGAGATGGCACCGATGTCGCCGCCCGCCGCCGTGAGGTCCGCGCAGGCCTCGGCGGCGCGGGCGTGGCCCTGGGGCGGGTCGCACAGAAGCAGGATGCCGCGGGTGACGCCGGAACGGGCCTCGCCCTCGGTGACCGTGATCCCGAGCCAGTTGCCGGGCAGGGCGCTCCGGGGCGCGGTGGCCTGGGCGGGGGTGACGGCGGCGGCGAGGACGAGGGCGGTCGCGGCGGGCAGGACGCCGAGAAGATGAGGTGTGGGGAAATGTCTCATTCCCGGTGCATCGGCACGGCGGGCTGGGTTCCCCAGTCCGACTCACCCGATCGTGCGGGTCCGGACGGGTGCCGTCCGGCGAGCTCGAAGGCGGCGAGCACGACGCGCGCCTGGTACTCCACCTGGCGGGCGACGGGGATCCAGCGGGCTCCGCAGCCGTCCTCGTAGTCGGCGCACCAGGTGTCGATGAGCCCGTCCAGCTCCGGCAGCGCGCCGGCCGGGTCGCGGCCGGCGCCGGAGACGAGCTGGTGCAGCAGGCCGGCCGTCCGGACGGCGATACGGCGGCCGGCGATGCGCAGGGCGGCCAGGTGGGCGGTGCTCAGCGGCGGCAGCGGGTGGGCGGGGTCGCCGGCGTCCGGGTCCCAGGCGTCGGCGAGGCCGGGGCACACCAGCAGGTAGTCGTCGACCGGGGCGAGCAGGTGCGCCGCGTCGGGGGCGCCGGCGAGATGGGGACGCACGCGCGCGAGGACGCGTTCGAGGACGTGGGTGTCGTGCCGCAGGGTCTGACTGACCGTGCGCAGCGCCGTGTCCCGGTCGTCGGGCGGGGATCCGTCCTCGACGGCGGCGACGCCCCACATCGGCGCCTCGACGACGGCGGTGACCGTGCCGTGCCGGTGCGGGTGGTACCAGGTGGACTCGACGGCGGCCTCGGTGATGGCGGCGGCCAGGTCGCGCGGGCGCGGCGGCGGGATCCGGTAGACGGCGGGTCCGAGCCGGGGCCAGTACAGGGTGTCGTAGGGGCCGAGTTCGCGGGGGATGCCGAGGCGGGCCGCGGCGTGGGCCATGCGCTGGTCGAGTCCGGGCAGGTCACGGGTGAGTTCCACGAAGCCGCCGCCGACGTCGACGCCATGCAGCGAGCACTGGAAGAAAGGTTTCAGTTCGTCCAGGAGGCCGAGCAGCGCCCGGGTCTCCGGCAGTGCGGCGGCCGCCGCGCCCTCGGGCAGCCATTCGGGCTGTTCGAGGAAGCCGGGGCGGAAGAACCGCCGGAAGTAGCGGCCGAGGGTGTACGGACCGGACAGCCAGCCCTCGTTGCGGCGCAGGCCGTCGGGGTCGAGGCACAGCAGCAGGTTCCAGGTGGCGTCGGCGCCCTCGGTGAGGCGGGGGTCGTCGAGGAGCCGTTCGGCCAGCCGCAGGACGGTGGCGCCGCCCACCGGCTCGTTGGCGTGCGGCCCGGCGACGACGAGGGCCTGGCGGGTGCCGTGGCCGACGGAGAGCAGCCACAGGGGCGTGCCCGCGCGGGAGGACCCGACGCGGCGCAGACGGGCGTCCCCGGGCCGGCGGGCGACGAGCGCGGCCGCGCGGGCCACGAGTTCGTCCACGGTCGGGTAGCGCAGGAGTGGCGTCAGAGCACACCTCCGCGTCGAAGGCGCCGTCGGTTCACCAGGTGTGTGCGGTGTACGCACAGTGAGTCATGGCGCGGGAGGTACGTCAACACCGCCACGGACGGCGCGACTTGGCCCGTGATCAGTTCTCGGAGAGACGGAACGCCATCCGCCCGAAGGCGACCTGGTCGCCCTCGCGGACGACCGCGGCGCCGATCACGCGACGCCCGTTCACGGTCGTGCCGTTGGTGGAGCCGAGGTCGCGCAGCACCCACATGCCGCCCTGGCGGCTGAGTTCGGCGTGCACGCGCGAGACGCTCTCGTGGGTCAGCCTGAGGCCGCTCGCGGGGTCCCGGCCGATGCGCAGGGCGTGCTCGGTGCCGGGGTGCGGCAGCATCAGCTTGGGCAGCCGCTCGGCCTGCCAGGCGCGCCGCAGCCGGACGGTGAAGCCGGAGACCGCCTCGACGGTGCCGAAGACGGCACGGGAGAAGCGGCTTTCCCTGGGCAGGTCGGCCGTGAGCACGGCGAGTTCGTCGGAACGGCGCGCGGCGAGCGCCAGCTCCATGCGCCGGATGAACGTGTCGTGCGACAGGCGGCCCATGGCGACGCCGTCACGGAGCACCTTCAGCGCCCTGTCGCGCTCCGCGTCCGACAACCGCGCGGGGTACGTGTTGAACTCGAAAGACGACGTCACGCTCGTGATTGTCGGTCAGTGAACCCCGGGTGTCCAGAAAACGGGAAATCCGTGCTCCTTCCCGCGCGTGCCCGGGTGTTCACCGGCACATCGATCCGGTTTGGAGCACGATGGGACGGACTACGTCACGGTGAGCAGACGAAGGGGAACCGTCCGTGCAGTTCGAGGTGTGGGCACCGCAGGCCGAACGAGTGACGCTCCAGTGCGACGGCACCACATGCGCGTTGGAGCGTGACGGCGAGCGGGAGGGATGGTGGACCGGCGAGGCCGAGGCCGCGGACGGCTCGCGGTACGGCTTCGCGGTGGACGACGGCCCGGTCCTGCCCGACCCGCGCTCGCGCCGCCAGCCGGACGGCCCCGACGGTCTGAGCGCGGTCGTCGACCAGAGCCGGTACGCGTGGCGCGCCGAGTGGTCCGGGCGCCCGTTGCAGGGCGCGGTCCTGTACGAGCTGCACGTAGGCACGTACACGCCCGAGGGCACCCTGGACGCGGCGGCCGGGCGGCTCGGGCACCTCGTGGAACTCGGCGTGACGCACGTGGAGTTGATGCCCCTGTGCCCCTTCCCCGGGCGGCACGGCTGGGGCTACGAGGGTGTGTCGCTGTGGGCGGTGCACGAGCCGTACGGCGGGCCGGAGGCCCTGAAGCGTTTCGTCGACCGGGCCCATGAACTGGGGCTCGGGGTCGTCCTGGACGTCGTGCACAACCACTTGGGCCCGTCCGGCAACTACCTGCCCGCCTTCGGCCCGTACTTCACGGACACGCACCACACGCCGTGGGGCTCCGCCGTCAACCTGGACGCGCCCGGCTCGGACGAGGTGCGCGCGTACCTGCTGGAGAGCGCGCTGGCGTGGCTGCGTGACTACCGGCTGGACGGGCTGCGCCTGGACGCGGTGCACGCGCTGGCCGACACGCGCGCGTACCCCTTCCTGGAGGAGCTGTCGGCGGCCGTGGACGCCCTCGCCGTCGAGACGGGCCGGCCGCTGTTCCTGATCGCCGAGTCCGACCTGAACGACCCGCGGCTCATCACGCCCCGCCGGGAGGGCGGCCTCGGTCTGCACGCGCAGTGGAACGACGACTTCCACCACGCCCTGCACACCGCGCTCACCGGCGAGTCCCAGGGCTACTACGCCGACTTCGCGCGCGATCCGTTCGCCGCGCTCGCCAAGACCCTCACCGGCGGCTACTTCCACGACGGCACGTACTCCAGCTTCCGGGGCCGCCACCACGGGCGTCCGCTGGACCGCGCCCGGCTGCCCGCGCACCGGCTGCTCGGCTACAGCCAGACCCACGACCAGGTCGGCAACCGCGCCCAGGGCGACCGTCTGGCGGCCTCCCTCTCCCCCGGCCTGCTGGCCTGCGCGGCCACCCTGACCCTGACCGCGCCGTTCACCCCGATGCTGTTCATGGGCGAGGAGTGGGGCGCGGGCACCCCCTGGCAGTTCTTCACCGACCACACCGACCCCGAGCTCGCGGAGGCCGTACGGCGGGGCAGGCGGCGGGAGTTCGCCGCGCACGGCTGGGCCGAGGAGGACGTGCCCGACCCGCAGGACCCGGCGACCCGCGAACGCTCCTGCCTGGACTGGTCCGAGCCGCAGCGCGAGCCCCATGCGCGCGTGCTCGCCTGGTACCGCCGTCTGATCGCCCTGCGGCACGCCCAGGCCGACCTCACCGACCCCGACCTCGCCGACCTCAAGGTCGCGCACGACGCCCCGTCCCGCTGGCTGGCGTTCCGGCGCGGGGACGTACGGGTGGTCGTGAATGTCGGCAAGGAGCCGGCGGCGATTCCCCTGGGCCCGCGTCCCGCGCGCGTGCTCGCGGCGTGGGAGCCGGTGGAGGCCCCCGGGCCGGACGGCCTGCTGCACGTGCCCGGGGAGGCGTGCGTGGTGCTGGAACAGGAGTGAGGGGGATCGGCCTCGCAGCCCCTACTCCTCCTCCGCCGCGTCCTCCCGTAACTCCGTCACCCGCTCCAGCAGGATCGCCTCCCAGGCCCGCCGCAGCTGGGTGCGCAGCAGGGGCAGGGGGGCGGTGCCGTGGCCGTCGAGGCGTTCGGCCAGGTGGACGACGGTGTCGCAGCGGGCGAGCCAGAGGCCGCGCAGGCAGGGGCGGGCGCCGTAGCCGGTGAGGGTGGCGGCCCGGACGGCGGCGCCGGAGCCCACGGCGAGCGCGAGGCCGGCGATGTCCTCGGCGGGGTCGCCGAGGACCGCCCCGGTCCAGTCGAGGACGCCGCGCACCCGGCCGTCGGCGCTGACGACGAGGTGTTCGCCCCTGAGGGAGTGGTGGACGAGGACGGCGGCGGCGGGCTGGGCGGCGAGCTGGGCCGCTCCGGGCGGGGTGAGCTGGTGCAGGCGGGCCGGGTCGAACTCGTCGGCCGCGGCGAGGCGTTCGGCGGCGGCCACGGCCATGCGGCGCAGGGCCTCCAGGGAGCGGGGGGCGGCACGCGGCACGCCCAGGGCCTCGGCCTGACGGGGCGGCACCTCGCGCAGTCCGCCGAGCAGTCCGGCCAGGTCGGCCTCGCCCACGGCGGACACGTCGTGCTCCTCGCCGGTGCCGCCGGGCACCTTGGTGTCGAGGGTGTAGGTCAGGCCCGGGGACCACTCGCCGTGCGCGACGCTCGTCGGCACGGCGACCGGGATGTGCGGTCGGACGAGGTCGCGCAGCCGCAGTTCGCGGCGCTGCCGGACGGCCGCCTCCCGGTCGGGGGCCAGCCGCAGCACATGGCGGGTGCCGACCCACCACGTGCGCTGCTCTCCGCCGCCCTCGCGGACGGGCCGCACGTCGAGTCCGGCGGCGCCGCCCACGCCGTTTCGGCCCCTGGCGCCCTCCTCGCCCTCCTTCAGGAGCGCACGGACCAGTCGGCGGACGGTGTCCGCGGTGGGGGTGGGTGCCTGGGTCATGGTCGCGCCGTTGCCGTTCGGGGTGGGTGCCGGGACTCCTCGGGTGTCTCAGTCCACTATGACCATCTCGCGGGTGGTGTCGTTGAGGCGGCGGCCGCCGTCCTCGGTCACCGTGACGATGTCCTCGATACGGACCCCGAAGCGGCCGGGCAGGTAGACGCCGGGCTCGACGGAGAAGCACATGCCGGGGACGAGGGGCTGCTCCTCGCCCTCGATCATGTAGGGCGGCTCGTGCGTGGTGACGCCGATGCCGTGGCCGGTGCGGTGGATGAAGTACTCGCCGTAGCCGGCGTCGGCGATGACGGCGCGGGCGGCCCGGTCGACCTCCTGGCAGGCGACGCCGGGCCGTACGGCCCGGAAGCCGGCCTCCTGGGCCTCGCGCACCAGGTCGTGGACCCGGCGCTCCTCGTCGGTGGGTTCGCCGACGTGGACGGTGCGCGAGGTGTCGGAGCCGTAGCCGTCCTTCAGGCCGCCGAAGTCGAGGACGACCATGTCGCCTCGTCGGATGACGCGGTCGCCGACCTCGTGGTGGGGGTTGGCGCCGTTGGGTCCGGAGGCGACGATGGTGAAGTCGACCTGGGAGTGTCCGAACCGGCGCAGCAGGTCGGCGAGGTCCGCGCCGACCTCGGACTCCCTGCGGCCGGCGAAGGCGACCTTCCTGATCTCCTCGAACGTCGCGTCCGCGGCCGCTCCCGCGGCGGCCATCAGCTCCAGCTCCGCGGCGTCCTTGACGGCGCGCAGCATCGGCAGGGCCTCGGTGAGGGAGGCGTAGGAGCTGCCGGGCAGGGCGTTCTGCAGGCCGAGCAGATGCATCGCCCAGGCGTTGTCGCTGACGCCGAAGCGTCCGCGGGTGTCGAGGAGGGCCGCGGCGGCGGCGTAGGGGTCCTTGCCGTCGGTCCAGTCCCGCAGGGTGAGCGCCGGGGCGCCGGCCGCCTTGGCGGCGTCGGGCGCCTCGAGGGTGGGGACGACGAGGACCGGATCCCGGCCGGGGGCGAGGACGAGCAGGGTGAGCCGTTCGGTGACGGCGGTGGGTGCGTAGCCGGTGAGCCAGACGAGGTCCGGGCCGGGCGCCACCAGGAGTCCGGCCAGTCCCGCCTCACCGGCCGCGCGAGCGGCCCGCTCCATGCGGGCCCGGTAGTCGTCGGCGGTGAAGGGCGCGGGCGTGCTGCCGGTCATCCGGGCCTCCCTGACGGGCTTCTGCGGGATGTGGTGACTACGGGCAGCATCCTGCCCGGACAGCCGGGGCGGCGCGAGCCGATTGACGCCGGTTAATGGTCGTGGATTGCCAATCCATTAACCCTGGTGCTTGTATCCATCTGCAGCACCAGCCGTCACACCAGGAAGGCCGAGAACCGTGCTCGTACTCGCCCACATCAGCGATCTGCACCTGGACGGGACCGCCCGGGCCACCGAACGGGCCGAACGGGTGCGCGACCGGCTCTGGAACCTGCCGGGGAGGGTGGACGCGCTGCTCGTCACCGGTGACATCGCGGACCACGGGGCGGAGGCGGAGTACGAGGAGGCCGCGCGCATCCTCGGCCTGCGCGGCGCCGACGCGCCGTTCCCGGTGCTGACCTGCCCCGGCAACCACGACAGCCGCGCGCCCTACCGCAAGGCGCTGCTCGGACTGCCGGCCGCCGACGGGCCGGTCAACAGCGTCCAGGTCTTCGACGGCGGCGCGGTGCTGATGTGCGACTCCAGCATCCCCGGCGAGGACGCCGGTGAGCTGACGGACGACACGTACGGCTGGATCGAGGAGACCCTCGACGAACTGGACGGGGAGGTGCCCGCGCTGCTCGCCCTCCACCACCCGCCGGTGACCCTGCACCACCCGCTTCCCGACTCGTACCGGCTGCGCGATCCGGGCCGGCTGGCCGCCCTCCTGCAGCGCCGGCCGGAGATCGCGGGGATCATCACGGGCCACGCCCACTCACCGGCGGCGACCGGCTTCGCCGGGCGGCCGCTGGTGGTCGGGCCGGGGGTGACGTGGACCCTGCGGCTGCCCTGGGAGGGCGAGCAGGTGGCCGACCGGGAGGCCCCGGTAGGCCTGGCCTTCCACGTGCTGGACGACGAACGGCGGCTCACGAGCCACTTCCGGGTGGCCGTCTGACCATCACGATCAGGTGACGACTCCGGGCACGACCACCAACTGCTGGTACCCGCCCCCGCGGTGCCGCACGGTCAGCACCACCTCCCGGCCCGGCCGGGCCCTGTCGACCGCCCGCGCGAGATCCGTCGCCGAGTCGACCCGGGTACGGCCGAACATCAGCAGGACGTCACCCCGTACCAGGCCGGCCGAGTAGCCGGGCCCGGGAACGTGGACGGCGACGATCTTGGCGCCGGCCTTGTCCGCGTCCACGGCCTCGACCCCCAGGGTGGCGCCGGCGGAGTCCCCCGCCGCGGGCGGGGCCGGCGCGGACGGGCTCGGGCGGGCCGCAGCCGCCGCTCCGGCCTGCCGTTGCAGCTCGGCGAGGCGGCTCATGCCGATCACGGTCGCCCCCACGGTGCCGATCCCGACGCCGGCCAGGACCAGGACGGTGCCGACGAACAGGCCGAACAGCAGGGTCGTCAGCCGACGGCCGCGCCGGCGGGCGGCGTGCGGGCGCCGGGCAGGGCCGCCGGCCCGACCAACGCCGGCCTCCTGACCGGGCAGGGGCTTGGGACGCAACGCAGTCTGTTCCATGGATCGCCTCCGGCTGGTGCCCTACCCGGCACACCGGCGCACCACGAGCCACGAACGAGTGAGACTGACAATGGGTCAGAGACGGTACGCGCGCCCCACCCCCACCGAAACGAACCACGCCAACGCGGCACAGCCCGGACGCACCCTCACCCGCCACGCACGGAGCGAACCACGGCGCCGCAGCCACCCGGCACGCTCCCGCACCCGCCAACGCACCGGAGCGGCCATGGCTCTGCGGCGCAGCCGAAACGCTCCGGCAGCCGCCCGCGGCGGGGAGTGGGTCGTGGCGGTGCGGCGCAGCCCGTCGCGTAGCGCCGCACGGCCAAGGGCAACCAATTCCGGCAAGCGGCCGTACGCCCAACCGGCGACGGGATCGCCGCACCGCCACGACCCCGACCCACCCACCGGGGCGAAGCGCGCCCAGCCACCGCCGCCACGCGCAAACCCACCCACCACCGCCACGCGCAAGCCCACCCACCGCCGCGAAGCGCACCCCGCCCACCACCCACCGCCCACCGCCCCCACGAGCCCACCACCTTCACCCCCGCACCGACAGCGCCCCCACCAACACCCCCGCCGCCCCGCTCGGCGCCCCCACGTGGACGAGTTCCACCCGATGGACGACCCGCGGCTCGATGAGGGGGACGGCGACCGCTCCCGGAACGTCGGTCGACACAGAGCGGGGCAGGAGGGTCAGACCGTGCCCCGCGGCGGCGAGGGCGGTCAGCACGCGGACGTCGGTGCCGTCGTAGCGCAGGGCCGGCCGGAAGCCGTGCCCGCCGTTGGCGGCACGCAGGTGGGGCACGGGCAGGCCCGTGTCGGGGGCGTCGATCCAGCGGGCGTCGGCGAGGTCGCCGAGGCGCAGCCCCGCGCGCCGGGCGAGGGGGTGGCGTGCGGGCAGCACGACATGGACCGCTTCCTCGCCGACGCCGTACGTGGTCAACGGCGCGACGTCGGGAAGACGGAGCGGGTCATTGGGCGCGGCCAGCCCGTCGACGAGGCCCAGGTCGGCGGTGCCCGCGGCGACGGCGGCCGGCACCGCGTCGCGGGCGAGGACGCGCACGGTCACCCCGGCGGGCGGAAGGGCGGCGAGGGCCGCGGGGGTGAGTGCGGTCGGCGAGGTGGCGAGCGTCAGGCCGTACGCGGGCGCGGCGGCCATCCGGGCGACGTCCGCACGGGCCGCCTGCAGGCGCAGCAGCAGCGGCCCCGCGTGTTCGAGGAGGCGCTCGCCGGCCGCCGTGGGGGCGACGGGGCGGCGGGTGAGCAGCGGCGTGCCCAAATCCTGTTCGAGTGCGGCGATGTGCTGGGACACGGCCGACTGGGTGTAGCCGAGCTCGCGCGCGGCTTCGGAGAAGGAGGCGCGACGGGCCACGGTGACGTAGGTGCGCAGGAGATGCGGGTCCATGCTCCCAGCGTCCCAGGCCGCATCAGTTCTGCTGATCGAGGGTGCAGAAATCATCGTTGGACGTGAAGCACGGCCCGCTCCGAGGATGAGGGCATGACCGACAGCGCAGCTCAGATCGCCAAGGTCGCCCTCGTCGGCGACCGTTCCCCCAACGTCGTCTCGCACAGCCGCGTCCCGCTCCTCATGGAGGCCCTGGCCACCCGGGACCGGCTGGTCCTCGACGCCTACTGGATCCCCTCGCGGGACGCCGAGGCCGAGGACGCCGTACAGGGCTTCGACGCGGTGTGGGTGCTGCCCGGCAGCCCGTACCGGAGCGAGGCCGGCGTGCTGAACGCGATCCGCACCGCCCGCGAGGAGGGCATCCCCTTCCTCGGCACCTGCGGCGGCTTCCAGCACGCCCTGCTGGAGTTCGCCCGGAACGCGTGCGGGCTCACGCACGTGGCGCACGCCGAGAACGACCCCGACGCCGACGACTTCCTCATCGAACCCCTGGCCTGTTCCCTGGCCGGCCACGAGGACACCGTCCTGCTGGAGCCGGGCTCGCTCGCCCACTCCCTGTTCGGCGCGGAGCGCACGGTGGAGCGCTACTCCTGCCACTACGGCCCGTCCCGTCACCTGGACACCCTGCGCGCCCACGGCCTGCGGTTCTCCGGGCGCGACGCGGCGGGCGGGGTGCGGATGACGGAACTCCCCGGCCACCCCTTCTTCCTGGCCTCCCTCTTCCAGCCGGAGCTGTACGGCGACGGCTCGCGCCCGCACCCGATGGTGCGGGGGCTGGCGCGAGCCGCCGTCGAGCACGCCGCACGCCGCTCGGCGCAGCTCGTCTGAGACGTCAGCCGACCCGCGGGGCAGGGACCCCCGGCCCCGCGGGGACACTCGGCACCGTCAGGACCCCCGGCCCCGCAGGGACCCCCGGCGCCACCGTGACAGCGGGCCCTGCAGGGACCCCCGGCGCCACCGTGCCCCCCGGCACCGTCAGGGGCCCCGGCGGCCGGTCCGGGAGGAACCCGTGGGCGCGGCGGGCCAGGTAGCCGGGCTTGTAGCGGTCGACCTCGCGGTGCCAGTTGAGGATGCCCGCCAGCCAGTTCCGCAGGTCGGCGACGTATCCGCCCATGGCCTCGCGGCCTTCGGCCGACAGGTCGAAGTCGTCGTAGAGCACTGGCAGTTCGTGGGCGACGACGTGCTCGAACTGCTGCATGCGCTGGGTCATCAGGTCGTGGACGATGCCGAGCGCGGTCGGGTAGTCGCAGCCGAAGAAGTTCTGTACGACGAGGACCGCGTTGTGGATCTCGCCCTCGTACTCGATCTCCTTCTGGTACGAGAAGACGTCGTTGATCAGGCAGGCGTAGTCGATGGCGGCGTTCTCCAGGGAGCGGACGGGGCCGCTGCGGTAGAGGTCCGGCGGGACGGCGGGGCCGTGGCCCATGCGGCACAGGCTCAGGGTGAGGTCGGAGCCGAAGGTGGCGCGCCGCATCTCCAGGTAGTCGACCGGGTCGGGGATGCGGTTCTGGAGCTGGTTGGACAGTTCCCACACCCAGCTCTCGGTCATGGTGTCGACCGCGTCCCTGAGCGTGCGTTTCTGCTCGGTGGTCATCTCCGCCGTGGTGCGCGCCCACAGATCCGTCAGCGCGCGTTCCATCGCGTTGGCGGGGACGACGGTCGCCTCCTCGCCGTCGACGGGCATGCACGACGACAGCCGGGCCGTGGTCAGCCGGGCGGCGGCCAGGTCCCGGCGGTGGCCGTAGACGAGCGGGTAGTAGTCGTCGCCGTAGGTGCCGAAGGCGAGCCAGGCGGCACTGAGGTCGAGGGCGTCGGGGGTGGCGTCCGGGTCGAGGCCGGCCGAGCAGAGCGCGAGGTCGCACGAGGCGAGCTTGTCCTCGTCCCACACGCCCTCCGCCAGCATGCCCGTGCGACGGGTCCACTCGACGAGGTGGCGCCGGGCACGGTCGAGGTGCGGGCTCAGCTCCACCTGGAAGGGCATGTGGAAGTCGGGCAGCAAGGAGGGGCCGACCTTCCGGTACGGCACGTGTGTGTAGGGGCGCAGCCTTCCCTGCCGCCCGAACGGCGCGGCGGTCGCCCCCGTGGCGGCGGCCGACGCCAGCAGCGCGCCGACGTCGACGGCGGAACACCCCGGGCCGGTCGGTGCCCGCCAGGGGGACGTGGTGGTGGCGCCCTCGTTCATGTAGCGGCTGGAGCGCATGTGCCACTCGTGGCCGCCGGACTGCCAGTCCTGAAGTCCCTTGGTGTAGGCGGCGACCGCGACGACCTCGTCGGGCCTGAGGCCCTTCTCCAGGGCCAGCGCGGGCACTTCGGTGAGGGCGGTGTGCTCGAACTGGTGGAGGCGGGAGGTGAGGATGTCGTTGACGGCGTCGGCGGCTTCCTGCGTGGTGCAGCCGAAGAACTTCTCGAGGACGAGCACGCCGTTGCTGTTCTCGCCCTCGTCCTCGACCTCCCGCTGGTAGGAGAAGAGGTCGTTGCGCAGGTGGACGGCGTCGGAGAAGGTCTCCATCAGCACCCTGAGCGGCCTCGACCCGGCGACGGCGGCGGGGACTTCGGCGGTCGCGTACTCCACGAGCCCGGCCGACCAGGGGGCGCCGCCCACCTTGCGGCGCATCTCGATGTACTCGACGGGGTTGGCGATCCGCCCCTCGTTGATGTTGGACAGCTCCCACATCGACTCGTTGAGCAGGTGCTCGGTGGCGACGGCGAACCGGCGGCGCCAGTCCTCCGACATCGCCGGCACGGTACGCGCCCACAGGTCGGCGAGGCCCGCCTCGACGGGGTTGCGCGGCTCGGGCACGGGAGTCGACGTCTCCAGCGGCATGAACAGCGGCAGCCGGTCCAGGTGGGCCTTGCCGGCGGCGCGGTCCGGGGTGCGTTTGAACATGTCGAGGAAGTGGTCGTCGAAGAAGAACACCCACACGTACCAGTCGGTGATCAGCGACAGGGTGGGGCCGTCGCAGTCGGGGTGGGTGTAGGCGCAGAGCAGGCCGTAGTCGTGCGCCTCCAGGTCGGCCTGCTCCCAGATCCCGGATCCCTCCAGCATCCCCATCTCGCGCGCCCACGCCGTCGAGTGGGCACGGGCCTCGTCGAGGTGCGGGTTCAGCCGCGCGGGATACGGCATGTAGAAGTGCGGGAGTTCGAACGGCTGCGTCATGGCCGGGCCCTACCCCCGGTACCCGACGGCCATCCGCGGGGCGGCACATGATCACACCATCGCGTGAACCGGCGGGGATTCGGCGGCCGCACGGCGTGCCGAGCGGCTGACGCACCCTTGCCGGGCCTCGCGTCACCGGCCACCGTGGTCGCATGACCTCCTTCGTGCTCCCTCATGAGCTGCACGGCGACGGCGCCCACAAGGTGTTCGCGGTGCACGGCTGGTTCGCCGACCGTTCCGCGTACGCGCCGGTCCTGCCCGACCTCGACCGTACGGCCTTCCAGTACGCATTCGTCGACCTGCGCGGCTACGGCGCGGCCCGTGACGCCGACGGCGAGTTCACCACGGCGGAGGCCGCGGGGGACCTCGTCGCGCTGGCCGACCGGCTGGGCTGGGAACGGTTCTCGGTCGTCGGGCACTCGATGGGCGGCGCGATCGGGCAGCGGCTGCTCGTGCGGGCCCCGCACCGGCTGCGCCGGCTGGTCGGCGTCTCCCCGGTGCCCGCGTCGGGGCTGGCGCTGCCGCCGGACCAGTGGGAGCTGTTCGCGGACGCGGCGCACAAGCCGGAGAACCGGCGCGCCATCCTCGACGTCACGACGGGCGGACGACGCCCGGCCGCCTGGCTGGACCGGATGGTCGCCCGCTCCCTGGAGGTCAGCGACCCGAAGGCGTTCCGCGCCTGGCTGGACTCCTGGGCCGGTGAGGACTTCCACGGCCGCGCGGAGGGGGCGACGGCGCCCGCGCTGGCCGTGACCGGCGCCCTGGATCCGGCGCTGTCGGCCGCTCTGATGCGGGAGACCTGGCTGCGCTGGTACCCGCGCGCCGAGCTGTACGAGCTGACGGCCGCCGGACACTACGCGATGGACGAGACGCCGCTGGAACTGATCGCGGTGGTGGAGGACTTCCTCAGGGCCGACGGCGAGGGCGGGCCGGTGTGACCGTGAGCGCGGCGCCGCCCGTCCCCGACGTCTTCGACCCCCGCCGGTACGCCACCGGCGTGCCGTACGGCGCCTACCGGGTCCTGCGCGATCACCACCCGGTGGCCTGGCAGGCGGAGCCGGAGGTGCTGGGCTGGCCCGCCGGCCCGGGGTTCTGGGCGGTGACCCGGCACGCGGACGTCGTGCGGGTGCTGAAGGACTCGGCGACGTACTCGTCGTTCCTCGGGGCCACGCAGATCCGTGACCCGGACCCGGACGACCTGCCGTTCATCCGTCGCATGATGCTCAACCAGGACCCGCCGGGCCACGGCCGGCTGCGTCGGCTGGTGAGCCGGGCCTTCACCCCGGGCCGGGTGGACCGTTTCACCCTCGTCGTCGCCGAGCGGGCCCGCGCGCTGTGCGCCGGCGCCCTCGAGCGGGCGCGCGCGGGGGACGGCACCGTCGACCTGGTGGACGCGGTCACCGACGACTACGCCCTGCTGAACCTCGCGGACCTGCTGGGTGTGCCCGGGGCCGACCGGGGGCTGCTGCTGCACTGGACGCGGCGCGTCATCGGCTACCAGGACCCGGACGAGGCCGGTCCCGGCGTACGCGACGCGGCGGGGCGTCCGGTGAACCCGCGGTCGCCCGCAGCCCTGCGGGACATGTTCGCGTACGCCCAGCAGCTCGCCGCACACAAGCGGCGGCATCCCGCCGACGACGTCATGACCGCACTCGCCCACGACGCCGAACTCGCCGACGCCGAGCTGGAGATGTTCTTCTTCCTGCTCACCGTCGCCGGGAACGACACGGTGCGCAGCGCGGCGCCGGGCGGTCTGCTGGCGCTGGCGGAGCACCCGGCGGAGTACGGCAGGCTGCGCGCCGGGCGGGTCGACGTGGACTCGGCCGTCGACGAGTTGCTGCGCTGGCACCCGCCCGTGCTCACCTTCCGCCGTACCGCCGCCCGGGACACCGAGCTGGCCGGGCGGCGGATCCGGGCCGGGGAGAAGGTGGTCGTCTTCCACGCCGCCGCCAACCGGGACGAGCGGGCCTTCACCGACCCGGACCGGCTGGAGCTGTCCCGCGGGCCGAACCCGCACGTGTCCTTCGGGGACGGGCCGCACGTCTGCCTGGGCGCCCACTTCGCCCGGCTCCAGCTGCGGGTGCTCTACCGGGAGGTGCTGAGGGTGCTGCCCGTGCTGCGGACCGCGGGGGCGCCCCGGCGGCTGGTGTCGAACTTCATCAACGGCATCAAGTCGCTCTATGTCCAGATCGACTGAAACTGCGTCACGTCCGCACCTGGATCAGTGCGTGCGTGCCGCCCGTGCGCCACCGCTGCCCCTCGGCGGCCACCAGCGCGGCCTCGGTGTCCGCGGACAGGCCGGTGATCACGTCGGACTTCAGGGTGCGCAGGGCGGCGACCGGGCCGGGGAAGTACGCGGTGACGTCCGCGAAGGGCGTCGTCGGCGGCCAGAGCCGGTCTCCCACGAGACGGCGGTAGTTGAGGTCGCCCTTCACGATCGTGAGCGTGGCCGAGCCGAACTCCGCGCGCAGGTCGTCCGGCATCTCCGCGTACGGGAGCGGGGCGGCGGCGAAGGGGTGGGCACGGACGGTGAGGGTGCCGTCCGCCATCGCCGACCACAGGTGGCGGCCGTACCCGGCGGCCTCGCCGGGCGCGGCCGTCAGCCGGCGCAGCGCGTCGACGACGTCGGCCGTCGTGGCGTCGGAGACGTAGTACGGGTACGGCTTGACGTGCAGGACGACCCGGCCGATCCGGCCGTGCGCCAGGAGATGGGCGGCGAGGAGGAGGTCGGGGATCAGTTCGCGGCCCGCGTTGTCGGCGACCACGCACAGGGTGCCGGTGGCGCCCGCGGAGGCCGGCAGCAGCGAGCGGAGGGCGTCGCTGTCGTCGGCGACCAGTCCGGGCGCGGCGTCCCGGTCCTCCGCCCCGGCGTCGGACAGCCGGAAGCCGAGGTCCGCCCGGTTGCCCCACAAGGATCCGTGCAGCAGGGCGTGGGCCTGCTGCTCGGCGGGGCGGGAGGCGAGGCCGTCGAGGGCGGCGAGTTCCCCGTCGGTCTCGGGGGCGTCGAGTTCGGCGAGCTTGAAGGGGCGGAAGGGGTCGATGCCCTGCCAGGGTCCGGGGCCGAAGTAGCCGACGGCGTGCAGGAGCCGGCGGTAGAACCAGCTCTCCGACCACAGCCAGGGCACCTCGAACCAGGACCGGCCCGCGTACGCGTCCATCCCCCAGGCCTGCCACCGGTCCCGGTCGTGGGCGCCGGCGGGCAGCGGTTCGATCACGCCCTCGGTGCAGCTTTCCAGCAGCGCGTCCAGGGCGCGGTGGATGTCGGGGCCGTACGGGAAGGCGTCGCGTACCTGCCGGATGATCGCGGGGTGCCGTTCGGTGAGGACACCGTGCGGGAAGGAGCCGGGCCGGTCGCCGAGGATCACGGGCGGGGCGGGGGTGTCGGGCATGCGGCTCACGGTAGCGCGAGGGCGTACGACGCCCCCGGCGCACAGGGCCCCGGCGTCGGCCCCCGCTCACGCCGGCCCAGGGGGGAGCGCCCTGGTGGTCGCCGCCTCACACCGCCGCCATGATCTCCCGTTCCAGCCGGGCCGCGAGGCTCAGGTAGCGCGGCCGGCGCGGTACCGGGACGAGTCCGCGGATCAGGACGCGCCACATCTCGGCCATACGGCGCGGGAGGCGCCCGTTCGGTTCGCGGGAGCGGCCGACCACACGGGTGCCGACGAAGAAGCAGACCAGGGAGTGCGCGACCGCGTCCACGTCGACGTCCGGATGGATGTCGGCCTCCTTGACCGCGCCCACCAGCCGCCGGGACACCAGGTCCAGCCACTCGGTGAACGGGTGCGGTACGGGCGGCCGGACCGGGACCCCGCCGGTGGCGAGCCGCAGGCCGGCGCGGGCGATGGGCCCCTCCACCGACAGCCGGGTGATGCCGAAGGTGAGGCGCATCAGGGCTTCGAGGGAGGGATAGCCCCGGTCGTCGATCTCGCCGGCGACGCGGCGCGAGGCCTGGGACTGCAACTCCATGATCGCGTGGGCCAGGTCTTCCTTGGCCGCGAAGTGGAAGTAGAGGGCGCCCTTGGTGACGTGGGCGTGCTCGACGATGTCACTGAGGCTGGTCGACTCGTAGCCGTGCCGGTCGAACAGGTCGGCCGCAGCCGTGATGATCGTCGCGCGGGTCTGTTCGGCGCGTAACTGCCTCGCCATCGACTGGACTCTCCCGGGCCGGTAAAGAACGGGTCGTGCCGTTTGTTTCTTACCCCCCGTACACAATAGCTCACCGTCAGGCGGTCCGGACGAGGCACTCGAAGACAGTGGACTCCCCTTGTCCTCCGGCGACTTGCACGTCGGCGCCGTGCTCTCCCTTCGCCTCGATCCAGACGGGTTCGTCCAGTTCTGCGTACCGGTGGAAGTGCGCGTGGTACGCAACAGGCCTGCGTCGGCCGCCGGTTGTCAGCCGTGCCGCCTGGCGGGCGGCCTCCAGCAGGAGCATCCCGGGCACGTGGTCCAGTGGATGGTCGAAGAAAACGGGGTGTGCGGTATCTACTCTCAACTGCCAGCGAGCGGGGCGGTCGGTGGCGGCGAGGACCACGTCGGAGGGCAGGGCGCGGCCGACGTCACCGGGGGGCAGGCCGGGCGGGACGGGTATGGCGGTCACGGTGTCCGGGGCGCGACCGCCGCGGAGCCTGCGGTACACGGGTCCGCTGACGCAGGTGAAGGCGACGTCCGCGGTCGCCACGCGCTCGCCCTCGCGCAGGACGTGCGCCGTGTAGCGCGCGGCGGCGGGGCGAGGACCGCGGTACTGGACGTCGGTGAAGACGAGCCGTACCTCCGGCTCGGCCGGCAGCGGACCCACGTCCAGCCGCCCCGCGGCCGTGCTGACCTGGAACTCCTGCAGCACGAACTGGTGGTCCAGCGGTACGTCGTACTCCGCGTGGGTGATCAGCGTGCCGCTCTGGCGGATCGTCTCGACGACGAGCAGGGGGTCATAGGCGGACCAGTCCGGCGACACGTGTAACCCGTGCGCCCGGGGCCACTGGGCGGAGACCGAGAAGCGGTCGTTCCCGGTGCGCCGCCAGCCGGTGAGGAGCGTCTCGGCGACGGCGGCACGGTGGACGAGTTGGCGTGGCACGGTTGCCGTCAGGGTCGGAGCATCGGCAAGCTGCCGCGGTCGAGTCATGTCTCTCCCTACGGTCGCCCGAAGGCCACGGCAGACGGCGAACCGCCCGCTCCGGTGAGCGTTAGAGTACGAGGCGACCGGTTTGTTTTCAATGAGATCAGTCGACGGCATCCTATGATCGGGTCCAACCCGCCTGACGATCGCGGGGATCGGCCGACTCGGCGCCGTGAAGGGGCTCTTATGGCGAAACAGGAGCGCGCGATCAGGACGCGCAGGGCGATCCTGGAGGCGGCCGGCGCGGTCTTCGACGAGCACGGCTACACGTCCACCACCATCGCCATGGTCCTGGAGCGCGCCGAAGTCACCAAGGGCGCCCTGTACTTCCACTTCCCGTCGAAGGAGTCCCTCGCCCAGGCGGTGCTCGACGAGCAGGTGCCGTTCGGCGCGGTTCCACCGCAGCCGTGCAAGCTGCAGGAGATCGTCGACATGACGTTCGTGGTGGGTCAGCGCCTGCTGGGCAACGCGCTGTTGCGGGGCAGTGTGCGGCTCGCGGTGGACCAGGAGACGCCGTCCGGTGTCGACCACGGCGAGCCGTTCCGGCAGTGGGCGCAGCGGCTGAACGGGCTGCTGGAACTGGCCCGAGAGCGCGGCGAGTTGCTGCCGACGGTGAAGCCGCGGCAGACGGTGGAGCTGCTGGTCGGGGCCTTCACCGGGATCCAGCTGATGTCGCGGGCGCTGACCGACCGCGCGGACCTCGCCGAGCGGCTGTCGGTCATGTGGGCGCACATCCTGCCGAGCATCGCGGTCCCCGGTCTGCTGCCCGCCCTCGACGCCCGGGCCGACCGGGGCGAGCGGGTGCTGGCATCGCTGGAGCGCGCGGCCTCCTAGAACGACGCGAGGCGGGCCGGCCGGTGTCCGTCCCGCGCGGCCTCGTTGGACGCACGAGGCGGGCCGGCCGGTGTCCATCCACACCGGCCGGCCCGCCCGTTCGTACGGCGGCGACGACTAGAAGGTCAGCTTCCAGCTGTTGAGCCGGCCCGTGTCCTGCGCGGCCACGTCCTGGACGCGCAGCTTCCAGGTGCCGTTGGCGACCTCGGCCGAGGCGTTCACCGTGTAGGTGGTGATGACGTTGTCCGCCGAGTCCGAGCTGCTGGAGGCCTTCAGACGGTAGGTCGAACCGTCCGGCGCCACCAGGTCGATCACCAGGTCACCGCGGTAGGTGTGGGTGATGTCCACGCCGACCTGGAGGGCGGAGGGCGCGTTGCCGGTGCGGCCGGTCACCGCGATGGAGGACTCGACGGCGGAGCCGTTGTCCGGGATGGAGACCGCGGTGGTGCTGGTGAAGGTGGTGCCCCCCGTGGAGCCGCCGGAGCCGCTCACCGCCTGCACCGTCCTGGTCGCGTCCGCCAGACCCGCGCCGCAGCCGCCGGAGCAGGCTCCGGGCAGGGCACGGGCGTTGGCCTTGATGGCCGACTCGATCTGCGCCGGGGTCAGCGCGGAGTTCGCCGACTTCATCAGCGCCGCCAGACCCGCGATGTGCGGGGTGGCCATGCTGGTGCCCTGGTAGTAGGCGTAGTTCTCGGTGGACGGCGTCCTGGTGCCGGAGTTCAGCGTGGAGAGGATGCCGTTCGCGGTGCCGGTGCTGGTCTGGCCGCCGGGCGCCGAGATGTCCACGAGGGAGCCGTAGTTGGAGTAGGACGCCTTCGCGCCGGTGCGGTTGGTCGCGGCGACAGAGATGACGTTGCTGCAGTTGCCCGGCGAGTGGTTCGCGACGTTGTCGTTCTCGTTGCCGGCGGCCACGACGACGGTGGTGCCGCGGTTCACGGCCGCGTTGATCGCGCTCTGGGTCGCCGAGGTGCAGGCGCCGTCGCCGCCGAGGCTCATGTTGATGACCTTGGCGACGTTGGAGTTGGCGGGCACGCCGGAGACGGTGCCGCCGGACGCCCAGGTGATGGCGTCGATGATGTCGGAGTCGTAGCCGCCGCACTTGCCGAGGACGCGGACCGGGGAGATCTTCGCGCCGTAGGCGATGCCCGCGACACCCTTGCTGTTGTTGGTGACGGCGGCGATGGTGCCGGCCACATGGGTGCCGTGCCAGGAGGAGTTGGAGGCCGGGATGCCGGCGCCGCACTCGTTGGCGTTGTACCAGTCGCCCGGGTCGGCCGGGTTGCTGTCACGGCCGTTGCCGTCGACCGCGACGGCGGTGTCGGCGATGAAGTCGTAGCCGCCGACGATGTTCGCGGCGAGGTCGGAGTGGGCGACGTAACCGGTGTCGATGACGGCGACGGTGACGCCGGTGCCGGTCGTGGTGTTCCAGGCGCCGGGCACGTTCATGCCGGCGGTGGCCTCGAACAGGTCCCACTGCTTGGCGTACTCGGTGTCGTTCGGGTCGGCCTTCGGCGTGTTCAGGCGGTCCGGGACGACGTAGGCGACCTGCGGGTCGGCCTGGTACCGGGCGACGACGTCGGCGACGTCCGCCTTGGTGAGGTCCTCGCCCAGGTCGACCAGGGCGGCGCCGGTGCCGAGGCGGCGCTGGAAGTCGAGGTTCTCGCCGGCCGCCTTGCCCTTGGCGGTGGCGTCGGCCTCGGCGGCCGTGTTCGACGTGGCCTCGGTGGCCCCGGACCTGTAGCCGACGATGAGGCGCTCGGCCGGGGTGCCGGGGGCGGCCTCGGTCTGGGCGGCCGGGACGGCGGCGGCCTGGGGCGCGCCGTCCTGGGCGACGGCCACCGAGGCGGTCGAGGCAGCGGTGAGGAGGGCCGCGGAGACCGCGGCGGCGGATATCAGCTTCCGTCTGACGGCGGGTGAGGTGCGCAAGGGCGTGCCTTTCGTGGCCGACTCCGGGCAGGGCGGAGCAGCGGTCGATTCGCTTCGTCATCGAAGCGGCGGGGGGTGAATCGAGGAGCAACGCAGTGGCCGGCCAGGCGCGATGCCGACCCCGGAGGGGTTACCTGTGGGTCAGCTGTGGTGGAACGATAGGCAAAGGAACAGTCATTCGGATACAGGGGAAACCCTCGATCGGCCCTCGATCCCGGCCGGAAACACACCCTTGCCGGCGCGGACTCGACAGCAAGTGCCCCGATTTGCTCCCGTGACGTCCGGTGCGGGGTGTACTGAACGCGCCGGGCCGGTCCTGCGTACTGCCGGGAGACCGTTCCGCGCCGGCCGAGGAGACGTCCCCGATGCCCCGCACCACCGCAGTCCGCACCGCCGCCCTGACGGCCACCGCGACCATCGCCCTCAGCCCGCTCCTGGGACTGTGGGCGGCGGGACCCGCGCTGGCGCACGGCGCGCCCATCGATCCGGACAGCCGCGTCCACGGCTGCTCCCCCGACGGCGGAGCTCCGGCGAGGTCCGCGGCCTGCCGGGCGGCCGTGGCGGCCAACGGCGGTCCCTTCACCGCCTGGGACAACCTGCGGGTCGCGAACGTGAACGGCCGCGACCGGCAGACGATCCCCGACGGGCAGTTGTGCAGCGGCGGTCTGCCCGCCTACCGCGGCCTCGACCTGGCCCGCGCCGACTGGCCGTCGACCCGGCTGACGCCGGGCGGGACCCTGCGGATGTCGTACGTTTCGACGATCCCGCACAACGGCACGTTCAGGCTGTACCTGACGAAGCGGGGATACGACCCGTCGCGGCCTCTGACCTGGTCCGATCTGCCGGCGCGGCCGTTCGCCGAGGTCAGGGACCCGGCACTGACGGACGGCGCCTACCGCATCACCGCGAAGCTGCCCACCGACCGGACGGGCCGTCAGGTGCTGTACACGATCTGGCAGAACAGCAGCACGCCGGACACCTACTACTCGTGCTCCGACGTGGTGTTCCCGGAGGCGGCGCCGTCGTCGGCCGCCCCTTCGCCGGCCGCCTCGGCGTCCGCGGCGGGTGGGACGCGTGAGCGGCCCTCGGCCAGCCCGTCGGGTACGGCCGCCTCGACGGCGGCCGTCGCCTCGGCGGGGGCCGACGTGGGCGCGGGGAGCCCGCCGGCCCGGGCCGCGGGCACGGCGAGCACCCCGGTGGCGAAGGCCACCGGGGCCGGTTCGAAGTCGTCCGCGCCGCTCGTGGCGGGCGGCGCCGCGGCGGTGCTGGTGCTCACCGGCGGCGCCGCCCTGGTACTGCGCCTGCGGCGGCGCTGACCCCTGCGTGCCCCCTTCGGCTCGAGAGCCGTAAGGGCTAGTTGACGATGACCGGGGATCCGCCGGAGGTCACCGGTGCGTACTTGGCGGAGAAGAAGGCGTTGGCGAAGCAGAGCGACGAGCCGGACAGCTTGGTGAACGGCTGGCCGGAGAAGGCGATGCTGTTGTCGGCGTTGCTCGCCGTGCCGGTCAGAGCGGGTCCCTCGTAGACGCAGTTGACGCTGCCCAGCAGGGTGCGCAGGACCACTGTCGTGCGGATGTTGGAGCCGGCGGGCGGCGAGACGGTGAGGGCGCCACCGGAGGTGACCGCCGCGGTGTAGGGGAGGTTGTTGACCGTGATGCTGGTGACGCCGAGCACACCCAGGACGTTCGAGGTGCAGTTGGTGAAGGTCTGGCCGGTGAGCGACTCGGTGGCGGTGCCGGGCGCGGTGGGGTTGGCGGTGACGGTGGCGGTGAAGCTGGACGACGCGCACGAGACACCGCTGGTGCCGGTGGCGCTGGAGTAGAACGTGGCGGAGGTGCCCTGGGCCAGGGAGGCGACGAGGACGTCCCCGACGGCGACGTCGCCGTTGGCGGTGGTCAGGACCGCGGGGTCGGCCGCCGAGGCGGGGGCGACCGCCGTCAGCGAGAGGGCCGCGACGGTACCGGCGGCGGCGACGAGAAAGCGGATGCGCATGCGGGTGCCTCTTTCCTGAAGTGGGGGTTGGTGCGGGGGAGTTGGTGAAGCGTGAGGGGTCGACCGAGCGATGGGTCGTGGAACGTGGGGAGCAGCGAGACGCGATCGGCGTCCACCGGTGCCGGCCCGTGACGCCTTCTCCGTACGCGACGGGCCGGCAGCGCAAGGGGCGTCGAACACGACCGGCAGGGGGAAGCGGTCGTGGGCGGCGCCGTGGAGGGATCGGAAGCGGGGCACGCGTCGGCCCGTGCTGGATGCCCGGGCAGGTGTACCCGTACTGGCGGGAGGTCCGGCCGCCGGTGGCCGACGGCCGGACCCGGTCCGGGAGCGCGGTGAACGCTCACCGCGCGACGGATCCGGCGCCACGGATCCGGGCTGAGTAACGAGAGTTGTAAACCTGAGGATCCGTCAGCGTCAAGGACCCGTAAGCAAGTTGGTGGCCGCGGGGGGCTTTGCGCGAAGGGGGCCGGGAGCCGGTCGGCGAAGCGCTCCGGGGGACTCCCCTCCGACCGGTCGGCCCAATGGATCACAGGCGGCACACATCGAACACCCTTTTTCCACATCCGCCTTGACCCCCCGGTGTAACCATCGGTAACTTCCTCGTTGGCTACTGCCGCGTAACGAGAAAGCCCTTGCGATTTCCGGGAGTCGCGAGGAGGCGTGCGCGACAGTCGCTGTCCGCGCCAGGACAACGTGCCGCTGAAGCCCACATCGCATGACTATGCCCCTGGGAGCAGACATGGCCTCGTCCCCGGACGTCTCGCCGTCCGCCGACAACATCCCCGAGAACACGGAAAGCGGTTCAGCAGAAAGACGCGGCCGGGTCCGGCTGCGCCGCGCCGCCGTGATGGCGGTGCCCGCGACGCTCGTCGCCGCCGGACTCGCGGTCCTCACCGCCCAGGGAGCGCTGGGCGTGCAGTTCGCGATCTCCGGAATGCCGTTCGTGGTCACCGCCGACAAGCTCGAAGGCGAGGGCTTCGCGCAGTTCGGCTCGCTGGACCACATGATCGAGGACAGCCCCAACCAGGGCGACACCGGCGGTCAGGTCCTGGTCGTCACCTCGGTGGTGAAGTCGGGCAAGCTCACCAACCTCTGCCAGAGCGTCGACCTCGGCGGTATCCAGCTCGTCCTCACCGCCGGCGACAAGGGCACCAAGGTGGGGGTGGAGAACCTGGCCATCGACTCCGACGAGATCACCGGCAACGCCGCGTTCAACAACATCGAGATCGGCCGCGACGCCAGCACGTTCGACAAGGTCGACACCCGCGGCCTGCCGGGCGTCTACGGCCAGCAGGCGGACAAGGTCGTCATCACCGACCTGTACCAGCACAACTACGCCGCCACCGCGGCCGTTTTCAAGCTGCCCGACCTGCACATGAGGTTCGGCGGCAAGGGTTGCCCGCAGTGAACCGCTTCCGGCGGTGGAGAGGGCGCCGCCCCTTCCCGGGCGGGCTGCTGCTCGCCCTGGGCGGCGCGGAGATCCTCGTGACCATGAAGGCACCCCTGCCGGTCATCCTGCACATCGGTATGCAAGGGCTGGCCGGTTACCTCCTGCCGACCCTGATGGTGCTGATCGGGCTGCTGATCCTGTTCAACCCGTCCCAGCGCCTCTTCTACTCGATCATCGGTGTGCTGCTCTCCCTGGGCACCTGGCTCACCTCGAACCTCGGCGGCTTCCTCGTCGGGCTGCTCCTCGGCGTCGTGGGCAGTTGCCTCGCCTTCGGCTGGCTCCCGGACCAGGAGCCGCGCCGCAGCCGCCGACGGCGGCGCGAGGAGACGCGGTCCGCCGCGGAGTCGCTGCCGCCGGCCGCGGCGGGAGAGCCCGCCTGAGGCAGGGCCGCACGGCTGACGTGACCTCCGCCGGCCGGATGCGGCGACGGGGCCGGGGCGATCCGCGCAGGAGCGGGCGTACCCGGCCCCGGCGCTTGCGCGCCGCAGCCCACGGACAGGGACACCGCTGGGTACACCGACGACGACCCGCTCGTGCTCGCCCTGCCCAGGGACCGGCCGACCGGCCCGCCGGAGGGCCGCACAGCGCACCCGGAGGCGGACACGCGGGAGCCGGCGGGCGTCCTGCCCCTCCGCCCGGTGCGGCACAGGGCCAACCGAGCGTGCCTTCCGGATGCGTTGACGACCACTCAATTCGCCTTGCTGGGTGCGGGTCTCGTGGCCAGGTCGGTCCGTTCCGCATCACAATGCGGCAGCAACACCTCACCCCTGTGGTTGTTCACTTGACTGCCAGCGGTCACACACGGTTGGCTCCGAGCCGAAGCTTCTCGCCGGCGCACACCCCGACGCTCCGGCGGCGCTCGCCCCCTCCCCTGCTCTGCCGCACAGCGAGGTGCAGCCTCCCCATGAACGCCCCCCTCCCCGCTCCCCCTTCGCCCGGCTCCCCCGGACCGACGCGCCTGGCCGCCCTCGCCGCCGTCTGCTGCCTCCTCCTGGCGGGCTGCTCCGGCGCCGCGTCGTCCGGCGCGGACGACGCGGAGGCGGCGGGGCGTTCGGGCGCCCGGTTGAAGGTCGCCCTGGTCACCCACGGCGGGGAGGGCGACGCCTTCTGGGAACTGGTCCGCAAGGGCGCCGAGGCGGCCGCCGCCAAGGACGGTGTCGACCTCACCTACGCGAGCGACGCCGACGCCGCCGGACAGGCCGAGCTGGTGCGGGACGCGATCCGCGACAAGGTGGACGGCCTCGCGGTGACCCTCGCCAAGCCGCAGGCGATGAGGGGCCCGGTGGCCGAGGCCCAGGCGGCCGGCATACCCGTGGTCGGCCTCAACTCCGGCATCGACGCCTGGCGGTCCGCGGGACTGCTGGAGTACTTCGGCCAGGACGAGAGCGTCGCGGGCCGCGCCGTCGGCGACAAACTCGACGCCCTCGGCGCCCAGCACGCCCTGTGCGTCATCCACGAGCGGGGCAACGTCGCCCTCGAGGCGCGCTGCGCGGGCGTGAAGAAGGCCTTCGCCGGTGAGACCGAGATGCTTTACGTCGACGGCACCGACATGGAGGCGATGACCGCCGCCGTGACGGCCCGTCTGCGGCAGGAACCCGGCATCGACGAGGTCGTCGCCAACGGCGCGCAGTACGCGCTCGCCTCGGTGAAGGCGGCCGGGAAGGCGGGCAGCAGGGCCGAGGTCGCCACCTTCGACCTCAACAAGGACCTGGTCGACGCCGTCGGCGACGGCAGAGTGCAGTTCGCCGTCGACCAGCAGCCGTACCTCCAGGGCTACCTCGCCGTGGACGCGCTCTGGCTGCACCGGACCAACGGCAACGTCAGCGGCGGCGGGGTGGCCCCCGTCCTGACGGGCCCGGCCTTCGTCACGAAGACCAACGTCGCCGAGGTCGCCCGCTTCGCCGCCGACGGAACCCGCTGACCGGGCGCTTCACGCCGGTGCCGGACCTCCTCGCTCCCCGTGCTCCCCGGCGCTCCCC
This sequence comes from Streptomyces sp. NPDC052016, assembly GCF_044548445.1. NCBI lineage: Bacteria > Bacillati > Actinomycetota > Actinomycetes > Kitasatosporales > Streptomycetaceae > Streptomyces > Streptomyces sp. NPDC052016. The sequence continues at coordinate 135,828 of NZ_JBIUBX010000012.1, forward strand.
GGCAGTCCCGGCCTCCCGATCCTCCGCCCCCGCTCCCCGCCGAACGCCCCCCTAGGACGACCATGTCTCCACGGACAGATGCCCGGCGCCGCCGTCTCGGCTCCATACGTCTCTCCCTGATCCTCCTGGCGCTGGTGCCCGGCGTCACCCTCACCGCCATGTGGAGTGTGACGACGATCCAGATGTTCTCGGAGGGGCTACGGCTGCGCGCGCAGACCGAACTGAGCCGCTCGACCGGTGCCATGGGCACCGAGGCGACGCTCGCCCTGCAGCGGGAGCGCAGCCTTTCGGCCGTGTGGCTGGCCACGCCGGACGGCTCCCGGGCCCCGTTGGAGGCGCAGCGCGAGAAGACGGACGCGGCGGTCGCCAAGCTGGTCGCACGGGCGGACGACATCCAGCAGGCGCCCGCCCGCGTCCGCGAACGGATGTACTCGGTGGTCGCCTCCGTGGGCAGCCTGGAGTACTACCGGGGTCAGGTGGACGACCCCACCGACATCACCGCCGCGCAGGCCCTGGACCACTACACCTCGATCATCGACGACCAGATCCACGCCTTCCACGAGCTGTCACAGGTCGACGACGGCGACCTGACCTCCCAGGCCGGCCCGCTCGTCGCCCTCGAGCACGCGGCCGAGCTGGTCTCCGAGGAGGACATGTACCTCACGCTCGCCGGGCCCGCGCGGCGGATGGACCAGAAGGAGTGGGTCACGTTCGCGGAGACGGTCGACGCGCGCCGCTGGCTCGTGAAGGACCAGATCGTCCCCTCGCTCACCGACTCGACGAAGACGCAGACCGAAAGGATTCTGCGGAGCAGGGCATGGCAGACCCTCGAGTCCGTCGAGGACAAGGTGCTCGCGGCGCGGACGGACCGGGGCGAGAACGGCGACGTACGGCTGCCCGACGTCCAGAGGGAGTGGCGGGCCGCGCTCGTCGAGGTTTCCGACCAGTACTCGGCGCTGATCCGGCAGCAGACCGCGGAGCTGCTCCAGCGCAGCGCGGACGAGGCGCGCGGGCTGCTGATCAAGGCCGGCGCGCTGAGCGCCGGAGGGCTCGTGGCGCTGCTGCTGTGCGTCGGGATGTCCTGGCGGATCACCCGCTCGCTGTCCCGGCGGCTGCGCGGCCTGCGGGTGGCGACGCTGAGTCTGGCGCACGAGCGGCTCCCGGAGGTGGTGGCGCGGCTCGACCGGGGAGAGACTGTCGACGTGGACTCGGCGACTCCGCCGCTGGACTACGGCGGCGACGAACTCGGGCAGGTGGCCGAGGCGTTCAACACGGCGCAGCGCACCGCCGTGCACACCGCCGTCGAACTCGCCGACACCCGCCGCGGCTTCCAGAAGATCATCCTGGGCATCGCCCGGCAGAGCCAGAACCTGGTCAACCTCCAGCTCAGCAAGCTCGACGCGCTGGAGCGCCGGCACCAGGACCCCGAGGTGCTCGAGGGCCTGTACGAACTGGACTCCACGGCGAGCCAGTTGCGCCGCTACGAGGAGAACCTCGTCATCATCAGCGGCGGCCGGCCCGGCCGCAGCTGGTCGCAGCCGGTCGCGCTGGTCGACATCCTGCGCAGCGCGGTCGGCGAGGTCGCCGAGTACCAGCGGGTGGAGGTGCACACCGAGGAGGAGGTGTCCATCGCGCCGCCCGCGGTGGCGGACGTGATCCACCTGCTGGCCGAGCTCATCGACAACGCGACCTCCTACTCGCCGGCGCCGAGCCCGGTGTGGGTGCGGGCCACGCTGGTGGCCAAGGGCCTGGCGATCGAGGTCGAGGACCGCGGCCTCGGTCTGTCCGAGGAGGACTACGCCTCGTTCAACGCGCAGTTGGCGGTGCCCCCGCAGTTCGACGTGGTGGCACTCGCCGACGACCTGCGGCTGGGCATGTTCGTGATCGCCCGGCTGGCCACCCGGCACGGCATCGCCGTGACCCTGCGCCCCTCGCCGTACGGCGGGACCACCGCGATCGTGCTCGTCCCGCACGACATCGTGGTCCGCGAGACACCCGGCTCCGAGTCCCCGGTGGCCGGGGTCCCCCGCGCGCCGGGGACCTCAGCGTCGCCCGCGCCGGGAGCGGACCGCGCGTTGGCCGGACGGGCCGCGTCCGGGGCGGAGCGGGAGGCGCCTGGCAGGACGTGGGAGGCGTCCGGCCCGACGCGGGGCGGCACCGGCGCGGCGCAGGACACCCCGGACGTGGAACACGGCAGGACCGGCCCGGAACCGCACGGGCCCCTCCCCGTACGGCGCCCCTCCGCCCCGGCGCCCGACCCGTCGACCGCCACGGGCGGTACGTCGCACCCGGCGCACACCTCGACGATCACCGACGAGGCCCCGTTTCCGGCGGACCCCTCGTCGGCGTCCGCGGGTCCACCGTCGGCCTCCGCCGCCCACGTGTCCGCCCCCGCCCCGGACGAGCCCGTGACCGCGGCCGACGCGTCCGTTCCCGCCCCGGACGGGCCGGGCGCCGCGGCCGACGGGCGCGGTGCGGGTGTCCGGCCCGGCGACGCGACGGCGGACGAGGCAGCGGGCACGACGGCAGGCGCGACGGCGGCCCGGACCCCGGCGGGAGCCGCCCGGCCCGGCGGCCTCGCCCCGCTGCCCCGCCGGGTCCCGCAGACCAGCCTCGCCGACGAGTTGCGCGAAGCCCCCGGAACCGCCGAGGACGACGGCTTCCCCGACGACTTCACCGCGGAGCGCGCGGCCTCCTCCCTCGCCGGCTTCCAACGCGGCACGCTCCGGGCACGCGACGACGCCGAAGCGCCGCCGTCCGGCCCGGAGGACGCGGCCGCCCCGCCGGCCCCCGGCCCGCCGGTCACCGCCGCGGGCACCACCCCGACCTCGACACCGCCCGCCGACCGCTCATGAAGGACACCGCCATGACACACTCCGTCCCCGCCACGAACACCCAGCTCGACCAGTTGCTCTCCGGCCTCGTGGACCGGGTCGCCGACGTGAACCAGGCCGTCGTGCTCTCCGAGGACGGGCTGGTGGTCAGCAAGTCCCTCGGCTTCCTGCGCGAGGACGCCGAGCGGCTGGCGGCGACCGCCTCCGGCCTGATGAGCCTCAGCAAGGGCGTCAGCATGGACTTCCGCGGCGGGCCGGTGCGCCAGGCGCTCATCGAGATGGCCAACAGCTACCTGATCCTCACCTCGGCCGGCCCGGGAGCCCACCTCGTGGTGCTGGCCGGCTCGAAGGCGGACGTCGGCGTGGTGGCGTACCAGATGAACATGCTGGTGAAGAAGATCGGCGAGCACCTCAGCGCGGCGCCGCGGACCGGTGTCGGTCCCGCCCCGCGCACCCTCGGCGGGTGAGGTGGGCGCGGGCGACGAAGCGGGCCGGCTCGTCCGGCCGTTCACTCTCACCGGGGGGCGGACCCGGCCCAGCCGCTCCGACTTCACGCTCATCACGACGGTGACCGCGGTGGACCCGCCGCCCGAGCGGGCCACGCGGCCGCAGCCGGAGCACATGAGGATCCTGCGGCTGTGCGCCCGGCCGCTCGCGGTGGCGGAGGTCGCGGCCTGTCTGGACCTGCCGGTGAGCGTGGCCGTCATCATGCTCTGCGATCTGCTGGAGGCGGGCCTGATCACGGCCCGGCCGCCGCGTCCCGTCACCGGTACCCCGGATTTGGAGCTGCTGCAGAAAGTGAGGGACGGCCTTGGCCGGATCTGACCCCACCGCCGCGACGGTCGCGGCGCCCGACACGGTGAAGATCCTCGTCGCCGGCGGTTTCGGCGTCGGCAAGACCACCATGGTCGGCGCGGTCAGCGAGATCGCGCCGCTGCGCACGGAGGAGCCGCTGACCGTCGCCGGGCTGGACGTCGACGACTTGAAGGGCATCGAGGAGAAGCGGTCCACCACCGTGGCCCTCGACTTCGGGCGCATCACCATCGGTGACGACCTGGTCCTGTACCTCTTCGGCGCCCCCGGCCAGCAGCGGTTCTGGTTCATGTGGAACGACCTGGCCGTCGGGGCCCTCGGGGCGGTGGTGCTGGTCGACGTGCGCCGGCCGGAGTCCAGTTTCGCCGCGATCGACTTCTTCGAGCGCCGGGGCATCCCGTTCGTGGTCGGGGTCAACGGCTTCCACGGACAGCACCCCTATCCGGCCGAGGCGGTCCGGGAGTCGCTGGCGCTGCCGGCGGACGTGCCGGTGCTGCTGTGCGACGCGCGGGAGCGGGAGTCGTGCCGGGACGTGCTGATCGCGCTGATCGACCGGCTGATCGCGCAGGTCGCTTCCTGACGGTGCCGTCAGCGGGCTCCCGCGGCGCGCAGCACGGCGGCCGTCTCCGGGTGCGGTCCCGCGTCGGCCCACTCCAGCGGCGTCCTCCCGGTGCCGTGGTCCTCGCGGAGGTCGGGGTCGGCGCCGTGGGCGAGGAGGGTGCGGACGGTTTCGGTGTGGCCCCAGCAGGCGGCCGCGCACAGGGGGGTGCCCTCCGAGCCGAGGCCGCCGCTCTCCGCGTCGGGCGGGGCGCCCGCCGCGAGGAGGCGGCGGGCGGTGTCGGCGGCGCCGTTCACGCAGGCCGCGTACAGCGGGGTGTGGCCGTCGGTGTCGGCCTTCCCCGGGTCGGCGCCGGCGCGCAGCAGCGCGTCGACGTCCCGGCCCTCACCGAACATCGCCGCCGCGACGAGACGCCTCGTCAGTTTCTTCTGCCGTCTTCTGTTCACGGCCGCCGAGACTAGAGCCTCCCCGCCAGGCGGGTCGCCGCAGTTTCTTCCGGGCCGCGCGCGGGCCGCAGGCGGAAAACCGCCAAGCGTGTCCCGGTGATTGACCTGTTCCCCTCGTGCCCCTACCTTCTGACCGATTCATCGAACCGCGTTCGAGATATCGACATCCCGGACGCCTCCCCACACCGCCATGCGCCCAACGGCCCGCACCCCGTGGAGAGCACATGACCCCCGACCCGTCCCGCCGCCTCTTCCTCGGCGCGGCAGCCTCCGTCCCCCTGGCCCTGACCCTGGGCACCCCGGCCGCCCACGCGGCCGACTCGGCGTACGTGATGGCCTACTTCACCGAGTCGACCAGCCTCGGCCTCGGCACCGACTACGGCCTCCACCTCGCCGTCAGCACGGACGGGCTGCGCTGGATGCCGCTGAACCAGAACAACCCGGTGGTCACGCCCACCGAAGGGGCCGGCGGCCTGCGCGACCCGTTCATCCTGCGCAAGCAGGACGGCACCTTCGTCGTCCTCGCCACCGACCTCAAGGGCACCGACTGGAGCTACAACAGCCAGTACATCCACGTCTGGAACTCGGCCGACCTGCGCACCTTCACCGGCTACCACCGGCTCAAGCTGCACGACATGACCACCCACAGCTGGGCGCCGGAGGCGTTCTGGGACGCGGGACGCGGCCAGTACGGGATCCTCTACTCGTCGGTCAACTCCAGCGGGCACAACGTGATCATGGTGAACTACACCACCGACTTCGTCACCGTCTCCGCCCCGCAGGTCTTCTTCGACCCCGGCTACGACGTGATCGACGGCAATCTGACGGTGGGCGTCAACGGGGTCAACTACCTCTACTTCAAGAAGGACCAGACCCTGGTCGGCGCGAAATCCACCACCCTCGCCCCGGGGAGCTTCACCCCCTTCAGCACCGGCGTCGCGCACGGCGGCACCGAGGCGCCGACGGTGGTGAAGTCTTTGACGTCCGGGACCTGGTACCTCTGGGGGGACACCTACACCCCCAACGGCGTCTTCTACGCCTGGCAGAGCACCGACCTCGCGGCCGGCACCTGGACCGCGCTCGACCAGCGCCTGTACACCCAGCCGGTCAACTCCAAGCACTGCGGCATCCAGCCGATCACCTCGACGGTGTACGACAACCTGGTCGCCAGGTGGGGGGCGCCGGCCTGGAACCGGCTCAAGTCGTACAACTACCCGGGGCGCTACGTCCGCCACGCCAACTACGTCGCCAGGATCGACACCTACCCCTTCGACCTCTACACCGACGCGCAGTGGAAGCTGGTCCCGGGCCTGGCCGACGGCTCGGGCGTCTCCTTCCAGTCGGTCAACCACCCGACCCGCTACCTGCGCCACTACAACTACGAAGTCCGGCTGGACGTCAACGACGGCACCTCGACGTTCGCGGCGGACGCGACCTTCCACCGTACGGCGGGGCTGGCGGACGCCAGCTGGTCGTCGTTCCGGTCGTACAACAACCCGACCCGCTACCTCCGGCACGCCGACTACGTCCTGCGCGTCGACCCGGTCGCGACGGCGACCGACCGGCAGGACGCCACGTTCCACGTCGGCTACTGAGCCGGCCTCGGCGCTCACAACTCCGCGAGCGTCGGCAGCAGTTCGGCGGCCGCCCGCACGTCCTGCGTCAGCGGGCGGTCGTCGACACCGTCGGGGAGGGCGGCGTCCGCCACGGTGAGAACGGCGGTCCGCGGCCGCGCCGGGTGCATGCGCAACGCCCTGACGGCGGTGACGAGTTCACAGGCCAGGACGGTGGCGTAGGCGTCCGTCGCGCGCAGGGTCTGGCGGGCGGCCTGGCCGGCGAAGCTGGCGGCCTCCTCCAGGCCGCGCGAGAGGACGGCGTGCCCGGTGGAGGCGGGCGCCGCGCACGCACGCACCTCGGCCAGGGCGGAGTGGGCGGTGTACTCCAGGATCATCGTGCCCGAACTGCTCGCGGGGCCCGCCGCGAGGAACGGGGTCAGGCCGGTCAGCCCCGGGTCGCCGAGCGCGGTCAGGCGGGCGGTGGAGAGCTGAGCGGTCTGCAGCAGGGCGAGGTTCGCGGCCTCCAGGGCGAGGCCGAGCGGCGCGGCGAAGAACCCGCCGTGGTGGTAGGCCCCCGTGCCGTCAGGGGCGACCAGCGGATTCTCCGAGGGGCAGTTGATCTCCACCTCGACGACCTCGCGCAGCCTCTCGGCGGCGTCGAGGGCGCAGCCGTGGACCTGGGGGAAGGCGCGGAAGCCGTAGGGATCCTGGATACGGCGGCCGGGGCCGGACGGCCGGTCGGGCAGCCCGAGCAGCCGCCGCACCTCGCCGGCCGCGCGGGCCGCGCCGGGGTAGGGGCGCAGGGCGTGCACGGGCGCGGCGTACGCCTCCGGCGAGCCGGAGACCGCGGCGAGCGAGAGCGCGGCCACGGCGTGCGTGGCCCGCAGCAGGACGTCGAGCGCGTGCCGGCCGAGCGCGGCCTGGGCGAGGGCGAGGGCGTTGCTGCTGAGGAGGGCGAGGGCGTCGCCGGGGCGGAGCGTGACGGGCGCGGGGAGGCGGTCGGACGGGACGCCGGCGGACGTCGGCGCCGGGGCGCCGCGCCGGCCCTCCGCGCCGCGGGCCGGTCCGGTGGCGGGCCCGCCACCGCCCGACCGGCGGCTCGGGGCGCCGCTCCGCCCGTCGTCCGCCCGCGACGCCGGCCCGTCGACCACCCGGGGGTGTTCACCGACCTGGACGCCGAGGTCGGGCCTGGTCCGCGATCCGGCCCCCGGTCCGCCACGGCCGCCGCCGACGGCGCCCGCGGCGGGCCGGCCGTCCGGATCCGTGCCCCGGTCGCCGGCCCGCCGGTTGTCCAGCCAGTCGTACAGACCGGCGGTGGACCGGCCGTCCAGGAGAGCGTCCGCGCCGTCCGGGTGGGCGCCGGGCTCGCGTCGCCGCCGGGTGGTCACCTCGCTGTCCAGCCAGGGGCGTTCGCCGATCAGGGTGAGGCCGGTCTGGGCGAGGGCCGTCAGGTCGCCCGTGCCGATGCCGCCGTACTCGTTCACGGCGGGGTGGACGCCCAGGCGGAGGGCCTCGATGAGGGCGTCGACGAAGGCGGGCTGGATGCCGGAGCCGCCGGCGAGGAGCTGGTTGACGCGGATCGCGAGCATCGCGCGGATCTGGCGGGCGGGCAGGAGGGCGCCCGCGCCGCCTGCGTGGCTGCGCAGGAGCCGCAGACCGTGCGCGGTCTCGTCGTCGGCGTCGACGGTGACCGCGCGGTGGGCGCCGACACCGGTGCCGCGGCCGTAGAGCCGGCCGGCGGCGGCCAGCCGCTGGGCGGTGCGCCAGGACCGTACGGCCCGCTCGCGGGCCTCGGGGGCCACGGCGGGCACGGCCGCACCGTCGGCGAGCGCGATCAGCTCGCCGACGGTGAGGGAGGTGCCGTTCAGGACGACCCGGGTGGCCTCCGGGGCGGGAGGCGGCGGGGCCGGTCCGGGTGCTGTCGGGTCCACCGTGCGGACGTCAGTCCAGACCGACCGACTTCAGCCACGCCTTGGCGACGTCCAGCGGGTCCTTGCTCTCCAGCTGCACCTGGGAGTCGAGGTCCAGCAGGGTCTTGGTGTCGAGCTTGGCGGAGACGGCGTTGAGCGCGTCGACGCCCTCCTGGGGGAGTCCGCTCTTGTAGACCAGCGGCGTCACGTTGGCGAAGCCGAAGAGGTTCTGCGGGTCCTGGAGGACGACGAACTTCTCCTTGGTGATGGTCGGGTCCGTCGTGAAGATGTCCGCGGCCTGCACGGTGTTCTTCTTCAGCGCGGCCTGGGTCAGCGGGCCGCCGGCGTCGAGGGCCTTGAAGGACTTGAACTTCAGGCCGTACACCTCCTCCAGGCCGACCATGCCCTGGTGGCGCGTCTGGAACTCGGGCGAACCGCCGAGGACCAGTTCCGGGGCGACGTCCTTGAGGTCGGCGAGCGTGGACTCCGCCGTGAGGTCGTACTTCTTCGCGGTCTCCTGGTTGACGGTGACGGAGTCCTTGTCCTCGGCGGGCGAGGACTCCAGCAGCGTCAGCTTGGAGTCGAGCTTGGCCTTCACGGCCGCGTTGACCGCCTCGAGCGACTTCTGCTCGGCCTTCGGGTCGAGGTAGGCCAGCAGCGAGCCGTTGTACTCCGGCAGCACGGTGATGGAGCCGTTCTTGAGCAGGCCGTACGTGGTCTCGCGGCTGCCGATGTTCGGCTTGTAGGACACCTTGATGCCCTTGGCCTTGAGGGCCTCGCCGTAGATGTCGGCGAGCAGGATGCTCTCGGCGAAGTTGTTGGAGCCGACGACGACGGTGCTGCCGTCCGCCTTGCCCTCGGAGAGCGGGTCGGAGGCGTCGTCGGAGGAGGAACATCCCGCCAGCAGGGCCGTCATCGCGGCCAGCGCGAGGGCCGCCGCACCGGGGTGGTTCCTGAGGGACCTGCTGCTGTGGGCGTTGGAAGTCACGGTTCCCGTTCCGGGCTCTGGAGGTCGATGAGGAAGGAGGAGAAGGATGAGGAGGCGCCGAGTCCGAACGCCCTGGACTGATCCAATCCACCCTCTTCTCGGTCAGTCAAGTGTCGCTGGGTTACCGATTGGCTTCTATTCGTGGCCAGTTGTGTTCTGATCAGGCTTCGCTTCGTAATGGATTCTTGACTTGGGGCGACGCCCTTGGCCGCACACAGAAGCGATATCGTCACGGCAGTTGACGTCGGTCACACGGCGCGTACGCCTGCAAGACGCCCACGAAGGAGGCCCGGTGTCCACGAAAACGGTGGACGCGCCCGCCCGCCCGGCACCCTCGACCGGCTCGTCCGTCCGCCGGGGCCTGCGGCGCTTCGCCGACCGGTGGCCCTTCCAGCGCAAGCTCAACGTCATCGTCGGCGTTCCGCTGATGGTGATCGCCCTGCTGCTGACGTACCTCATCGTCGACCTGGTGCAGGAGTCCAACCGCGCCGAGGCCGCCGCCCAGCTGGTGCGGGACAGTACCGACGTCGCCGAGCTGGTCGCCGCGGTGCAGGCCGAACACCAGCAGGCCATCCTCCTCTCCGTGCGGCACGAGGCGTCCTTCGACGGCGGCACTCCCTCCACGTCCGCGTACCGGGTGGCCCAGCTCGACGTCGACAGCCACGTCCAGAAGGTGCGCGAGACCTTCGGCGACCGGCTGCCGGCCGGTGCGGCGCAGGCGCTGCGGGAGGTCGAGGGCCTCGCCGGTCTGCGGGACACCGTCGAGCAGGGCTACCTGCCCGCCGACAACATCGACCCTGCGTACTCGGGCGCCGCCGACGGTCTCATCGACGGACTCGGCCTCGACCGCAACTCCGCGCTCGCCACCACCTTCACCGGCAACCTGCTCGACTCGCTGCTGCGCGCCGACGCGGCCCACGGCGCCTTCGAGACCGGGGTCTTCTCCGCGAGGACCGGCGACAGCAACGCCCTCATCGAGTTCACGGGCGCGGTCGGCTCCCACCGGCTGTACGTCTACCAGGCCGAGCGCTTCTCCCGGTTCGCGACCGAGGCGCAGACCGACGAGTTCAGTGGCATCGAGCACAACTCCGCCATGGCCACCATCGGCCAGAACTACGCCGAACTCGCCGTGGACCCCAGCGCCTTGCAGGCCGACTCCACCGCGGAGATCCGCACGGCGCTGCAACAGGCGCTCGCCTCCTACCACCACTACAACCAGCAGGCCGAGACGCGGCTGCGGATCACCGCCTCCCTCATCGACCAGATCGCCGACCGGGCCGACGCCGCCGCGTCCGACGCGGAGTGGCGCGCGGGCCTGCTGCTGAGCCTGGCCCTGTTCGGCTTCCTCGTCTGGATCGTCCTCGTGGTGCTGGTGCGCCGCTCCGTGGTCCGCCCGGTGCTGGCCCTGACCGGCGCCGCGCAGGAGGTCGCCGACGTCGCCGGGCGCGAGCTCGCCCGGGTCGCGGACGACGACGCCGAGGAGAGCGGGCCGCCGCGGCTGCGCGAACTGCCGGTCACCGCGGACGACGAGATCGGCGAGCTCGCCGAGGCCTTCAACAACGTCCAGACCACCGCGGCCGCGCTGCTGGAGCGCCAGGTGCTCAGCCGGCGCAACGTCGCCGAGATGTTCGGCAACGTGGGACGCCGGGTCAGCAACCTGACCACCCGCCAGCTCGCACTGATCGACTCCGTGGAACGCGGCGAGACCGACCCCGCACTGCTCGAACGCCTCTACTCCATCGACCACATCGCGGTCCGTCTGCGCCGCAACGCCGACAGCCTGATGCTGCTGGCCGGCATCCGCGAGACCGTCCTGGACGCCGGTCCGACGGCGCTGACGAACGTGGTGCGCGCCGCGCTCGGCCAGATCGAGGGCTACCAGCGGGTACGGCTGCACGCCGGCACCGAGATCATGGTGGAGCCCGACATCATCGGCGACCTGACGCTGATGCTCGCCGAACTCCTGGAGAACGCCGTGTCGTTCTCGCCCGAAGGCAGCCCGGTCGAGGTGGGGGTCGACTCCGACGACGACGGAGCGACGATCACCATCGCCGACCACGGCCTGGGCATGAGCGCCGAGCGCCTCGGCGAGGAGAACGCCCGTCTGGTCCGCCGCGAACGTCTCGACCTCGTCCCGACGAAGGTGCTCGGCCTGTTCGTGGTCGGCGCGCTCGCCCGCCGCTGGGACGTCGACGTCACCCTCTCCCGCACGCCCGGGGGCGGTGTGACGGCGGAGGTGTCGATCCCGTCCGCGCTGCTGCTGACGCCGAGCGGGACGGGGCTGCCCGGGACCGGGGCGACGGGCGTGACCGCGTCGGCCCCCGGCGCTGTCCCGTCCCCGGCGGCGCGGGCCGCGCTGCCCGCCTCCGCCTCCTCCTCGGCCGGCCCGTCCCCGTCGGTCTCCGTACCGCCCGAGGAGGCGGACGCGCAGGAACCGGGCCCGCTCCCCCGCCGGGTCCCCCGGCGCGCGTCGACCGACGCCGAGGGGACACGGCCCGAGCCGGACCGGGCACACGGCCGCGACGAGGCGGAGGCGGTCGGCGCCGAGGCGGAGGCGGCCCACGCCCGTACCGAGGCGGACGCGGGTGAGCCCGGACGGCCCCGCGCCGTTACCCGCACGGACACGGCCGAGCCCACGGCCCACGTCCACGGCACCGACGACGACGCCGACTCCGACTCCGACGGCCTTGGGGCGCACCCGGCGGCGCCGGAGGCCGGTGCCCCCGCACACCCCGCCGAGGGCGCCGGGAAGACCGGGGCCGGCCCCGCGACGTCGGCCGCCCCCGGCCCCGGCGCCACCGGCGATTCCGCCGCTCACGCCCATGGCAGGGACGCCCCCGCCCCGCCCGCCGACAGCGCCCGCGACAGCGAGGCGCGCACCGGCCGGCCCGCGCCCACGGCCCGCGCCGGGACGGACACCGCGCGGACCGGCTTCCCGGCCCGCCGCACCGCGCTCCCCGGCGCCGCCGGCGCCGTCGCACCTCCCGCCGGCGGTGCCGACTCGAGCGGCGGGGCACGGCCGCTCAGGCGCCGGGTCCGGGGGGCCACCCTGCGGACCACCGCCGAGGCGGCCGCGCGGCAGGCCGCGCGCCACACCGCGCGCCCCGCCGACGCGGACGCCGTGCGCAGCGCGCTGGAGGAGTTCGAGGCGGCCGTGGAACGCGCCCACCGCGACACCGGCGGCGGCACAGGGGAGCACCCGCTTCCCCCCACCCCTCGGGCCGCCGAGCGGAACGAACCGAACGACCGGAGCGAACCGAACGACCGGAGCGACCGGGACCACCCGGACGACCGCAACGACCGCAACGACCACGGGAACGACCGGGACGACCACGGGAATCCCTCGCACCACCAGAACCACCTTCCGGAAGGAGCCGAGCAGTGAGCACGTCGACAGGTGCAACTCCCCCGGGAGACGCCACGCCGACCGATCTGCGGGCCGCCGCAGCCGACTTCACCTGGCTGCTCAACCGTTTCGCCACCGAGACCGCGGGAGTGGTGGACGCCATCGCGGTGTCCTCCGACGGCCTGCTGATCGCCGTGTCGGAGCTGCGCGAGCACGCCGACTCCGAGCGGCTCGCCGCGATCGTCTCCGGCATCACCAGCCTGGCCGCGGGCGCCTCCGGCAACTACGGTCTGGGCGGCCTGAACAAGGTCATCATCGATCTCGAGGGCGGCCACGTCCTGGTCTCCGCGATCGGCAGCGGCGCCGTGCTCGGCGTGGTCACCGACAAGGAGGCCAAGCTGGGCAACATCGCCTACGAGATGACCGTCTTCGCCAACCGCGCCGGCGCCGCGCTCAGCCCGCAGCTCGTGCTGGAGCTGAAGAACAGCGTCGGCGCCACCAGGTCGCGCTGACCGCCGTCGCCGTAGAGACCGCCGGTCCAGAGAGGGAGCGAACCACCGATGGCGGACGGCCGCACTCCGCGCGGCGCCGGCGAGGACGGCGCCGTACCGGTCGGCCCGGCGTCCGCCGTCCGGCCCTTCCTGGTCACGGCCGGCCGGGTGGCGGGCGCGGACGCGGCGTCGTCGGGCCGGACGATGCCCGTCGAGACCCAGCTGGTGGCCACCACCGCCGGGATCGACGCACTCGACCGGCTCTCCTTCGAGCAGCACGACATCGTCGCCGCCTGCCGGGTGCCGCAGTCGATCGCGGAGATCGCGGCACGGCTGCGGCTGCACCTGAACGTGGTGCGGGTCCTCGCCGAGGACCTGCGTGCGGCGGGGCAGCTGTCGGTGCACGTGCCCGACACCGGCGCCACCCACGACGCGTCCGTCCTGCGCAGGCTCATCGATGGCCTCCGCGCCATCCCCGACTCCCGGGGGGTACTCCGTGACTCCGACTGAAACGATCGTCCGGCAGACCGCCGGGCAGGCATCCGTACGGCCGCCGCTGCCGGTGAAGCTGGTGATCGCGGGCGGCTTCGGCGTGGGCAAGACCACCGCCGTCGGCTCGATCTCCGAGATCGAGCCGCTGACCACCGAGGCGGCCATCACCGAGGTCGCGGCGGGCGTGGACGACCTCAGCCACACCCCTCGCAAGACGACCACCACGGTCGCGATGGACTTCGGCTGCATCACCATCGACCCGACCCTGAAGCTGTACCTGTTCGGCACGCCCGGGCAGGAGCGGTTCGGGTTCATGTGGGACGACATCGTGGAGGGGGCGGTCGGCGGGCTCGTCATCGTCGACACCCGCCGCCTCGACGACTGCTACGCCGCCGTCGACTACTTCGAGCACAAGCGGATGCCGTTCGCGGTGGCCGTGAACGCCTTCGACGGCCACGTCGAGCACACCCTGGACGAGGTCCGCTGGGCCCTCGACGTCTCCGACGGCGTCCCGGTCCTGGTCTTCGACGCCCGCGAACGCGGCTCCGTGCGGGACGCGCTGCTGGTGGTCCTGGAGCAGGCGCTGGCGCGGACGGAAGGGTGACGCGGGGCGCGAGGAGCGACCGCGCGCGTGATCGGCGGCGGTGACGCGGGGACCCGGAGGGCCGGCGGACGGGGAATAGCCCTGATCCGCACGGGAGTTGATCGTGGCATGAGCCTCGACGAGCGTACGATCACCAATCCGCCGACCCTGCACGATCCCACGCCCTTCGGTTACAGCCACGCGGTCTCCGCCCCCGGTGAACTCGTCTTCATCGCCGGGCAGTACGCCTCCGACGCCTCCGGCGCGCCCGTGCCCGGCGACTTCGCCGCCCAGGTGGAACTCGCTTTCGACCGGCTGGAGTCGGCGCTCGCCGGGGTGGGTCTCGGCCTGCGGCACGTCGTCCGGCTGGGCTCGTTCGTCGTCGACCACGACCCCGGCAAGCTGGCGGCCCTCGGCAAGGCGCTGCACGCGCGGTTCGGCGAACGGCTCCCCGCGCAGACCCTGAGCGGAGTCGCGTCCCTCGCCCTGCCGGGCATGCTGTTCGAGGTCGACGCGGTCGCCGTCCGCCCCGCCTCCCTCTGAGCGGACGGACCGGGGTCGTGTCTGCGGCGTGATCCGCACGACAGGCCCCGGGTCCGGGGAAGGCCGCGGGGTGCCCGGCCCGGGCGGGCCGGTGTGGCCCATTCGGGTGCGGCCGGCTCGCGGGACCAGGCCGGACGCGGTCTGGTGGTCACGGATGCGTGCCGGCGTCCGGTGTCGGTCGGCGCCGGGCGCTCGGCCGTGAAAGGACGTGGCATGCGAATATCTGGTCCCCCCGGCCGTCAGAGGAGGGGCGCCGCGGTCGCCGCCGTGGTGCTGACCTGCTCGACGGCGCTGACCGGGTCCCCCTGCGCCGCGGCGGGCGGGGGGCCTGCCCCCGCGGTGCCCGCGCCGAAGCTGGACTGGGCGCCCTGCGCCCAGGACAGGACGTACGACTGCGCGACGGCGACGGTGCCGCTGGACTACGCGAAGCCCGGCGGACGCAGCATCGAACTGGCCGTGGTGAGGCGGAAGGCCTCCGACCCCGGGCGTCGCATCGGCACCCTGTTCTTCAATCCCGGCGGCCCCGGCGGACCCGGGTCGGTCCAGATGCCGCAGATGTACGAGCTCTTCCCGCGCGAGGTGCGGGAGCGTTTCGACATCGTCAGCTGGGACCCGCGCGGGGTCGGCAACAGCACGGCGGTGAACTGCTTCGCCGACGCTGCGGAGGCCAGGGCCTGGACCGCGAGCCGTCCGACCGGGTTCCCGGTGGGCGAGCGGGAGCGGAAGTCGTGGATCGACGCCTACCGGGAGCTGGGCCGGGCCTGTGAACGGCGTGATCCGGAGCTTCTGCGCCACGTCTCGACGGCCGACACCGCCCGCGACCTCGAGCAGCTCCGCCGGTCGGTGGGCGAGTCGCACCTCACGTACATGGGGATCTCCTACGGCACGTTCCTCGGCGCCACCTACGCCAATCTCTTCCCGGACAAGCTCCGTGCCATGGTGCTCGACAGCAACGTCGACCCGTCGGCGTGGACGGACGACGGGTCACGGCAGCCCGTGCTCCCCACGATGCTGCGCCTGGGTTCGGACCGTTCGGCGGCCGCGACGCTCGACCGTTTCCTGTCCCTGTGCGGGGCCGCCCCCGTCGCGCGCTGCGCGTTCTCGGCCGGCAGCCCACAGGCCACCCGGGACAAGTTCGACGAGCTGATCCGGCGCCTGAAAGCCCGTCCGGTGGAGGCGTGGACCTACGCCCGGGCCGTGGCGGACGCGGTGAGCGGCCTGTACGTCGTCCACCCCGGATGGACGGACCTGGCGGGCCGGCTCCAGGAGCTGTGGCAGGGGCGCGTTCCGGCGGCGCCCGCCGCGCCGGCCGCGAAGCCTCCGCTCCCGGTCCCGTACCTGGGCGAGGAGCAGGGGGCCGCCGTGATCTGCGGCGACAGTCCCAATCCTCGTGATCCCGGCGTCTTCGCCGCGCTGGAGGAGGCCGGAGCCGCGCGTTCCGGCGACGCGGCGCGCTACTGGACGTGGGCCGCGCAGCCGTGTTCCACCTGGCCGGCGGCGCCCGCCGACCGATACGCCGGACCGTGGAACAAGCCGACGGCGCACCCGGTGCTGCTGGTCGGCACCACCTTCGACCCGTCCACCCCGTACGAGGACGCGAAGGCGATGTCCGAGAGACTGGCCGACGCCCGGCTGCTCACCCACCACGGCTACGGACACACCGCGCTGCTCAACCCCAGCCGGTGTGTCAACGACCACGTGAGCCGCTACCTCGCCGACGGCGTCCTGCCGCCGAAGGGAGCATCGTGCGAGCCGGACGCGCCGCCCTTCCGGGCGCCCGAGCCGCGCGGCGGCGTCGCCACCGGCGGGGGCGGGACGGCGGGCGCCGTGAAGCACTCCGCGTGACGTGACCGCAAGGCCCCCACACCGGCGGGCGGCCGACGCGCCGTCAGGTGCTCCTGCGCACCCCCGGCGACACGGCCACCCTGGTCACCGCCCAGAAGACCGCGAGCGTCGCGAGGGCCATGAGGGCGACCAGGGTGGCGCCGCCGACGACCTTCTCGTAGTCGCGCTGGTAGAGCCCGTCGACGATGTAGCGGCCGAGGCCGCCCAGGCTGACGTAGGCGGCGATGGTGGCGGTGGAGACGATCTGGATGGCCGCCGAGCGCAGTCCGCCGAGGATCAGCGGCAGGGCGACGGGCAGTTCGACGCGCAGCAGGATGCCGGTCTCGCGCATGCCCATGCCGCGGGCGGCGTCCACCGGGGAAGGGTCGACGGAGCGGACGGCCTCGTAGGTCGTCACCAGGATGGGCGGGACGGCGAGGACGACGAGCGGGATCATCACCGGCAGCATCCCGAATCCGAGCAGCATGGTCATCAGCACCAGCAGGCCGAAGGTGGGCAGGGCCCGTCCGGCGGTGGCGATCAGGGAGAGGACGTTCCCGCCACGCCCGTAGTGGCCGGTGACCAGGCCGACGGGCAGCCCGATGACGGCGGCCAGGGCGAGCGCCTGCAGGGTGTACCGGACGTGCTCCCCCACCCGGGTGGGGATGCCGTTGTAGCCGTGCCAGTGGGCGCCGTCGCTGAAGAAGGCGTTGACGAAGTGGAGTACGTTCACCGGGCTGCGTCCTTCAGGGCGGCGGGCTCGGGCCTCTCACGGCGTGTGCCGCTCGGCATCCAGGGGGTCAGCAGGACGCGTACGCCGACCAGGAGGGCGTCGGCGAGGATCGCCAGGACGCCCATGGTGATCACGGCGTTCCACGCGAGTTCCGGGCGGTTGTAGATGGTCGCGTCGTGGAGGAGGTTGCCGAGGGCGCCCTGGTTGCCGATGAGGGTGCCGACGCTGACGAGGGAGATGCTCGACACGGTCGCCACGCGCAGTCCGGCGATGATCGCGGGTACCGCGATCGGCAACTGCACCTGGACGTAGCGCCGTACGGGTCCGAAGCCCATGGCGGTCGCGGCGGCCAGGGTCTCCTGGGGCACCGCGCGCACACCGTCGACGATCGCCGGGACGAGCACCACCAGGCTGTAGACGGTGAGCGGGATCATCACGGTCAGCTCGGTCTGGCCGGTGTAGTCGATCAGCACGACGAAGAAGGCCAGCGAGGGGATCGCGTACAGCACGGTCGTCACCCACAGCACGGGCGGGTACAGCCAGCGCAGCCGCACGCACAGCTGGCCGAGCGGCAGCGCGAGCAGCAGGCCCGCCAGCACCGGCAGCAGGGCCTCGCGCAGGTGCAGTCCGATCAGGCCGAGCCAGCTGTGCTGGAGGTCGCTCGGGATGTCGAAGAAGCCGTTCATCGGGCGGCCTTGGCGTCCGTGCGGCCTTCCGCGTGGGCGCCGCGGATCGCCTCGGCGATGGCCTGCTGGGAGACGACCCCGGCCGCCCGTCCCTCGGCGTCCACGGCGACGGCCCAGCCGGTGGGCGAGAGCACGGCGCAGTCGAGCGCGGCCCGCAGCGAGTCCGTACCGGCCGTGAAGGGCCGCCCGTACGGCAGGAGCCGGCCGGCGTCGATGCTCCCGGCGGTCAGGTCGCGCGGCTCGCCCCAGCCGAGGGGCTTGCCCGCGACGTCGGTGACGAGGAGGTAGGGGACGTCGGCCGCCGCACGGGCGGCGATCTTCTCGGCGCTCGCGTCGATCGCGACGACGGGCGCGGTGAGCAGGTCGAGGCCGGCGGAGGAGAAGAAGGACAGCCGCCGGATGCCGCGGTCGGCGCCGAGGAAGTCCTCGACGAACGCGTCGGCGGGGTCGGAGAGCAGCTCGGCGGGCGACGCGAACTGGGCGAGCCGGCCGCCCGTGCGCAGCACGGCGACCATCGTGCCGAGCTTGACGGCCTCGTCGATGTCGTGGGTGACGAAGACGATCGTCTTGCCCAACTCGTCCTGAATGCGCAGCAGTTCGTCCTGCAGTCCCTTGCGCACGACGGGGTCGACGGCCGAGAAGGGCTCGTCCATCAGCAGCACCGGCGGGTCGGCGGCGAGCGCCCGCGCCACGCCGACGCGCTGCTGCTGCCCGCCGGAGAGCTGGTAGGGGTAGCGCCCCGCGAGTGAGGCGTCGAGACCGACGCGTTCCATCAACTCGCGGGCCCTGGCGCGGGAGCGGTCCTTGCTCCAGCCGAGCAGCCGGGGCACGGTGGCGATGTTGTCGACGATCGTACGGTGCTGGAAGAGCCCGGCGTTCTGGATGACGTACCCCATGGACCGGCGCAGGGTGTTGACCGGCTGCTGCTGGATGTCCTTGCCGTCGAGGAGGATCCTGCCCTCGCTGGGCTCGACCATCCGGTTGATCATGCGCAGGGTCGTCGTCTTGCCGCATCCCGAGGGGCCGACGAGGACGGTGATCGAACGGTCCGGGATCTCGAGGGAGAGCCGGTCGACCGCCACGGTGCCGTCCGGGTACCGCTTGGTGACTGAATCTATCCGTATCAAAACGCCGAACACCCTCCGGGTCTGGCAATTTCCGCCCGCTTCCGGCCACATGAGTTCGGGCCGATGCGGTGCGGGCCGTTGCGGGGAGAGTCTAGACCGCTTGTGTCGCGGGGGTTTTGACGGCCGAGGGCTCGTTCACCAGATCAGAAGCCCTCCGCCGATCCGCCGGGCGTAGCGCGCGCTCGCCTCGATGCCGTCCAGTCGTCGCGCGATGTGGCCGGCGTGGTACTCGGCCGTCCGGTCGGGTGGGCATGTCTCCCGGGCGAGGACCACCAAGTGGTCCCGGACGAGGGCGATTTCGGTCAGAAAGGCGGGGATCTCGTCGGGGGCGACCACATCGCCGTGGTGAACGCCGACCAGGGCCGGGAGGAACCGCGCCCCGATCCGGCGGATCGACCGCGAACCCCAGACCGAGGTCCGCCACGACTCCGGCCCGGCGAGGTCCATGCCGTCGGGCCGGCCGTCCCGCTCCCCGGCCAGGATGTCGATCTCGCCGTCCTCCCGCACGAGGAAGACCTCGCTGCTCAGACTCATGGCCGCAGTCGACCACGCCCGCCCGCTCCCGGTCGAAGCGATTTCCGCACGGACGCCCGGCGGGCGGCCCTCCTCCCCCGGGGCGGCTGGTCCGTCCTCCACGACCTGACGTCCGCCCTCGCGGAAGGCGCCTTTCACCCGTACTGCGTCACCGCCATGGCCCCGTGCGTCGCGGCCCTCGCCGGTATCGGTGCCGTGACACTGCACCGGGCCTTCCGGGAGGGCTCGGCGGCGAGGCGGCGATGGAGGCTCCCGTCCGAAAGGAGGCGGGCCGGCGGTTCCACGGGCGGTCCGCCTTCCGCGTCCCGCCGGACGGACGGCCGCCGAGCCGACGGCCCGTCCGGCGCTCGGGGCGGAGGCCCGTTCAGGGCCGGCAGCGGGGGCCCGGGGCCGGCAGGCCCCGGGAGCGGGACGGGAAGGGGCGGCGGGGGCGAGGGTACGTCCAGGCGACCACGGCCGCGCTCCACCCGAGCACCCACACGGCCACCCACAGCACCCCCACCCCGGTGCTCACGCGGCCCCCGCCCCCGACACGGCCGGCGGGAACCCCGCGGTCCGCAGGACACGCCGCCCCGCGTCCACGGCGTACACCTCGCACCCCGCCCGTCCGGCCGCCCACGCGATCCCGTCCGCCCCCATCGCGAAGGCGGCCGTCGCGACGGCATCCGCCTCCGTCAGGGTCGCGGCGACGACGGTCACGCTCAGCAGTCCGGTCGCAGGAGCCCCCGTGCGCCCGTCGATGATGTGGTCGCCGCGCTCGTAGCGCGCGGAGGTCGCGACCGCCCCGTCGGTCAGCTCCAGCACCGTGCAGAGCTTGTCGGCGACCTCGGGGTGCCGTACACCCACCCGCCACGGACCGCCGCCGACGGCGACGTCGCCCCCGGCGTTGAGGCAGAACCGGCGCGCCCCGGCGTCCCTGAGCAGCTCCGCCGCCCGCTGCACCGACCAGCCCTTCACGATCGCGCAGGGGTCGAGGCCCCGCCCGGGCAGCCGGGCGTCGAAGGCGCCGCCGGTCGCGACCCGGTACCGCTCGCAGAGGTCGAGGACCTCGACCAGGTCGGCGCTGAGCTGATCGGCCGCCAGCTCACCCCGGCCGTACCGGGAGACCTCGCTGCCGGGCTTGAACGGGCTGAACCGCTCGTCGACCTCGCGCAGCCACGCGAACACGGCGTCCCCGGCCGCACCGGTGACGCCGGCGTCGTCGACCCGCAGCGAGACCGGGAACCCCATGACGTGTTCGACGCGGTGCACCTCAGGCGGCCGTCGCGTCGATGGCGGCCTGGAGGGACTCCCGGTAGCCGTCACTCGTGATCGTCGCCCCGGACACCGTGTCGACGTCCGCGCTCTGCGCCTCCAGCGTCTCCGCGATCAGCTCCGGCACGGCCGCCGTCGTCTGCGGGTGGTCCGGCTGCCTCAGCATCCGCACCGCGGTGATCGTGCCGCCGTCGAAGGTGACCTCGACCTGCACGTCGCCCTTCTCGGTGCTCACCGTGGTGCCCGCGACGACCTGGGAGGCGGCGGACGCGGAGGCGGACGGGGAGGCCGCGGCGGCCGCCGCCTGCTCGTCGATGGCGGCCTGGAGGGACTCCCGGTAGCCGTCACTCGTGATCGTCGCCCCGGACACCGTGTCGACGTCCGCGCTCTGCGCCTCCAGCGTCTCCGCGATCAGCTCCGGCACGGCCGCCGTCGTCTGCGGGTGGTCCGGCTGCCTCAGCATCCGCACCGCGGTGATCGTGCCGCCGTCGAAGGTGACCTCGACCTGCACGTCCCCCTTGTCGGTGGAGACGACCGTGCCCTTGACGACGGTGGAGCCGGACGAAGAGCCGGTCGAGGAGGTGGACGGCGTCGACGCGGGCGCCGCGGCCTCCGTCGTCGTCCCCGTGGACGGCTCGTAGCGCCAGACCGGGATGAGGCCCGCGACGGACAGGACCAGGACAGGCAGTGCTCGCTTCACGTTGTCTTCCTCGTCTCCGTCATCCCGCCAGGCTGAAGCGCTCGAAGTGGATCTGCTGTTTGGGTACGCCCAGCGCGCGCAGGCTGCCCAGCACCGCGTTCATCATCGGCGGCGGACCGCACAGGAACACGTCACGGTCGGTGATGTCCGGGACCAGCCGGGCCAGCTCGGCCGGGGCCAGCCTGTCGGGGACGGGCGGGCCGGTCACCAGGTGCAGCTCGGCGCCCTTGGCGTGGGCGAGGTCGCGCAGCTCGTCGTAGAGGACCGCGTCCCGGTCCGTGCCGACCCGGTAGATGACGACCGCGTGGCCGTGCAGCTCCTCCAGCAGGGCGCGGATGGGGGTGACGCCGACACCGCCGGCGACCAGGACGGCCTCCGGGCGGGTGCGGTGCATCGCGGTGAAGGCTCCGTAGGGGCCCTCGGCGAAGACGCGGGTGCCGGGCTTGATGTGGCGCAGGCCGGCCGAGCCGTCGCCGGCGGCCTTGGCGGTCAGGCGCAGGGTGCGACCGTCGGGCGCGGCCGACAGGGAGAACGGGTTGGCCTGCCACCAGCGGTCCTTGGTGAGGAACCGCCACAGGAAGAACTGGCCCGCCCGGGCGGGCAGCCGGTCCAGGTCACGGCCGGTGACGTACACGGAGACGACGTTGTCGGACTCGGGGACGACCGCCTGGACGCGCAGGCGGTGGCGCTGGTTCCGCCACAGCGGCAGCACCAGCCGGCCGGCGAACACCGCGCCGAGGGCGACGGCCCACAGGGTGTACCAGTAGCTCTTCGCGGCGGACGAGGAGGTGAAGGTCGTGCCGGCGGCGACCTGGTGGGTGAAGGCCAGCACCACGGCGACGTACGTGTACAGGTGGACGAAGTGCCAGGTCTCGTAGGCGAGCCGGCGGCGGGCCCAGCGGGCGGAGACGGCGCCGACGACCAGGATGATCACCGTCGCGACGACCGCGCGGAGGACGCCCTCGACGGTCTCGGCGAGGTCGACGAGCTGGCTGACCGGGTCCATCGAAGAGGACTCGGCGTAGCCGAGGGTGATGAACACGACATGCCCGACCAGGGTCCACAGCAGGAGGAAGCCGGTCCAGCGGTGCCAGTTGGTGAGCCGGTCCATGCCGATGCGGCGGTCCAGCCAGGGCAGCCGGGCGACCAGCAGCAGCTGGAAGGCCATCAGCAGGGCGGCGTACAGGCCGGCGAAGCGGCCCAGCACGACCAGGGCGTTGGAGGCGAAACCCGCCTGAACGGCGAAGAGGGTCACGACGGCCGCGTTCGCGGCCAGCACGGCGTACAGGCCGGTGCGGGCCACTACTTTGGGACGTATCGCCGTGGGGGGTACGGGAGGCGACTGGACGGTCGTCACGGACGGAAACTCCTTGATCGGGTCCTCAGGACACCGAGCTTGGCCGTACGGAGCTGTCGAAATCCTGTCGTACAACTTTCAAGAGCATATCGATGTGTCCGTGAGGGCACCGGGGCCCTCCCGCCGGGGGGCGCGTGCCGCACTATGAGCGGGTGGAAAAAGTACGACTCCTCGTGGTGGACGACGACCCGCCGATCGCCGATCTCGTGGCGACGGTCGCCCGCTACGAAGGCTGGGACGCGGTCACCGCGAACTCGGGCGAGGAGGCGCTGCGCCGCGCCGCCGAGTTCCAGCCGGACATCGTGGTGCTCGACCTGATGCTGCCCGACGTCGACGGCTTCGGCGTGCTGGACCGGCTGCGCCGCTCCGGGGCGATGGTGCCGGTGGTGTTCCTCACCGCCCGCGACGGGGTGGCCGACCGGGTCGCGGGGCTGACCCGGGGTGGTGACGACTACCTGGTGAAACCGTTCGCGGTGGAGGAGCTGATGGCCCGGCTGCGGACCGTGCTGCGGCGCAGCGCGGGCCCCGCCTTCCAGCGGTCGGTCCTGCGGGTGGGCGACCTGACCATGGACGAGGACACCCGTGAGGTGCGGCGCGGCGAGAGCCTGCTGACGCTCACCCCCACCGAGTACGAGGTGCTGCGCTACCTGATGCGCAAGTCACCGACCGTGCTCACCAAGGCGCAGATCCTGGACCACGTGTGGGAGTACGGCTTCGGCGGCCGCTCCAACGTCGTGGAACTGGTCGTCAGCCGGCTGCGCCGCAAGCTGGACGCGACGGGCCGGCCGCTGATCCACACCGTGCGCGGGTTCGGGTACGTGATCCGGCAGGCGCCCGAGTGATCGGGCGGCTGCGGCGGACGTACCGCGGGATGCGGCTCGGGACCCGGCTGGCGCTGGGTCTCGGGGTGCTGTCGCTGGTGGTGTTCGCCGTCGTCGGCACGGCCCTGACGACGTACATGCGGGACTACCTGTCGTCCCAGCTCGACACGCAGCTCGCACAGGCCCAGATCGCCCAGTCCAAGAGCATCGCGGACTACGGCACGCTCTCGGGCAAGAAGTACTACAGCTGGTTCTACGCCGTGTACGACGTGTCGGACGGCACGGCCGATCTCCGCAGGCCGGAGGACCCCGCCGACCTGCCCGCGGACGTCGACGACTTCACCGACCTGGCCCGGGCGCAGACCACCGCGCACACGGAGCTGCTGCGCACCGAGCACCTCAAGGGCGCGGGTGAGTACCGGCTGCGCGCCTGCGAGGTCGAACCCGGTGTGGTCCTGGTCAGCGCCGCGCCCATGGACGGCATCGAGGACACCGTGGGTCAGCTGATCACGGTCCAGGTCGTCGCCTTCGGGCTGGCGCTGCTGGCCCTCGTGGTGTCGGGGCGGGGGATGCTGCGGCGCGGCCTGAAACCGCTGAGCGACATGGCGCGCACCGCACGCGGCATCACCTCGCACGACCTGACCGACTCGGGACGGCTGCCGGTGCGACACGACGGGCGCGGCGGCGGGCCCGAGGTCGAGGAGCTGCGCACCGCGTTCAACACGATGCTGGAGCACATCGACGCGTCCCTCGCGGTGCGGGCGGAGGCGGAGCAGCGCCTGCGCCGCTTCGTGGCGGACGCCTCGCACGAGCTCCGCACCCCCCTGATGTCCGTCCGCGGCTACGCCGACCTCTTCCAGTACGCGGCCGCCAACGCGCCCGAGGAACGCGACAGGCACCTGGCGCGGCTGCGCGCCGAGGCGGCCCGCATGGGCTTCCTCCTCGACGACCTGCTGCTGCTCGCCCGCCTGGACGCGGCGGAGGTCGAGACGCCGCTGCGGAAGGCGGACACGGACCTGGTGGAGCTGGTCGAGCAGGCGGCCGACGCGTTCCGCGCGAGCCACGCCGGCCATCCGCTGACGGTGGCGCCCGGTCCGGCGTCGGTACGGCTGCGGGCGGACCCGCAGCGCATCCGGCAGGTCGTGGACAACCTCCTCACCAACGCCGCCGTCCACACCCCGGCCGGCACCCCGGTGTCCGTCGCGCTGTCGGTCACCGCGCACACGGCGGCCGTGCGCGTCGCCGACGAGGGGCCCGGGATCCCGCCCGGCGACCGGCAGCGGGTCTTCGACCGTTTCTACCGCGTCGACAAGGCCCGCAGCCGCGACCGCGGCGGCAGCGGCCTCGGCCTGGCCGTGGCCCGCTCCCTGGTCGAGGCCCACGGCGGCACCCTCGCCCTGGACGCCACCCCGGCACCGACAATCTTCACCCTGACCCTGCCCCTGCCCCGGGACGGGAGCGGGTGACCGACCGAGGCCGCGGGCCGGAGACGGGTGACCGACCGAGGCCGCGGGCCGGAGGCGGGTGACCGACCGAGGCCGGGCCGGAGACGGGTGACCGACCGCGGCCGCGATCCCGGAACGGACGACCGGCCAAGGCCGCGAGCCCGGAACGGGTCACAGGCCGAGGCGGTGGCCGCGAGGCCCGGAGTTCGCCGCGATGCCGCCGACCAGACGCACCCGGACCGGCATCGCGCCGGTGGTACCGAGCCCGGCAGTACGGCCACTCCGCCAGGGCGTGCCGGCCGGGGCCGGGTGACCGGCCGCGAGCGCGAGCGCGGGTGTGACGTTCGCCCGAGCCGCACCGATCGGGGCCCCGAGCGGGCACCGCCCCGGTGGACGGACCCGACGGTACGACCACTCCCCCAGAGCGGCACCGGGCCGGGGCCGGGTGACCGGCCGAGACCGAAGCCGCAGCCGCATGGCCCCGAGCTCGCCTCGGCCGCACCGACCAGGCACCCCCGGACCGGCACCGCACCGGCGAACCGGGCCCGGTGGTACGGCCACTCCGCCAGGGCGGTACCGGACCGCCGCCGGGTGACCGGCCGAAGCCGGGGTCGCGTGACCCGGCGGTACGGCCACTCCGCCAGACCGCCGCGACGTGCCCGCGTGCCGTGGACCTTTGAGCCGTTCGGGCCGCGGGTACGGTCCCGTCCGTGCCTTATGTACTGGAGAACGCCTTCACCGCCGCCGACCCCTGGAAGGGCGTCGACGCCGACGCGCTGACCCGGGCGGTGCGGGCGCAGGCGCAGCGCCCCATACCCGGGATCGAGGACATGGGGGCCTACCTGGCCGCCCAGGTGTCCGACGCCTCCCACCGTGACGTGATCGGCCCTCTCCTCGACGGCGGCGGCGCGAGCGGAGTCGTCGTCCGGCGCGGCACGGTCCTCGCCTCGTGGGGCGACCCGACGCGGGTGGAGATGGCGTACAGCGCGACGAAGAGCGTGCTGTCGCTGGTCGCCGGCATCGCCCACGACGACGGCCTGCTGCGGCTGGACGAGCCGGTGTCCGCCTCGGTCGACCTGCCGCAGCTCGCCGGCGCCCACGGACGGGCCGTCACCTGGCGGCACCTGCTGGACCAGACGAGCCAGTGGGTGGGCACCCTGTGGTCCAAGCGCACCTCCGCCGACGTCCGGAGCACCCGCGAGGGCACCGGGTCCCGCGGCGGCCCGCCCGGCACGGGCTGGGCCTACGACGACGTCCGGGTGAACCTCACCGCCCTTGCCCTGACGGTGCTGACCGCCCGCCCGCTGCCCGAGCTGCTCCGCGAACGCGTGATGGCCCCCATCGAAGCCTCCACCTCCTGGTCCTGGCACGGTTACGACACCTCGTACGCGGAGGTGGCAGGCGTCCGCCTCCCTGTGGTGTCCGGCGGGGCGCACTGGGGCGGCGGCCTGTGGATCAGCGCCCTGGACCTGGCCCGCATCGGCCAGCTGTGCCTGCGCGGCGGCGCCTGGAACGGCAAGGAG
This sequence comes from Streptomyces sp. NPDC052016, assembly GCF_044548445.1. Taxonomy (NCBI): domain Bacteria; kingdom Bacillati; phylum Actinomycetota; class Actinomycetes; order Kitasatosporales; family Streptomycetaceae; genus Streptomyces; species Streptomyces sp. NPDC052016. The sequence goes on from NZ_JBIUBX010000012.1 coordinate 162,393, forward strand.
GTGATCTCGGCCCGCTGGGTCGAGGAGCTGTGGACGCCGTGCCGGGTGAAGCCGGAGTACGGCCTGTCCTGGTGGCTCAACGACACCCGCGCGGTCTGGCCCACGGCCCCCGCCACCGGCCGGTGCGCCCGCGGCAGCGGCGGCGCCCACCTGTTGTGGGTGGATCCGGCGCGTGATCTGGTGATCAGCTCGCGGTGGGGGGCGGAGCCGGACCGGCTGCTGCGCGAGGTGTCGGGGGCGGTGGCGGAGGCGGCCTGAGGCCGAGGGGGCGCCGGCGCGGGCGGGATGAGCGGCGGGGCGTCTGGGCAGAACTCTCACAGCCCCACCGCACCGCAGTCGCCCCTCCGCCCGCACACCGTCGGCTCCCGGACACCGCACCTCACACCGGAGGGGAACCTCTCCCCCGTTCCCTCCCCCGCCCAGGGGCCGATCCGTCACCCCGCCGCGCCGCGGAGGTGACGCGGAAGGACGACGTGCGCCGTGTCCCTGCTGCCGCTCGACGGTCCCGCCGCCCCGCACGCCCACGCGGACGACCGCCACCCCGGGACCTCCCCGGCCGCCCCCGAACGCCGCCCCCTCGCCGCCCCCGTCCGCCGTGCGCTGAGCCTGTGCCCGCTCCTGCTGCTCGGGATCTGGGCGGCGATCGACTGGCACGCCGTGCGCGACGGCACCGCCCGCCTGGCCACCGCCGACCCCTGGTGGCTGCTGGCCGGGCTCGTGTTCACGGGCCTCGGCTGGGTCGCCGCCGCCTGCGTCCGCCAGGGCGCGATCCCCGACCGGCTGCCCAAGGGCCTGCTGCTCGCCTCTCAGGTCGCCGCCGGCGCGGCGAACCACCTGCTGCCCGCGAGCATCGGCGCCCACGCGGTCACCGTCCGCTTCCTGCAGCGCCAGGGTGTCCCGCTCCCCCGGGCGACGGCGTCGATCGCCCTGTACTCCCTGGTCAGAGCCCTGGCGAAGACACCGTTGCTGCTGGTCTTCGTGCTGGCCACGCCGGCCGCCATGCCGCCCGCGGACATCCTCCCGGAGGGACGGACGTTGCTGCTGGCCGTCGCCGGCCTGCTCCTCGTCCCCGCGGTGGCGGCCCTCCTGCCGACCCTGATCCGCCCGCTGCGCCGACCGGCCCTGAACTTCGTCCGTACGGCCCTCACCGACGCGCGCCACCTGCACACACGCCCGAGCCGGTTTCTGCCCCTGTGGTGCGGGGCGGCCGCGGCCCCGCTGCTCCAGGCCTGCGTGGTCGCCTCGGTCGGCACGGCGCTCGGCGTCCCGCTGTCCTGGCCCCAACTGGTCTTCGCGTTCCTCGCCGCGAGCACCGCGGCGGGCGCCGTCCCGGCCCCGGGCGGCATGGGCCCGATCGACGCGGCCCTGATCCTCACCCTGGCCGGTTACGGCGCCCCCCTCTCCCTGGCCACCGCCACGGTCATCGGCTACCGCGTCCTGACCGTGTGGCTGCCGCTGCTGCCCGGGATGCTGGTGCTGTCGGCGCTGGTGCAGCGGAAGGTGCTGTGAAGGGGGGCCGTGCGCGCGGCGTCAGCCCTCGTCGGGCGTCAGCCGCAGCGAGATGCTGTTGATGCAGTACCGCTGGTCCGTCGGGGTGGGGTACCCCTCGCCCTCGAAGACGTGGCCCAGGTGCGAGCCGCACCGTGCGCACCGCACCTCGGTGCGCACCATTCCGTGCGAGCGGTCCTCGATCAGCTCCACCGCGTCGCTGTCCTTCGGGTCGAAGAAGGACGGCCAGCCGCAGTGGGAATCGAACTTGGTGTCGGAGGTGAACAGTTCCGCGCCGCAGGCCCGGCAGGAGTAGACGCCCTCGGTCTTCGTGTCGGTGTACTCACCGGTGAAGGCGGGCTCCGTCGCGGCCTGGCGCAGCACGGCGTACTCGGCCGGGGTCAGCTCGGTCCGCCACTGCTCGTCGGGCTTTTCGACGTCGTACGACATGAGGGCCAACCCCTTACTTCGGTTACTTCTGTGCGAGACGGTCCAGGATCCGCGGGCCGAGGTCGGTGACGTCGCCCGCGCCCATGGTGAGAACCAGATCGCCGGGCCCGGTCATTCCCGCGATGACCGAGGGCACCTCGTCCTTGTCGTGCAGCGGCGTCACCTCCGCGCCCGCCGCGCGGGCCGCGTCGATGATCAGCTCGCTGGTGACGCCCGGGATCGGGTCCTCGCGGGCCGGGTAGATGTCGAGGACGACCGAGGCGTCCGCCAGGGCCAGCGACTGCCCCATCTCCTTGCCCAGCTCCTGCGTCCGGGAGAACAGGTGTGGCTGGAAGACGACCAGGATGCGGGCGTCGCCCACCGCGGCGCGCATGGCCTCCAGGTCCGCCGTCATCTCCGTGGGGTGGTGCGCGTAGGAGTCGACGACCTGGACGCCCGCCTGCTCGCCCTTCAGCTGCAGGCGTCGCTTGACACCGGTGTAGGCGGCCAGGGCGGGGGCCAGTTCGTCGGCCGGGATCCCGAGGGCCGCGCCCGCGGCCAGGGCGGCGACGGCGTTGTGCGCGTAGTGGCGGCCGGGCACGGAGACCGTGAAGGTGAGCTCCCGCCCGTCCAGAACCACGGTGACCAGGCTCTTCAGCCCCTGCGCCTCGACGGCCAGCACCCGCACGTCGGCGTCCTCGGCCTCGCCGTACGTCACCACCCGCACGCCCTCGACGCGCCGGGTCAGCTCGCGCGCGCCCTCGTGGTCGGCGGAGATCACCAGCTTGCCGCCGGGCACGATCTTGCCGGCGAACGTCTCGAAGGACTCGTAGATCTCGTCCATGGAGGCGTAGTTGGCGTGGTGGTCGAGCTCCACGTTGAGGACGATGGCGACCTCGGGCGCGTACTTGTGGAAGCTGCGGTCCGACTCGTCGGCCTCGGCGACGAAGATCTCGCCGTCACCGTGCAGCGCGTTGGAGCCGGGTGCGTCGAGGTCGCCGCCGATCGCGTACGAGGGGTTCAGGCCGAGCTCGCTCAGCGACACCGCCAGCATGGAGGTCGTGGTGGTCTTGCCGTGCGTACCGGCGACCGCGATCGGCCGCAGTCCGTCCATCAGCCGGGCGAGGGCGTCCGAGCGGTGGACGACCGGGATGCCCAGCTCCGCCGCCCGGGCCAGCTCGGGGTTGTCGGCCCGGATCGCCGACGACACCACGACACAGCTGGCGTCGTCGGCCAGATGCCCGGCGTCGTGCCCGATGTGCACGGTCGCCCCCAGGGCCCGCAACGCCTCGGCGGTCCCGGACTCCTTGGCGTCGCTGCCGGCCACCTTGGCCCCGCGCTGGGCCAGGATCTTGGCGATCCCGGACATTCCGGCCCCACCGATGCCGATGAAGTGCGGTCGGTCCATGGCGGGAGGGAGGCCGGGTGCCATGCGAGTTCTCCAAGCGTGCGCTGCTGACGGGTGAGTCCGCCCCAGCCTATTGGGTCAGGCCCGCCGCCATGCCCGAGGGGCGCGGGGCGGCGTCCCCGCGCGGCTCCGCCGGGTGGGCGCGCCCGGCCCCGACGGTCCCGCACCCGGCGACGCGCCGCGCCCCCTCACGCCTTGCTGTGCGAGAACAGTTTCAGGACCGGCACCCCCACCGTGTGCCGGGCCCGGGAGGCCCAGTCCCGGTGGAAGAACTCCTCCACGTAGTGCGGATCGGTCAGCACGATCACCTCGTCGGCCCCCACCTCGTCGACGACCGTCTTGAGCGCGTCCAGCGGATGGTCCTCGATCAGCCGCCCCTCGGCCGCGCTGCCCGCGTTGCGCAACGCCGTGAGGGACACCTCCAGCGCTCTCTCGCCCACGCTCTTCGCCTCGTCCCCCTCGGGCGTCTCCCCCTCGCGCACGGCCTCGTCGAGCTCGCCGAGGGCGATGTCGTCGATGGCGCGCAGCAACCGGTCGGCCTGTTCGCCGCGCGGCTGGAGCAGCACGTGGAAGGAGACCGGCTCGTCCCCGTGCAAGGTGGTGACGAACTCCACGTCGGCGGACGTCAGGGCCTTTTCGATCATCAAAACACTGTTGAACACCGGCGCCCCATTCTCTTCGAGGACCCCCGCGGCCCTCAGTCCTCCGTGGGCCGTGCCCGGCCCCGCGGAACCCATCCTCCCCCGCACTCGCACGGGGTCGGCGGTCCTAGTCTGCCCACCCGGAGTTAACCGGAACGGCATATTCCGCCGCATTCGGGACTCAGGGCGCTGTGCCCGGATGCCCCCGAAACGGCGGATCACACCTGTCTTTTTCCGTCACATCAGCCCCTGCTGTAGCGCCCGTACAGGAACCCGTCCTCCTCCAGGAGGGACACCAGTGCGAAGCGGTGCGGGACCGCGACCACCGGGCCGCCCGCGATCCGCTGCGCGTCCCCCGCGGTGAGCAGCGGCGAGACGGTCAGGCACAGCTCGTCCAGCACCTCGTCGGCCACGAGCTGGCCCAGCAGCCGCGGCCCGCCCTCGGTCAGCAGCCGGGTGTGCCCGAGGTCGGCGAGGGCCCGTACGGCCCGCGCGGGGTCCACGCCCGTGCCGTCACCGGCGATCACCACCCGGGCGCCGGCCTTCTCCGCGGTCGCGACCCGGTCGGGGGCGGCCGCGGCGCCGGTCAGGATCAGGGTGGGGACCAGCGGCGAGGTGAACAGCGGGAGCGAGAAGTCCAGGTCCAGGCTCGCGGAGACGATGGCGATCGCCGGGGCGGGCCCCTGTCCGGCCGCCTCCCGCCGCGCGGCGAACTCCGCACGCGCGCGTGCGGGCCGGTACCCCTCCTGCCGTACCGTTTCGGCACCGACGAGCACCACGTCGGCGAGCCCCCGCAGGGTGCCGAAGATCCGCATGTCGGTGGCGTTGGAGATGGGCTGGGAGCGCCCCTCGTGCTGGGCCGCCCCGTCGAGCGTGGTGACCATGTTGGCCCGCAGCCAGGGCGTGGGCTCCCCCGGCCCGGTGTCCGGATAGGCGTAGGCCTCGGCGATCTCGTCGAGGCTCCACTCACGGGCCTCCGGCGCCCCGCCCTCCTCACCCCCGCCCGGGCCCGGGGAGGCCGTCGCCGCTGTCTGGTCGGTCACAGGGAACAGGCGTCGCATACCTCGCAGTCTGGCACGGCGCTTAGCATGGGTAACCGTGTCGTCCTCCCATTCCGTCCCCGGCCTCGCCCCGACAGCCGACGCGGCCCCCGTCTCCCTCTGCGCCCGCGAGCCGCGCGTGCCCGCGGACCGGCTGGTCGCCGAGATGGTGCCGCCGCCGCGCTTCGACTCGGTCCGCTTCAGCACCTACATCCCGGATCCCCACCAGCCCAGCCAGACCGAGGCGGTCGGGGTCCTGGAGGGCTTCGCTGCGGGGCTGGGAGGGGCACATGCCGTCGGCGGCGCCAAACGGGGTCTCTTCGGCCTCGGCAGGGCGAAGGCGCCGAAGGCCCCCGCCGGCCCCCGCGGCGTCTACCTCGACGGCGGCTACGGCGTCGGCAAGACCCACCTGCTCGCCTCCCTGTGGCACGCCACCCCGGCCGAGCCGGCGCTCAAGGCGTTCGGCACCTTCGTGGAGCTGACCAACCTGGTCGGTGCCCTCGGCTTCCAGCAGACGGTCCGGACCCTGTCCGGCCACCGTCTGCTGTGCATCGACGAGTTCGAGCTGGACGACCCGGGCGACACCGTCCTCGTGTCGACGCTGCTCGGCAAGCTGGTCGACGCGGGTGTCGCGCTCGCCGCCACCTCCAACACGCTGCCGGGCAAGCTCGGCGAGGGCCGGTTCGCGGCGGCCGACTTCCTGCGCGAGATCCAGGGCCTGTCCGCGCACTTCCGCACCCTGCGCATCGACGGGGAGGACTACCGCCACCGCGGCCTGCCCGAGGCGCCGGCGCCGTACTCCGACGAACAGGTGACGAAGGCCGCGTACGCCACCGAGGGAGCCTCCCTCGACGACTTCCCGCACCTGCTGGAGCACCTCGCCAAGGTGCACCCCAGCCGCTACGGCGCCCTGACCGACGACCTGCGGGCGGTCTGCCTCACCGACGTGCAGCCGGTGCCCGACCAGTCGACCGCCTTGCGCCTGGTCGTCCTCGCCGACCGGCTCTACGACCGCGAGGTCCCGGTCCTGGCCTCCGGGCTCCCCTTCGACCGGCTGTTCAGCGCGGAGATGCTGAACGGCGGCTACCGCAAGAAGTACTTCCGGGCGATCTCCCGGCTCACCGCGCTGGCCCGCGACGCCCAGCGGCTCGTCGAGCACCCCTGAACGATCACCACCACCCGGGGCAAGAGCCAGATCGCGCCATTCGACCCCCGCTTTTGAGGCGCACTTCATCTCGCAACGCCGAGTTAACCCTGCAAACAACTTTGCAGGGTTAACGTGTTTCTTGACCAGCCGTTGACCAACCGTTGGTCCGGACTAGAGGTGCGATCTGCGGGGAGGGAGGCGCATGTTCCGAGGTGTGACGGCCCGGACCGTGGTGTCGATCCTCGCCGCCGTCCTGCTGGCCCTCCCGTTCTTCGCACCCACGTCCTCCTTCGCACGCGCGCACACGGCCCGTCAGGCCGAGGCCAAGGCGCAGCCCGGAATCAAACCCTCCGGCACGTCACTGCGTGACGAGACCGTCACGTCCCGCACGTGCGACCGGTCCGGGGCGCCCGGCGACCCCTTCCGCACCCGCGACCGCAACCGCGCCGCCCTGACGGCCGATTCGGCGCCCCAGGAGCGCGAACGCGCCGTCCCGGCGCCGGATCCCGCGGCCACCCACCCTCTCGGCGGGCCGGCCGCGCTCCACCACCGCTCGTCGAGATCCTCGACGAGCCACTCTCCGGCGGCACTTCAGGTCTTCCGCTGCTGAGAGTGCAGAGCAGAACAGCAGTTCCCCCACCTGTCCTGCCCGTCCGACGCGCCCCCACGGCGCGCCAGGAGGAGTCACCACGTCATGCAGCCCCTCATCGACAACGCCCGTGCCTTCGGACAGCGCCCTGAGGAGTTCGCCAGACTCGCCGAAGGCCAGTCCCCCCAGGTCCTCTTCATCACCTGCTCCGACTCGCGGGTCGTTCCCGCCCTGATCACGGGCGCCCGCCCCGGCGAGCTCTTCGAGCTGCGCACCGCGGGCAACATCGTCCCCCCGTACGTCTCGCAGCTCCCCACCGGCGAGGCCGCCACCATCGAGTACGCCGTGGAGGTGCTCGGCGTCCGGGACGTCGTCGTCTGCGGCCACTCCCACTGCGGCGCCGTCGGCGCGCTGGTGCGCGGCGACGACCTCGAAGCAGTGCCCGCGGTACGGGACTGGCTCGCGCACGCCGCGGACCAGCCCGCGGCCGCCGATCCCGACGACCCGACCGTCATGCGGGCGGTGCAGAACCACGTCCTCGCCCAGATCCTGCGGCTGCGCTCCTACCCGTGCGTGGAGAAGCGGCTCGCGGACGGCCGGCTGCGGGTGCGCGGCTGGTACTACGAGGTGCACACCGGTGCCGTGCGCGAACACCGCGTGGACACCGACTCCTTCGAGGCCCTGTGAGCGCCGCGATGACCCGGCGGAACACCCAGGGGATATCGAGGTTCCCCCATCTCAGGCAGGACTTCACCGCCTCGCTCGTCGTCTTCCTGGTCGCGCTCCCGCTGTGCGTGGGCGTGGCCGTGGCCTCCGGCGTGCCGGCCGAGCTCGGGCTCGTCACCGGCATCGTCGGCGGCATCGTCACCGGTCTGATGCGCGGCAGCAGCCTGCAGGTCTCCGGTCCGGCGGCCGGCCTGACCGTGCTCGTCTTCGAGGCGGTGCAGGAGTTCGGGCTGCCCGCGCTCGGCGTGATCGTGCTCGCCACCGGCGTGCTGCAGATCACGATGGGCCTTCTGCGGCTGGGGCGCTACTTCCGGGCCATCTCGGTCTCCGTCGTCGAGGGCATGCTGGCCGGAATCGGACTGGTGCTGATCGCCGGTCAGCTGTACTCGGTGGTCGGCGCCGAGGCTCCGGACTCGGGGCTCGCGAAGATAGCCGGGCTGCCGGAGGCGCTCGTGGACGCGTTCCGGGACACCGGCGCGCTGGCCTCCCTCGGGCTCGGGGCGGGCACTGTCGCGGTGCTGGTGCTGTGGAAGCGGATGCCGGCGAAGGTGCGCACCGTCCCCGGCCCGCTCGCGGCGGTCGGCCTGGCGACCCTGGCCGCCGTCGTCTTCTCGATGCCCGTGGCCACCGTGGAGGTGCAGGGGCTGCTCGGCTCGATCCAGCCGCCGCCCCTGGATTCCTTCGGGGAGCTGGCGGGCTTCGGCCTGCTGGGCACGGTCGTCGCCTTCACCCTGATCGCCTCCGCCGAGTCGCTGTTCAGCGCGGCGGCGGTGGACCGGCTGCACGACGGGCCGCGCACAGAGTACGACAAGGAGCTGGTCGCGCAGGGCGCGGGCAACACCGTCTGCGGTGTGCTCGGCGCGCTGCCGATGACCGCGGTGATCGTGCGCAGCGCGGCCAACGTCCAGGCGGGCGCCCGCACCAAGGCGTCCCGGGTGATGCACGGCGTCTGGCTGCTGCTGTTCGCGGCCCTGCTGCCGAGCGTGCTGGCGTACATACCCCTGCCGGCCCTCGCGGGCGTACTGGTGCACGCCGGCGCCAAGCTCGTGCCGGTCCGCGCGCTGGCGGCACTGTGGCGCGAGCACCGCGGCGAGGCGGTGATCCTCGTGGCCACGGCCGTGTCGATCGTCGCGGTCAGCATGTTCGAGGGCGTGCTGATCGGCCTCGCGCTCGCCGTCGTCAAGACGGCCTGGGAGGCCTCGCACGTCCGGCTGGAGGTCGTCGACAAGGGCGCCGGACCCGTCCAGGCGTACCTGTCGGGCAACGCGACCTTCCTGAGGCTGCCGAAGATCCTCGACAGCCTCGAGGCCCTGCCGCAGGACCGCCCGGTCGAGCTGGACCTCTCCGGGCTGCACCACCTCGACCACGCGTGCCGCACGGCACTGGAGACGTGGGCCGAGCGGCACAGCGCGGTCGGGACCGAGCCGGTGAGGTTGACGACGGCCGCCTGACCGCCGTACTCGCCACCCGTGGCCGGGTCCGGGGCATGGCCCTGGACCCGGCCACGACATATCGTTGCAGGAACAGACATTACGGACCTCTGGTGGAGGAGGTCGTCATGCTCGAGGCACTGCTGACGGCGGCCGTGGCGGTCGGTGCTGGAGGACTCACGTATCTCGCGGCGGCCGCGCGGGTGGTCAAGCAGTACGAGCGCGGGGTGGTCTTCCGGCTCGGACGGGTCCTCGGCGACGTCCGGAAACCGGGCTTCACCACGGTGATCCCGGTGGTCGACCACATGCGCAAGGTCAACCTGCAGATCGTGACGATGCCGGTGCCCGCCCAGGAGGGCATCACCCGCGACAACGTGACCGTACGGGTCGACGCGGTCGTCTACTTCCGGGTGGTGGAACCGACGGCGGCGATCGTCAACGTCGAGGACTACCGCTTCGCCGTCTCCCAGATGGCCCAGACCTCGCTGCGGTCGATCATCGGCAAGAGCGAGCTGGACGACCTGCTGTCGAACCGGGAGAAGCTCAACGAGGGCCTGGAGTTGATGATCGACAGCCCGGCGGTCGGCTGGGGTGTGCAGATCGACCGGGTCGAGATCAAGGACGTGTCCCTGCCGGACACGATGAAGCGCTCGATGGCCCGCCAGGCCGAGGCGGACCGTGAGCGGCGGGCCCGGGTCATCAACGCGGACGCCGAGCTCCAGGCGTCCAGGAAGCTGGCCGAGGCGGCGCAGCAGATGGCCGACACCCCTTCCGCGCTCCAACTGCGGCTCCTTCAGACGGTGATGGCGGTGGCGGCGGAGAAGAACTCCACGCTGGTGCTGCCCATCCCGGTGGAACTGCTGCGCTTCCTGGAGAGGCCCCAGCAGCCTTTGCACGGACCGGAATCGGCACCGCAGGTCCATTCCCGGCCGGAGCAGGCCCCGCGGGACGGGCAGCCCTTGGCGCAGCCACGGCCGCTCGACCAGATGCCGCCGCAGACACCGTCACCGGCCCAGACGGCGTCGCAGCCCCAGTCGGCGTCACCGGCTCATACGCCGTCGTAGTTCCAGCCGGCGTCACCGGCTCGGACGCCGTCGTAGCTCCAGCCGGCGTCACCAGCTCGGACGCCGTCGTAGTTCCAGCCGGCGTCACCGGCTCGGACGCCGTCGCGGTTTGGCCAGACGGTGTCCGAGCCGCCCTCTGTCGCCCGTCTCCGCCCCGGACACCGTCGCCGCCGCGGGCCGTCACCCGGTGACGCGCGCTACGCGCGTTGTTCCCGAGGCGCGCGGCGAGTGGTAGACACAGCGGGATCGAAGTTCCTGTCCGCCAGCAGGAAGGTTTCGCTATGTCCGAAGTCCGTCACGCGGCAACCCGCCGTCAGATCCTCGCCCGCACCGGTGCCGCCGGAGCGGGCATCGTTTTCTCCGGGGCGCTGTCCGAGCTCTTCACGGACGCGGCCGCCGCCCAGAACCTCGGTCACACCGGCTACGGCCCCCTCGTCCCCGATCCGCACGGCCTGCTCGACCTGCCGGAGGGTTTCCGCTACCGGGTCCTGTCCCGGGAGGGCGACCGGCTGCGCTCCGGCGAGGGCCCGGTCCCCTCGAACCACGACGGCATGACGGCCCTGCCCGGCCGCCGCGGCCGGGTCCACCTGGTCCGCAACCACGAGAACCGCCACACCGCCGAGCTCGGCGTGCCGGCCGTCAAGGGTCTGACCTACGACCCGGCGGGCAAGGGCGGCTGCACGGCCCTGACGCTCGACGCGGACAACAGGGTGCTTGACGAACGGGTCGCGATCGCCGGTACGGCCGTCAACTGCGCGGGCGGCCCCACCCCGTGGCACACCTGGCTGACCTGCGAGGAGAACGAGGACCAGGCCGGCACCAACGGCTACACCAAGGACCACGGCTTCATCTTCGAGGTCGACCCGTCCGACCCGCACCGCACCGGCGCCGTCCCGCTCACCGCGATGGGCCGCTTCCAGCACGAGGCGATCGCCGTCGACCCGCGGCGCGGGATCGTCTACGAGACGGAGGACGCGTTCCAGAAACCCTTCGGCCTCTTCTACCGTTTCCTGCCGGAGAAGCCGCTGGGCGGCGTGGGTTCGCTGCGTGCGGGCGGGCGGCTCCAGGCGATGCGCGTGCCGGGTGTGCCGGACCTGTCGTCGATCCAGGAGACGGGCGCGGCCTTCGACGGCATCGAGTGGGTCGACGTCCCCGACCCGCTGGCCGCGCGGACCCCCGTCCGCCTCCAGGACTTCGGCCCGAAGGGCATCACCCACGCGCAGAAGCTGGAGGGCTGCTACTGGGGCGGGCGGTGCGTGTACTTCGTGTCGTCGTTCGCGCGCGGCACGGACGGCTCGGCGGCCGACCACTACGGCCAGATCTGGCGCTACGACCCGGAGCTCCGCCGGCTGACCCTGGTGATCGTCTTCGGCCCGGACACGGACGTGCAACTGCCCGGCGAGTCCCCCGACAACATCTGCCTCGCTCCCGGCGGCGGCCTGATGGTCTGCGAGGACGGCAACGGCGCGCAACACGTGTACGGCGTGACCAGGGGCGGCGAGGTGTACGCGATGGCCCGTGGCCGCCAGAACATCGGCACGCCCGAGGAACCGGAGTGGGGCGAGTTCGCCGGCGTCGCCTTCTCCCCCGACGGCCGGACCATGTACGTCAACTGCTACACGCCGGGGACGACGTTCGCGGTGACGGGCCCCTGGCGCCGGTAACGCGTGTCCCGCGGATCAGCCCGGCTCTTCCGTAGCGGCGAGCACCGTCACGTGCGGGCGAAGGGACCGGAGTCCTTCACGCGGCTCGCGCGGCTCGCGCACGAAGAGCTCGGGCTGCTCCCGGGTGGCGAGGTGCCCGCCCGCCGGCAGCCCGTCGTCTTCAATCGAGGCCGCGCCAGACGTTGTCGAAGGCGGCCTGCTCGATGCTCCGTCGCTGCCGTTCGGCGTCCAGTTCCAGCAGCGCGTCGTTGACGGCTGCCAGCACGGTCGCCACGGCGTAGTCCGCGATGTTCGGCGGATCAGCGCCCAGCTCGCCGTGGACGTCGAGGCTCTGCGCCAGAGCGACGAGGACGGGCTCGCCGGAGGCCCAGCGCTCCACCGCCCGGCGGCGGGAGGGCGAATCGGCCGGAGTGGGCTCCCCGCTGCGGAAGCGGCCCCCGCCCTGCCGCACGATCAGCCCTTCCTCCTCCAGGACGGCGAGGTACGTAGCGGCCAGGGAGTCGCCTCTGCGCCACAGCCAGTCGCCGACCGGCTCCCATGGATCGTCCATGACGAGGGAGGCGGCGGCCTCCGCCAGCAGGCGATCCGCCGGTGCGTCCAGGTGGCCCGGCACGATGCGCCCGCCGTCGAGCCGGATGGCCGGGGAGGCCGGAAGCCGCAGGAGATCGATCAGCTCGGCTCCCGCCAGCGCGAGCGACAGGTCACCCGCTTCCACAGGGCGGCCGCGCTCCTCACCGAGAGCGACGATCAACAGGTCCCGCGGCGTGGTCATGAGAGGCCTCACGTCCCTGAACGATTCCCCCGTCGAGTGTAGGCAGCGGGCAGACCCCCTGCATCCCGGCCGCTCCCTCCCCGACGTCCGTCCCGCGGCCGACGCCCGTCCCGAGCATCCGGGGCGAGGGCCCGGGCGGGTGACAGGCCACGAGGCGCGTACATATATAAAGACAAACCACACATCGCCGGTCATATCTTCATACGATGATCACTCCCGTACGCCGACTCGTCGCCCTCTGCTTCCTGGGCACCGCGCTCGCCGCATGCGGCACGGACCCGGCGCCCCGAGCGGCCCGCCCCGCACCCGTCCCGCCCTCGCCGGCGCCGTCCCGGCCGCCCACGCTGGCCCCGGGGCCGGGCGGTCTGACCCCTGTCTTCTCGCACGCCCCCCGCGGCCGCGACAGGACCGTCGCCCTCACCTTCGACGCCGACATGACCGCCGGCCAGGGAGCGCGTGCGGCGGCGGGTGAGCGGTTCGACAACCCGGAGCTGATCGCCGCGCTGCGGGCCCTGAAGGTGCCGGCCACCGTGTTCATGACGGGCCGGTGGGCCGAGGAGTACCCGGACCAGGCCCGCGCCATCGGTCGCGACCCGCTGTTCGAGGTCGCCAACCACTCCTACAGCCACTACGCCTTCACCGAGGACTGCTACGGCCTGCCCACCGTGCCCGACGACCGGATGCGGGCCGACGTGGAACGGGCGTACACGGCCTTCCGCGAGGCCGGGATCGCGGACGCGCGGCCGTACTTCCGCTTCCCCGGCGGCTGCTACGACCGGCGCGCGCTGCGGGCGGTGGGCGGCGCCGGGGTGACCGCCGTGCAGTGGGACGTGGTGAGCGGGGACGCGTTCGCGACGGACGCGGACGCCGTGGCCCGGCAGGTGCTGGACGGGGTGAGGCCGGGGTCGGTGGTGGTCATGCACTGCACGCGCAGCGCCGCCCCGACGACCGAGCGGGCGGTGCGCGCGATCGTTCCCGAGCTGCGCCGGCGGGGCTACCGGTTCGTGAAGGTGTCCGAGCTGATCGGGGCCGCGAACGGCCGGCGGTGAGCCGCCCGCGCTCTCGTACGCTGGAGGCATGAGCGACGACGGCGACATGGGCTACTGCCTGATCGACGCGACCCGGCCGCCCAAGGCCGACGGGCCGCCGTACGCGGAGTGCGTGCTGTGCCGGGAACCGACGGAGTACCCGGAGTCGTACAAGGGGATCACGCTGTGCCCGGTGTGCGAGTGGCAGGAGGCGCAGCGCACCGCCTGCTCAGGGTGATCTGCGGGAGGTGAGCGCGCAGGCCGCCGCCGTGGCCGCGGCCGTGAGGACGGCCGCGGCGGCCAGGGGCAGCAGCGGCGGGCTGATCGTCGCGGAGCGCGAGCCGGTGACCAGGCCGCTGACCGCCGCCTGCGCCGGGGAACCCGCCATCACCAGGGCCAGCAGCGCCGCGAGCAGCAGCGTGGGGATCGCCCGGCCCGGCGAGCGCACCACGGGCGGGGCGGTGAGCGCACCGACGGCCGTGCCGAGCATGGCGCAGGTGAGGGCCGCGAGCAGTCCGGCGGCGGAGGCCTCGAGAAGGGGGACGCGCCGCTGGTGGTCGGCGCCGACCGGGTCGCCGACGAGCACGACGACCGCGGTCGCGGCGGCCCCGAGGGCCATGGCGGCGATCAGCCCGACGAGGACGCAGGCCAGATGGGCCCGCGCGGGTCCGGTCGCCGCCGCGACGACGGTGCGGGCCGCCGGGGGTTCCTGGGTGACGCAGACGCGCACCAGCCAGGCGGAGACGGGCAGCAGCGCGGCAGCCGCGTAGCCGAGCGAGTCCAGCAGCGGCTGGCCGCCCTGCACGCCCACGGCCAGGAAGACGGCGTAGAGCAGAAACGGCGGCAGCCAGCGCTGGGAGCGGACGAGCAGGTCGGCCTGGTAGCGCAGGAGGGCGGTCATCGGCGGCCTTCGCGGTCGGCCGGACGCACGCTCACCACGTGGTACGGCGGGTCGGCGGTCAGCAGGGTGCGGAGCACGACGTCGGAGTGGGAGGCGGGGACGGCGAGCCGGTGGGTGCGGTCGGCCGTCTCCCCGGTCGCGGTGGCGAGGCGGAGCGCTTCCGGCGGCAGCGGCGCGGGGCCGCGCACCTCGATGGCCGTGTGCGGCCCGTCGGGGGCGGCGGCCGGTTCCCCGGTACGGTGGTGGAGGCCGCCGTCGCGGACCGTGTACACGGCGTCCGCCGCGTCCGTGAGGCGGCCGGGGTCGTGGTCGACGAAGACGACGGCTGTGCCGGCGGCCACCCGCTCGGCGACCGCCCGCTCCAGTTCGGCGCGCGCCTCGGCGTCGAGGCCGGTCCACGCCTCGTCCAGGATCAGCAGCTCGGGCTCGGCGAGGAGGGCCTGGGCCACGGCGACCTTCTGGCTGCTGCCCTTCGACAGCCGGTTCATCGGCGTACGGGCGTAGGCGGACGCGCCGAAGCGGTCGAGCCGGTCTCCCGCGGCGCGCTCGGCGGCGGCGCGGGTCAGGCCGTGGACGGTGCCGAGACGGGTGAGGTAGCCGAGGGCGGTGAACGGGAGGGCCGGCGGGAAGCGTTCGGGGACGTAGGCGGTGCGGGGGCGGCCGGTGACCCTGCCCTCGGTCGGGGCGTCGACGCGGGCGAGGAGGCGGAGGAGCGTGGACTTGCCCGTGCCGTTGGCGCCCTCGATGCGGGTGAGGGTGCCGGCGGCCGCCCGCAGGTGGACGTGGCGGAGAACCCAGGGGCCGCGGATGCCGTAGCGGCGGCCCACGGCCTCCAGCCGTAGCTCCTGTGGCATGCGGACCGTCCTCTCACGTGCGCGGAAGCAAGGATCTTCCCCCTGGCAGACTGGAGGACGTGACCAGTGATCCGGCCGTTCCCGGCGACAGCCCCTTCCGTGCCCCGCCTTCCTCGCGTTCCTCGCGTGACGAGGCGCCGCAGTTCGTTCTCCCGTTGGTGGTCCGTATCGAGCGTGCCGCCCCGCCGGCGCGTACGGACGCGCTGGAGACGGCCGCGCGGGCCGTGCTGACGCTCCTGTCGGACGAGCGTGCGCTGGGCGACGGCGAGTGGGCCCGGGCGGTGCGGGACTGGCAGGACGCCCGGATCCGCAAGGTCGTGCGGCGGGCCCGGGGAGCCGAGTGGCGCAGGGCGGAGGCGCTGCCCGGCATCACGGTCACGGGCAAGTCGGCGGAGGTGCGGGTGTTCCCGCCCGTGCCGCTGGACGGCTGGCCCAAGGACCTGGCGAGGCTCCAGGTCTCGGGGACCGACCTGGACGACCCGGAACCGCCCGTCGACGCCGACGCCACGGCCCCCGTGATCTGGCTGAACCCGGACCTCGGCATGTCCGCGGGCAAGGCGATGGCCCAGGCCGGCCACGGCGCCCAGCTCGCCTGGTGGGAACTGCCGGAGCAGGAGCGGACCGCCTGGCGCGAGACCGGTTTCGCGCTCGCCGTGCGGACGGCCGAGCCGGACCGGTGGCGGGAGTTGACGGCGAGCGGGCTGCCGGTGGTGCGGGACGCGGGGTTCACCGAGATCGCGCCGGGGAGCTGCACGGTGGTCGCGGACCACCCGGCCCTGCGCTGAACCTCAAATGTTGCTCTGAAGCGGGCCCGCGGGCGGTTCGCCGGGCGGTGGCCGGGTCATACCCACGTCACCACCGAGGGGGGCACGAAGGAGGCGGGGTCATGACGCGACTGGGTACGGGGATCGGCTGGCGGCCGGAGATCGCGGAGGCCGTGGAGCGGATGCCGGGGATCGACTGGGTCGAGGTCGTCGCCGAGAACGTCTGCCCCGGGCACCTGCCCGACTCCCTGCTGCGGCTGCGCGAGCGCGGGGTCACCGTCGTCCCGCACGGGGTCTCGCTCGGGCTCGGCGGCGCGGAGCGGCCCGACGAGGGGCGGCTCGCGGCGCTCGCCGAGCGGGCGGAGGGGCTGGGGTCCCCGCTGGTCACCGAGCACATCGCCTTCGTGCGGGCGGGCGGGCCGCTGACGGCCTCCCCGCACCTGGAGGCCGGGCACCTGCTGCCGGTGCCGCGCACCCGTGACGCGCTCGACGTGCTGTGCGAGAACGTGCGCATCGCGCAGGAGGCGCTGCCGGTGCCGCTGGCCGTGGAGAACATCGCGGCCCTCATCGCCTGGCCCGGCGAGGAGCTGACGGAAGGTCAGTTCCTGTACGAGCTGGCCGACCGCACCGGCGTACGCCTGCTCATCGACGTCGCCAACCTCCACACCAACCACGTCAACCGCGGCGAGGACCCCGCCAAGGCCCTCGCCGAACTGCCGCTGGAGGCCATCGCGTACGTCCATGTCGCGGGCGGCTTCGAGCGGGACGGCGTCTGGCACGACAGCCACGCCCACCCGGTCCCGCGCCCGGTCCTCGACGTCCTGACCGACCTCGCGTCCCGGGTGTCCCCGCCGGGGGTGCTGCTGGAGCGCGACGAGAACTTCCCCGAACCGGGCGAACTGGAGCGGGAGTTGGCGTCGATCCGGGAGGCCGTGGAGGAGGGCGCCCGCACCCGGACCGCCCCGGCGGACGCGACCGGGCCCGCCCGTACCCCGGACGCCGGCCGGGCCGCCGTCCCGGACGCCACCCGTCAGCGCCTCGGTCTCGCCCAGGCCGCCCTGCTGTCGGCCCTGGTCGCCGGGACCCCCGCCCCGGAGGGCTTCGACCGCGTACGGCTCGGGGTCCAGGCGCGGGCCCTGGCGGCGAAGCGGGCGGACGTGGTGGCGAAGGTCGCCCCCGAGCTGCCGTTGATCCTCGGCGGCGCATACCGGACCGCGTTCCTCGCGTACGCCCAGGGGCACCCGATGCGCGGCGGGTACCGGCAGGACGCCCTCGACTTCGCGGAGCGGGTGCTGCTCGGCGCATCGCTGGAGGAGGGCCGCGCGCGGCGGGAGCTGCGCCGCTGGTGGCTGGACCGGTCGGGCCCCGCCCCGAGGCGCCGGTCGCGGCTGGGGCGGGTGGGGCGGTCGTTGATCCGCCGGTGACCGGAGCGGCGGGCGGTCATCCGGCGGCGGCACGGCGCCGGCGGCGGTCGCTCCGCCCGCTGCCGGACGTGGACGAGGCCCTCCCGCCGAGTCGGCGGGAGGGCCTCGTCGCCAGGAGGCCAGAGGGTCTGCAGCAGACCCGTCATCGACTCGACCGAGTCGGCGTCGCAGGACGCGACCACCACCAGCCGGCCCAGTTCCACGGCCTCGGGCCGCTTCGTGCAGGACCACCGGCGGCCCGCCCGCAGGACGACCCGCCACAACCGCTCTCCTTCCGCCGCGTCGTCCGCCGGAATCGCCTGGGCGTTGTCGACGATGAACACATGGTGCTCCGCGTCCAGCCGGCCCAGGTCACGCAGACAGTCCGAGAACGCGTCCCGGTTCCAGCCGAGGTGGTCCGGCAGCCGCAGCGCGTCCCAGAACCGCTGGAACACCGCGTCCATGTCCGTCATCCCGAGCCCGTCGACTCGGGCCACGTACGTCCTGCCCGACACCGGCAGCAGCTCGCCGAGCGGCACGCCGGACTGGTCGGGAACGACGTGCAGCCAGGGGTGGATGCGCACTTGGGGACCCTCCTCCGTCACCGTCGCACCCCTGCGGGACCGGGGACCCGCCACCAGGGCCGGGGCGGGGCGGGGCGGCGGTGCACCACCGTGACACAGGACACGTCCGGGCGGTCAAGCCCCTTTCACCCCGGATGCCCGTGAAGCAACCCTTCGCCCCCGTAAGGAACTTCGCACGGGCGAGTAACATGCCAACCCCGCACCCGAAGCACACCGGCGTGCGGTGCCGTGCGCAGGAGGCACCATGCGACCGCGTCCCCCGATCAAAGGCAGGGGCATCCTCAGTGGTACCGGGCTCATCATCATGTGCCTGGCGGCGACGCTCGTGGCCCTCGTCTACCCGATCTGGTCGTACGAGGACCGGCCGGAAGCGGGGGCGGACGTCCTGAACGCGCAGACCGTGGCGACGATGTACGGTCCGCTGTCCGCGCTGGACCGGGACTTCCTCACCAAGGTGCGGCTGGCCGGGCTGTGGGAGCTGCCGGCCGGGCAGCAGGCGCAGCAGAAGGGCACCACCGAGGCTGTACGGACGGCGGGGCGGCATCTCGTCGAGGGGCACGCCTTCCTGGACGAGCGGGTGCGTTCGGTCGCCGCGCAGCTCGGGATCGGACTGCCGAACGAGCCCGACGACCGGCAGCGGGGCTGGCTGGAGGAGCTGGACGCGGCGCAGGGCGTTGAGTTCGACCGGAAGTTCGCCAACGTCCTGCGGCTGGCGCACGGCCGGGTGTTCTCCGTCGTCGCACAGGTGCGGGCCGCCACCCGCAACCTGCTGGTGCGCGAGCTCGCAGACGACGCCAACACCACCGTGCTGGACCACATCAAGGTCCTGGAGGCCACCGGGTACGTCGACTTCGACGCGCTGGCGCGGCAGCTGGCGTCCACCGGCGCCCCGACGCCGGCCGGCTCCCCCGCCGCGCCCGGTCCGGTGGCCGGCCCCGGCGAGGTCGTGCCGGTCACCCCCTCGCCGTACCCGAGTCACACCCTGCCGCCGGCCGCGACAGGTCCACCGGCGCCGCGGGGCGGTTCCTGAGGCCGGTGCGCCGGGCCGCGGGGGAAGCGGAACGTCACAGACGCGCAACACTGTGTCCGGATGGTGAACAAGGCATGGTGTTCCCCGGCGCGTCCGGCATAGAAAAACGGCATGTTCTGGGTCCTCCTCCTGCTGCTCGCCTGGACCGTCGCCGGTGCGGCGTGCACCCGCCTGTGCCTGGCAGCCGTCCGCACGGCGGCCGTCGAGGCGGACGCGGGCGTGGAACACGATCTGACGCTGTACGAGGCGGCGTTCCTCTCCGGCGGCCCGCGCCGGGTCGCCGATCTGACCCTGGTGTCCATGGCACGGGAGCGGCGGCTGCTGCTCGCCCACACCGGCTGGGCGACCGTCGTGGACCCGCGCGGACGCGACGAGATGGAGCGGTCGGTCATAGGGGCCATCGGACCGGAGGGGCAGTCCCGGATCGCACCGGTGCGGGCGGCCGCGGCCGCGGCGGACGCGGTGCGCGGCCTCGCCGACCGCCTGGTCGGCGCCGGCCTCGCGGTGCCCGACGGGGCGCGGACGACGGTCGCGGCCGGGGTGCGGCAGGTACGGGGCGCCGCCGTGACCGTGCTGGCGCTGGGTACCGTGGCGCTGCTGATGCCCGCCTCCTTGGACGTGCCGCGCACCCTGGTCGCCCTCTGGTTCGCGCTGCCCCTCGCGCTCACCCTGAGCTGTCTGGCCATCGCCCGGATCGAGGTGCACCCCTACTCGCGGTGGGCCTCCCCGGCCGGCCAGCGGCTGGTGGGCGCGCTGGCCCGGCACGCCGACGGCGCCGGTGACGACCGCACCTACCTCACCTCCGTCGCCGTACGCGGGATCCGGGCCGTCGGCGAGCCGGACCTGCGGGCGGCCTTCGCGCACCGCGAGCCGTACGGGCGCGGCTGAGGACCGGACCGGCTCGGGCGCATCCGGGTCCCGGGCAGGCGCACACGGGGCATTGGCGCCGACACCCGCGGACGGTGCTTGCCTTCCCCAACCGGCGCACCAAACATCCCTTTTGTCGCCGCCGACCGAAGGGACACGCGATGAGAGCTGCCGCCCTCTACCCGGCCGCCGGAGCCCTGCTCCTGACCACCCTCTCCACCGCCCCCGCGGGCGGGGTCCCGAACGCCGCCGCCGGCTCCGGCGTCGCGGTCGCGGCCGCGCGCGCCACGCAGGAGGGCATCGTCTTCGGCCCGTGCCCCGGCGCACAGGAGCTGTCGGCGGCCATGCAGTGCGGCACGGTCACCGTTCCGCTCGACTACGCGCAACCGGACGGCAGGAAGATCCGGCTGACCGTCAGCCGCGTGCGGGCCACCCAGCGCGACCCGCACAACAGCAAGCGCCGGGTGCCCCGGCAGGGCGCGCTGGTCTTCAACCCGGGCGGACCGGGCGCCTCGGGACTGCCCTTCCCGATGATCGGACAGCTGCCGGCCTGGAAGCGCATCGGGGCCGCGTACGACCTGGTCGGCTACGACCCGCGCGGCGTCGGCCGCTCGGCGCCGCTGTCCTGCCAGGAACCCCGGCACTTCTTCAAGGCGCCCTCACCGGCGCCGACACACCCCTCCGAGGCGTACAAGCGGGAGCGCATCGCGGCGGCGAAGGCGTACGCGCGCGGCTGCGCCGAGCGGGCGGGCAGCGCCCTGCGGCACTACAACTCGCTGAACAACGCCCGCGACCTGGACGTCGTGCGGGCCGCGCTCGGCGAGCGGCAGCTGACGTTCATGGGCGCGTCGTACGGCACCTACTTCGGGGCGCTGTACGCGACGCTGTTCCCCGCGCACGTGCGGCGGATGGTGTTCGACGCGGCCGTCAACCCCGACCCGGCGCAGGTCTGGTACCGCAACAACCTGGACCAGTCGGTGGCGTTCGAGAGCCGCTGGACGGACTTCCGCGAATGGATCGCCAGGCACGACGACGTGTACGGGCTGGGCGCGACGGCGGAGAGGGTGCTGCGCAGCTACGAGCGGGCGCGCGCCAGGCTGGCCGCCGAGCCGGCCGGCGGGAAGGTGGGCCCCGGGCAGCTGCAGGGCGCGTTCCTGCAGGCCGGGTACTACGACGACTTCTGGCCGTCCCGGGCCGAGGCGCTGTCGGCGTACCTGAAGGGTGATCCGAAGCCGCTCGTCCGGCTGGCCGCGCCGGCCCGGGAGGCCGCGGCGGAGGCGGAGAACGCCAACGCCGTCTACACCGCCGTGGAGTGCAACGACGCGCCCTGGCCGACGGACTTCCGGGTGTGGGACCGGGACAACACGCGGATCGCGCGCGTGGCGCCGTTCGAGACCTGGGACAACGTGTGGCTGAACCTGCCGTGCGCCTACTGGCCGGCGCCGCGCCAGAAGCCGCTGGACGTGCGGACCGGGCCGGGCGAGCTGCCTCCGACGCTGATCCTGGCCGCGGAGCGGGATGCCGCCGCGCCCTACGACGGGGCCCTGGAGATGCACCGGCGTCTGACGGGCTCGGTGCTGGTGACGGAGCGGGACTCCGGCACGCACGGGATCGCGGGCGGGCCGAACCGGTGTGTCAACGGCCACCTGGAGGCGTACCTGCTGGAAGGGCGGCTGCCGGTGCGGCGCGCGGCCTGCGCGCCGCACGCGGAGCCGAGGCCGGCGGACCGCCCCGGGAAGGCGGCGGCCCACGCGAGGAGCTGAAGCGGGTCCGGTCCGGTCAGGGGGCCCGGCGGGACCCGCCGGCCGGACGGGCCGGTCAGGCCAGGCCGGCGATCAGGTCGGCCACCGACTTCCGGCGTCCCGTGAAGAAGGGGACTTCTTCGCGGACGTGCCTGCGGGCCTCGGAGCCCCGCAGGTGGCGCATGAGGTCGACGATGCGGTACAGCTCGTCGGCCTCGAACGCCAGGATCCACTCGTAGTCGCCGAGCGAGAACGAGGCGACCGTGTTGGCGCGCACGTCGGGGTAGCCGCGGGCCATCTTGCCGTGGTCGGCGAGCATGCGGCGACGGTCCTCGTCGGGCAGCAGGTACCAGTCGTAGGAGCGCACGAAGGGGTAGACGCTGACGTAGTCGCGGGGCGTCTCGTCGGCGAGGAACGCCGGGATGTGCGAGCGGTTGAACTCGGCGGGGCGGTGCAGCGCCATGTTCGACCAGACCGGCTCGAGGGCGCGGCCCAGCTTCGTGCGGCGGAAGAGGTTGTACGCCTCCTGCAGCTGGTCGCTGGTCTCGGCGTGCCACCAGATCATGACGTCGGCGTCGGCGCGCAGACCGGACAGGTCGTACGTGCCGCGGATCGTCACGTCCTTGGCGGCGAGCTGGTCGAACAGCTCCTGGACCTCGTCGGCGTAGCCGGTGCGGTCCTCGGGCAGCACGTCCTTCAGTTTGAAGACGGACCACAGCGTGTAGCGGATGACCTCGTTGAGGTCCTTGGCCAGCTTGCCCTTGTTCGGGATCCTGCCGGACTCGGTGGTGGGGGCGTCGTCACTCATGGTTCTCATTCTCCTGCTCCGCCGTGGAGGCTCTGCACCGGGTGGGCGGTGAGTTCCTGCACAGCGCGCAGGTCGCCGCCGATCTGGTCGACCGCCGCGTGGGCGCTCGCGATGCACGCCGGGATGCCGACGCCGTCGTACTGCGCGCCGCACACCGCGAGGCCGGGGAGCTTCGCGAGGTGCTCGCGGACACGGGCCACGCGCGCGTGGTGGCCGACCGGGTACTGGGGCAGTCCGTCGGTCCAGCGGGTGACGCGGGTCTCGACGGGGGTGGCGGCGAGACCGGTGGCCGCCGCGAGGTCCTGCCGGGAGACGGCGACGAGATCGGCGTCGTCCCGCCGCAGGATCTCCGTCTCGCCGTACCGCCCGACGGAGGTGCGCAGCACGATCAGGTCCGGGTCGTCGTCGGCGATCCAGCCCCACTTCCGGGAGGCGAAGGTGGACGCCTTGATGGTGCGGCCGTCGACGGGCGGGACGAGGAAGCCGCTGCCCTCGGGCAGGGCGGCCTCGGAGCGGCGGTAGGCGAGGGTGACGAGTGCCATGGAGGCGTACTCGACGGTGCGCAGCTCGGCGGCCGCCTCCGGGGACTCGGCGGCCAGCAGACCGGCGGCGACGGGCGCGGGGACGGCGACGATGACGGCGTCGGCGTGCAGCACCCGCTCCCCGGCGACGACACGCCAGGCCGCGTGCTCCCGGCCGCCTGCGCCGGCGTCCCGGGCGCCGGCGTCCCCGGCTCGCGGCTCGCCCTCGCCGGCCGGCGCGGCCACCCTGCGCAGCTCCGTCACCGGCGCCCCGGTCAGGATCTCGCCGCCGTGCGCGCGGACCGACTCCGCCACCGCGAGCGGCAGCCGGCCGACCCCTCCCTCGATGCCCATGAAGACGGGGCCGGTCTGCTGCTGGGCGGCGGCCTTCGCCTGGATGTCGCGGACGGCCTCGGTCAACGAGGTGTGCGTCCGCGCGGCCTGGAAGAGCTGCGGGACGGCCGAACGCATCGAGATGCGGTAGGCGTCACCGGCGTAGACCCCGCCAAGCAGCGGCTCGACCAGCCGGTCGACGACCTCGCGGCCCAGCCGCGCCGCCACGTACTCCCCGACCGCCACGTCCTCGCCGATCTCGGTGCGGGGCAGGTCGGCGTCGCGCTCGACGCGGGCGAGGCCCTCGTCGGACAGGACGCCGGAGAGCGCGGCGGCGGTGCCGGGGACGCCCATGACGTGGCCCTTGGGCATGGGGCGCAGGGCGCCGCGGGTCCAGATCGAGGCGGTGGCGGTGGCCGGCGGCTGGAGGCGGTCCGCCAGGCCGACCTCGCGCGCGAGGGCGACCGCCTCGGGGCGGCGGGCCAGCATCGACTCCGCGCCGAAGTCGACCCGCACCCCCGCGATCTCACCCGGCAGCAGCTTGCCGCCGACCCGGCCGGAGGCCTCCAGCACGGTCACGCGCGCCCCGCGCCGCAGCAGCCGGTGAGCGGCGGCCAGGCCCGCGACACCGGCTCCCACGACGACGACGTGCCCCGTGTTCGTACCCGTTGCGCTCATGCGCCCACTCTCTCAGACCCCCCTGACACTCCGACCGCGCCCCGGTGTCCTCCCCGCGTCCCGACCGTGACCTCATCGGAACCGATTCCCGCAAACGCCCTGCCCCGTCCCGGCGTCGAAGGAAGGACTGCCGTTCGTTCCACGACCCCCGGGGGGTACGCCCACATGCGCAGACGACGTTCCGTACGGCCGCTCCACGCCCTGGCCGGCCTGCTGCTGGCCGCCGCGGCGGCGCTCACCGGCTGCAGTGCCTCGGACGACTCCGGAGGAGGCAGCGCCTCCGGGGCGGACGACAAGGCCGCCGTCGGGGAGGCCGGCGCCGCCGACGCCGCCAAGGAGGGCGCGGGCGCGAGCGGCTCCCGGCCGAGCGCGGCGCCGACGCTGCCCGTGAACCGCATCATCCGCACCGCGACCCTGACCGTGCAGGTCGCGGACGTTCCCAAGGCCCTCGACGAGGCCCGCACCACCACCGAGAACGCGGGCGGGTACGTCGGCGACGAGACCACCACCCGCGACGAGGAGGGCGCCGAGCACACCCGGGTCGTCCTGCGCGTGCCGGTCGAGAAGTACGACGACGTCCTCTCCGGCCTCCAGGGCGCGGGCAGGCTCCTGGAGCGCACCGCGAAGGCGCAGGACGTCACCGACCAGGTCGTCGACGTCGACAGCCGCATCACCTCGCAGCGCGCCAGTGTCGCCCGGATCCGCGAACTGATGGACCAGGCCACCGAGCTGAGCGACGTCGTCACCCTGGAGGGCGAGCTGAGCCGGCGGGAGGCCGACCTGGAGGCGCTGCTCGCCCGGCAGGCGTCCCTCAAGGACCGCACCACCATGGCCACCATCACCCTGACGCTCTCCGAGAAGCCGGTGGAGAAGAAGGCGAAGGAGGACGGCGAACCGGGCTTCCTGGACGCGCTCGCGGGCGGCTGGGAGGCGTTGGTGACGGTGCTGCGCTGGCTCGCCGTCGCGTTCGGCGCGGTGCTTCCGTTCGCCACGGTGGCCCTCGTGCTGCTCCTGGTGTGGCTGCGGCTGCTCCGGGGCCGGCGGCGGACGGCGCCCGACGAGCCCGGGCAGGACCGGGATGCCGCCCACCCGTAGCGTGTCCGCATGAGCATGAGCGAGAGCGCGCGCCCCGGGGGCACCGGACGGGAGCGGCTGGTGGTGATCGGCGGGGACGCCGCGGGCATGTCCGCGGCGTCCCAGGCCCGCCGCATGAGGGGGCCGCGGGAGCTGGAGATCGTGGCCTTCGAACGCGGCCACTTCACGTCGTACTCCGCCTGCGGCATCCCGTACTGGGTGGGCGGTGACGTCACCGCGCGGGACGACCTGATCGCCCGCACGCCCGGGGAGCACCGCGCGCGTGAGATCGATGTGCGTCTGCGCACCGAGGTCACGGAGATCGACGTGGCCCGGCAGCGGGTACGCGCGCGTGACGTCGACTCGGGGGCGGAGTCCTGGACGCCGTACGACAAGCTCGTCATCGCGACCGGGGCCCGTCCGATCCGGCCGGACATGCCGGGGGCCGACGCCGAGGGCGTGCACGGGGTGCAGACGCTGGACGACGGGCAGGAGCTGCTCGACACGCTCACGCGCGCGCGGGGGCGGCGCGCGGTGGTGGTGGGCGCGGGCTACATCGGCGTCGAGATGGCCGAGGCGCTGATCAACCGCGGCTTCGAGGTGACGGTCGTCAACCGGGGCAGCGAGCCGATGTCCACCCTCGACCCGGACATGGGCCGCCTGGTGCACACCGCCATGGAGGGCCTGGGCATCACCATGGTGAACGACGCCGAGGCCACCGAACTGCCGACCGGCGAGGACGGCCGGGTGAGGGCGGTCGTCGCCGAGGGCGCCGAGTACCCGGCGGACGTGGTGGTCCTCGGGATCGGCGTCCGCCCGGAGAGCACGCTCGCCGAAGCCGCCGGCCTGCCCCTGGGCGCCCACCGCGGTCTCCTCACCGACCTGGCGATGCGGGTGCGCGGCCACGAGAACATCTGGGCGGGCGGTGACTGCGTCGAGGTTCTCGACCTGGTCTCCGGCCAGGACCGCCACATCCCCCTGGGCACCCACGCCAACAAGCACGGCCAGGTCATCGGCACCAACGCCGGCGGCGGCTACGCCACCTTCCCCGGCGTGGTCGGCACCGCCGTCAGCAAGGTCTGCGACCTGGAGATCGCCCGCACGGGTCTGCGCGAGAAGGACGCGCGCAGGGCGGGCCTCCAGTACGAGACGGTCACCATCGAGTCCACCAGCCGCGCCGGCTACTACCCCGGCGCCTCCCCGATGACGGTCAAGATGCTGGCCGAGCGGCGGACGGGACGGCTGCTGGGCGTGCAGATCGTCGGGCGGGAGGGCGCGGGGAAGCGCGTGGACATCGCCGCGGTGGCCCTGACGGCCGGCATGACGGTGGAACAGATGACGGCCCTGGACCTGGGCTACGCCCCGCCGTTCAGCCCGGTGTGGGACCCGGTGCTGGTGGCGGCCAGAAAGGCGGCGGCGAAGGTACGAGAGGCCGGGTAGCCGGGCCAGGGGCGCCGACGGCTCCGCAGGCCGCCGCCCGCAGCACACCGGGGTCGGGCCGGCACACGACGACGAACGCGAGCGTGAGCACCCCGCCGAGCAGCGCGGTCGTCCGCAGGGGGATGCCGAGCCGGGGCGCCAGGCCACGGCGCTCGACGTGCTGGGCCAGGCCGGGTGGCCCGAGGAGCAGTGCGAGCATGATCGTGAGGTTGCTGCCGGACACGGCCAGTGTGTGGGCGAGGTCGGTTTCCTTGAAGGCCTCGTCCAGTTCGGGCGTGATCCGTGACGTGTCCCCGACGAGCGCACCGCGCGAGCGGCCACGCACGGTCCGCGGGCGCCGTCCACCGCACCCCTCGGCGCCCCGCTGGGCGACTACGCCGTCCCGCTGAGCCTCGGCAGGGCGGAGACGGCGGCGGCCGCGGGCTGCTCGGCCGGCTTGGCGTGCGCGGCGGTCGCGGGCCGGGTGCGCAACCGGTGACTGACGGCCTCGTCGAGCGTCACCGGCCGCTGCATCTGCGAGGCGAGCCGCCCCGCCTCCTGGCCGAGTCGCGCCACGTCCTCCCAGGGCAGCCGGATGACAAGAGCGATCTCCGCCTCACCGTCGGGCGTGGCGTGCATCGGAGGAGTAACTCGGTCGTTCATCGCCTGATCCTCACGTCGTCCCCGCGGCCCGCCTTCCCCGTGCCGCGGACGGTTGCCGCTTCATACGCGCCCGCGGGGTGCGGCGTTCACCGATTCACCGAACGGATCGGGGGCAGTACTTCCTTGTGGTCATCCCCGTCCATGACGTGAACCCGGCACGCCGCACCCCGGTGGTGACGTACGCGCTGATCGCCGTCAACGTCTTCGTGTTCCTCTTCATGCCCGGCCTGTCCGGCGCCATGGCCGGGGACAGCAGCCTGGCCCAGGCCTGCCATCTGCACGCGTTCCTGGAGCAGTACGCGGCCGTGCCACGCGAGTTGATCCACGATCAGCTGCCCCGGCTCGTGCCCACGGGCGAAGTGCGGGACGGCGCCTGCCTGCTGGGACCGCCGGACTACGACAAGTCCCCGGAGGTGAGCGTCCTCACCGCGATGTTCCTGCACGGCGGCTGGCTGCACCTGCTGGGCAACATGCTGTTCCTGCTGGTCTTCGGGAACAACATCGAGGACCGCATGGGCCACGTCCGCTTCGCGCTCTTCTACGTCGCCTGCGGCTACGCGGCCTCGTACGGCTTCGCGCTGCTGAACGCCGAGTCGGCCGACCCGCTGATCGGCGCCTCGGGGGCGATAGCGGGGGTGCTGGGCGCCTACCTGGTGCTGTATCCGAAGGCCAGGGTGTGGGTCCTCGTGCCGTTCCTGATCTTCCTGCCGCTGAGGCTGCCGGCCTGGACCGTGCTGGGCCTCTGGTTCGTGCTCCAGGCGGTGTACTCCTCCGGCGAGGGCGTCTCCGACGCGGGCACCGTCGCGTACGCGGCGCACGTCGTGGGGTTCCTCGCGGGCATGCTGCTGGCCTGGCCGCTCAAGCCGGGCACGCCCCCGCCGCCGGAACCGCGCGGTCTGCTGTTCGGCAGGCGGGCGCGGCCCCGGCACACGTGGTGAGCGTGGGTGAGCGTGCTGCGCGGCTCTAGCGGGCCGTCTGCGTGTGGACGTACTCCACGAGCCGGGTCAGTGCGTCCGGGTCGGTGGACGGCATGACGCCGTGGCCGAGGTTGAAGACATGGCCCTCCAGACCGGCCGCCGCGTCCAGCACCTCGCGGGTCTTCGCCTCGACGGCCTCGGGGGTGGAGAACAGGACCGTGGGGTCGAGGTTGCCCTGGAGCGCCTTGCCGGGACCGACGCGGCGGGCCGCCTCGTCGAGCGGGACGCGCCAGTCGACACCGACGACGTCCGCGCCGGCCTCGCCCATGAGCTTCAGCAGCTCGCCGGTGCCCACGCCGAAGTGGATGCGCGGGACGCCGTACCCGGCGACGGCCTGGAAGACCTTGGCCGAGGCGGGCATCACCGAGCGGCGGTAGTCGGCCGGGGCGAGGGCGCCGACCCAGGAGTCGAACAGCTGGACCGCGCTCGCGCCCGCCTCGATCTGCACCTTCAGGAACGCTGCCGTGATGTCCGCGAGCCGGTCCAGCAGGTCGGCCCACAGCTCGGGGTCGCCGTACATCATCGCCTTGGCGTTCTCGTACGTGCGCGACGGGCCGCCCTCGACGAGGTAGCTCGCGAGGGTGAACGGCGCACCGGCGAAGCCGATCAGGGGGGTGGAGCCGAGCTCGCGGGTCAGCAGGCCGATCGCCTCGGTGACGTAGGAGACGTCCTCGGGGGTGAGGTCGCGCAGCCGGGCGAGGTCGGCGCGGGTGCGGATCGGCTGTTCGACGACCGGGCCGACGCCCGGCTTGATGTCGAGGTCGAGACCGATCGCCTTCAGCGGGACGACGATGTCGCTGAAGTAGATCGCCGCGTCCACGTTGTGGCGGCGCACCGGCTGGAGCGTGATCTCGGTGACCAGGTCGGGCCGCATGCAGGACTCGAGCATGGGGACGCCCTCGCGGACCTTGCGGTACTCCGGCAGGGAGCGCCCGGCCTGCCGCATGAACCACACGGGCGTGTGCGGCACGGGTTCACGCCTGCACGCCTTCAGGAAGGGGCTGTCGTACGTCGCTGTCGGCTGCCGGCCCGCCGGGCTCTCGTTCACGCTCACGACGGCAAGTCTCGCACGGCGCCGAGGCCGGTGGAGCGGCCCCCTGCCCGGCCCGCGGCCCGCGCGCGTGTTCGCCCAGCGCGCACCCGCCGGGCCCCGCGCGCGGGTGTCTTGCCCTGCGCGAAGCCCCCGTTCCCCTTAATCTTCCCCGCATGGCTGCGGCTCAGGGACGACTGTCGGACGGCACGGGCGGAATGGACGACGAGAACGAGGAGGACCGGGGTGGGACGAGGTCGGCTCCGCTGCCCTTCCGGGCCGCCGTCGACGCGCTGAGGGCCGCCCGGCTGCGACCCCAGATCGAGGTGGAGCCGACTCCGGCACCGCAGCGGCTCGCCCCGTTCGCGTACGCGCTGGAGGCGACCGTCGTGGACGGCGACCAGGACCTGGCCGACGGCCGGCTGGTGCTGCTGCACGACCCGGACGGGCACGAGGCCTGGCACGGCACCTTCCGGCTGGTGACCCTCATCCGGGCCGACCTGGAACCCGAGATGGCCGTCGACCCGCTGCTGCCGGAGGTGTGCTGGTCGTGGCTGACGGGCGCGCTCCAGGCGCGCGGGCTGACCTACGGCGAGCCGAGCGGGACGGTCACGCGCGCGAGTTCGCACTACTTCGGCGGGCTGGCGGAGCGTCCCGCGGCCTCGCAGATCGAGATCCGGGCCTCCTGGACGCCCCGGGAGGGCCTGGCCGGGGTGCCGGACACGGCGTCCCACCTGGCGTCCTGGTGCGATCTGCTGGCCCAGGTCGCGGGGCTGCCCCCGGCCGGTCCGGGGGACGCGTCGGTGGTGACCCTGCCGCAGCGGCGGGGACCGCAGACGCGCTGACCCGGTCGCCTCGGCCGAAACCCCCGCCTCACCCGTTCGGCCGCCTCCATGACCGTCTCTTTGTCGATACGGCCACTTCCGGTCTCATACGACACCCACTCAAACCGACTCGATCTTCGGATGATCGATCGCGTGTCCGAATTGCACAGATTGTTACTCACTAGATCGTGATCATTCTCTAAAGGACCCCGGGCCCGCTGCCGAAGACGACTGTGACCTTGAAAGCACGGTTCGTCCCGGCTTCATCCCCAGAGCCGGCCCCGTCCCGCACCCCAGGAGGCCTGGTGTCCGTTCTCCTCGAGCAGCCCGCAAGCCTGGTCGCCTACCGCCCGAACAAGCCCACCGCCATGGTGGTCGTGGCCGATCCACGCGTCCGCTCCACCGTCACCCGCCATCTGTGGGCGCTCGGTGTGCGCGATGTCATCGAGGCCTCGTCCATCGCGGAGGCTCGTCCCCGCATCGGCAACCCCCGAGATATCTGCGTCGCCGACGTCCACCTGCCCGACGGTTCCGGTCTCACCCTCCTGTCGGAGACCCGCGCCGCGGGCTGGCCCAATGGGCTCGCCCTCTCCGCCGCCGACGACATCGGCGCCGTGCGCAACGCCCTCGCGGGCGGCGTCAAGGGCTACGTGGTCACCGGCACCCGCACCAACGTCGGGCTCCCCACCCGGCCCGGTGCAGCCCCCATCGGCGCGGCCGCCGCCCGCCTCCACCGCCGCCCCCCGGGTGCCCCGAGCCACCCGGGCGGCTACCGCGAGCTGTCCGGCCGCGAGGTGGAGGTCCTGCGACTGGTCGCCGAAGGACAGTCGAACAAGGCGATCGGCGTCTCGATGGGCCTGTCCGCACTGACCGTGAAGAGCCACCTCGCCCGCATCGCCCGCAAGCTGGGCACCGGCGACCGCGCCGGAATGGTCGCCGTCGCCCTGCGGACCGGCATCATCCACTGACCCCCCACGACCGCCTGCTCCCCGCCCCTCCCCGCACGGGTCCGAACACGCCCGGACGGCCGAAACGCGGGACACCGCCGGCACACCGACACCCCCGACACCTCGCACACCGCCACCGAACCCACGGGGAGACCACCGGGGCCACTCGTCCCGGTCCTCCCCCGCCTGACTGGTTTACGCCCCTGTGGTGCTCGCCGACGGAACGTTCCGTCGGCGGGTGCCGTCCACACACGGATACCCTTGACAGGTGACCGACGCCCAAGAAACCGCAGCAGCCAGCTCACTGCGAACCACCGGAGGCGCCCCTCCGGACGACGGCGGATCTACTGCTTCCGGGGCGCCGACACCTCTCCTCGAACCGCGCGAGGGCATCCCTGAGGTGATCACCGACGAGGGCTCCCTCGCCGAGGTGATCGCGGCCTTCGCCGCCGGTTCCGGCCCCGTCGCCGTCGACGCCGAGCGGGCCTCCGGCTACCGCTACGGCCAGCGCGCCTATCTGGTGCAGCTGCGCCGCCAGGGCGCCGGGACCGCGCTGATCGACCCCGTGGCCTGCCCCGACCTCTCCGCCCTGGGCGACGCCCTGTCCGGCGTCGAGTGGGTGCTGCACGCCGCCACCCAGGACCTGCCCTGCCTGCGCGAGATAGGCATGGCGCCGACGCGGTTGTTCGACACCGAGCTGGCCGGACGGCTCGCCGGATTCCCGCGGGTCGGCCTCGGCGCGATGGTCGAGAGCGTCCTCGGTTTCGTCCTCGAGAAGGGGCACTCCGCCGTCGACTGGTCGACCCGGCCGCTGCCCGAGCCGTGGCTGCGCTACGCCGCTCTCGACGTCGAACTGCTGGTCGACCTGCGGGACGCGCTGGAGAAGGAGCTGGACCGGCAGGGCAAGCTGGAGTGGGCCCGCCAGGAGTTCGACGCGATCGCCGCGGCCCCGCCGCCGGAACCCCGCAAGGACCCCTGGCGCCGTACGTCCGGCATGCACAAGGTGCGCCGGCGGCGGCAGCTCGGTGTGGTGCGGGAGCTGTGGCAGACGCGGGACCGGATCGCACAGCGACGGGACGTCTCCCCGGGCAAGGTGCTGTCGGACGCGGCCATCGTGGAGGCCGCGCTCGCGCTTCCGGCCAACGTGCACGCGCTCGCCGCGCTGAACGGGTTCGGGCACCGGATGGGGCGGCGGCAGCTGGAGCAGTGGCAGGCGGCCGTGGACCGGGCGAAGGCGTTGAGCGAGTCCCAGTTGCCGCTGCCGGGTCAGCCGGTCGCCGGACCTCCGCCGCCGCGGGCGTGGGCCGACAAGGATCCCGCGGCCGCCGCCCGGCTCAGTGCGGCGAGGTCGGCCGTCACGGCGCTGGCCGAGGAGCTGAACATGCCTCAGGAGAACCTCGTCGCGCCGGACAGCGTGCGGCGGGTCTGCTGGGAGCCGCCGAACCCGCTCGACGAGGACTCGGTCGCGGCGGCGCTCTCGCACCTGGGGGCGCGGCCGTGGCAGGTGGAGCAGGTGACGCCGGTGCTGGTCGCCGCGCTTTCGGCCAAGGGGGCCTGAGGACCGGCCCTTCGGGTCATGGCCCCGGCCGCCGCGGGACGGACGTCCTGCGGCGGCCGCGGGCCGTCCGGG
Source organism: Streptomyces sp. NPDC052016 (assembly GCF_044548445.1). Classification (NCBI taxonomy): domain Bacteria; kingdom Bacillati; phylum Actinomycetota; class Actinomycetes; order Kitasatosporales; family Streptomycetaceae; genus Streptomyces; species Streptomyces sp. NPDC052016. The sequence continues at coordinate 194,868 of NZ_JBIUBX010000012.1, forward strand.
GTCGGTCGCGCCCGGTCGCGCCCGGGCGGCGGAGCCTCGACGGGGGCGCAGCCCGGCGCGCCTGAGGCGTCTCACCTGGACGCTCCTCTCATGAAGCCGTTGTAGATGTACTTCTGCAGGGCCAGGAAGACGATCAGGGTCGGCAGGATCACGAGGACGGCTCCCGCCGAGATCGTTTCCCAGTGGGCGGAGTAGGGGCCCTTGAAGCGGAACAGGGACGTCGAGATCACGCCAAGATCCTGCGAGGGCATGTAGAGGAAGGGGATGTAGAAGTCGTTGTAGACGGCGATCCCCTTCACGATGACGACCGTCGCGATCGCCGGTTTCAGCAGCGGGAAAATGATCTTGCGGTAGACGGTGAAGGCGTCGGCGCCGTCGAGGCGGGCCGCCTCGTCGACTGGGGGTGGGAGGAGCGGCTCGGCGGGGACTCGTGGGGGGAGGGCTACTACCTGGGTCTGCTGCCGCGGGTGGTGGCCGAGCTGGATCCGACGCGGCCGTACACGGCGGGCAGCCCCTGGTCGGGGTCGTGGGCGCGGCATCCGAACGACCCGGCGCACGGCACGCACCACTCCTGGGAGGTGTGGAACCGGGAGGACTACGCCGACTACCGGCTCGATGTGCCGCGGTTCGTCGCCGAGTTCGGCTGGCAGGCGCCGCCCGCGTACGCCACCCTGCGGCGTGCCCTTCCGGACGAGGAGCTCGCGGCCGACTCCCCCGGCATGCTGCACCACCAGAAGGCCGAGGACGGCAACGGCAAGCTCCGGCGGGGACTGGAACGGCACTTCGCCCTCCCCGAGGGCGACTTCGACCGCTGGCACTACCTCACGCAGGTCAACCAGGCCCGCGCGGTGGCCGCCGGGATCGAGCACTGGCGCTCCCACTGGCCGGTGTGCGCGGGCACGGTCGTCTGGCAGCTCAACGACTGCTGGCCGGTGACCTCCTGGTCGGCGGTCGACGGCGACGGACGGGAGAAGCCGCTCTACCACGAGCTGCGCCGGCTGTACGCCGACCGGCTGCTGACGCTGCAGCGGCGGGGCGCGGGCCTCGTGGTGGCGGCCGTCAACCAGTCCGCCGAGCGCTGGACGACGGCGTTGTCGCTGCGGCGGATGTCCGTCGAGGGGGAGGTGATCGGGGCGGTGGAGAGTGAAGTCGTGGCGGGGGCGCGGGCGGTGGCCGAGGTGCCGGTGCCGCCGGAGCTGGCTCCGGCCGGGCCGAAGGAGTTCCTGGTCGCCGACGCGTGGGCGTCCCCCGCGCATGGGGGCCCATCCCGCTCGGGCGACGCCGGGAGCGGGGCGGGCGCCGAGGACGGGGCAGGGCTGCGGGCCCTGTACTTCGCGGTGCCGGACCGTGACGTCGCCTGTCCGGCGCCGGAGTTCGACGTGACCCTGGTACCGGGGGGTGTCGAGGTGGGCGCCCGCACCCTCGTACGGGACCTGCTGCTGCAGGCCGACCGGCTGGATCCGAGGGCGCGGGCCGACCGCGGGCTCGTCACGTTGCTTCCGGGTGAACGGGTGACCATCGGGGTCGAGGGCTGGGAGACTCCGGATGCCGACGCCGCCCGTGCCGCGCTGTACTGCCAGGAGCCCGCTCGATGACAGCCTCCCCGTCCCCTCGCGTCACCATCAAGGACGTCGCCGCACGCGCCGGCGTGTCCAAGGGCGCCGTCTCGCTCGCCTTCAACCACAAACCGGGGCTGTCGGAGGCGACCCGGGACCGTATCTTCGCGGCGGCGCGGGAGCTGGGCTGGGAACCGAACCTGACCGCGCGGTCGCTGTCGAGTTCGCGCGTGGACGTGGTGGGGCTCGCGATCTGCCGGCCGGCGCGGATGCTGGGGCTGGAGCCGTTCTACATGGAGTTCGTCTCCGGGGTGGAGAGCGTGCTGACCGAGCACTCCTGCTCGCTGCTGCTGCGGCTGGTGCGCAGCCTGGAGGAGGAGGTCGGGCTCCAGGAGTCGTGGTGGCGCGGTCGGCAGATCGGCGGGTCGATCCTGGTGGACTTCCGGGCCGACGATCCCCGGGTGGCGGCGGCGGAGCGGCTGGGGATGCCGGTGGTGGCGGTGGGGCACCCCTCGTTGACCGGGAGTCTGACGTCCGTGTGGACCGACGACGCCACCGCCGTGGCGGAGGCCGTGCGGTATCTGGCCGCGCTGGGGCACCGCCGTGTCGCACGGGTCGGGGGTGCGGCCGCGCTCGGGCACACGGCGATCCGGACGGCCGCGTTCGACGCGGCGGCGCGGAGTCTGGGGCTGGCCGGGGCGTGGCAGGTGGCGACGGACTACTCCGGGGAGGCGGGGGCGCGGGCGACCCGGTCGATGCTGACCGCCGCGCCGCCGGACCGTCCGACGGCGATCGTCTACGACAACGACATCATGGCCGTGGCGGGGCTGTCGGTGGCGGCCGAGATGGGGTTGTCGGTGCCGCGGGACGTCTCCCTGCTGGCCTGGGACGACTCCCAGCTGTGCCGGCTGACCCATCCCACGCTGTCCGCGATGAGCCACGACGTGCACGGGTTCGGGGCGGAGGTGGCGCGCACGCTGTTCGGGGTGATCACCGGGGAGGGGCCGGGGTCGCATCCCGTGCCGACGCCGGTGCTCACGCCACGCGGTTCGACCGCTCCCCCGAAGGTGTGACCTTCACCGCTTGGCCCTCCCGGACTGGGCAGCTACGTTACCCACAAGTAGCATGGGTTCTGAGCGCGCGCTCAGCGCTTGCGTGTCGCAGCAGTGCCACCCCGCACCCTGGAGGAGAGCCATCGTGCCTCGTACCGTCAGGGACGTCGTCTTCGTCGACGGCGTCCGTACCCCGTTCGGCAAGGCGGGCCCGAAGGGCATCTACCACGAGACCCGCGCCGACGACCTCGTCGTGAAGGCGATCCGGGAGCTGCTGCGCCGCAACCCCGGCCTCGACCCCAAGAAGATCGACGAGGTCGCCATCGCCGCGACCACGCAGATCGGCGACCAGGGCCTCACCATCGGCCGCACCGCCGGAATCCTGGCCGGTCTCCCCCAGTCGGTCCCCGGATACTCCATCGACCGCATGTGCGCCGGCGCCCTGACCGCCGTCACCACGGTCGCCGGCTCCGTCGCCTTCGGCGCGTACGACGTCGCCGTCGCGGGCGGTGTCGAGCACATGGGCCGCCACCCGATGGGCGAGGGCGTCGACCCGAACCCGCGCTTCGTCAGCGAGAAGCTGGTCGACGAGTCCGCGCTGTTCATGGGTATGACCGCGGAGAACCTGCACGACCGCTACCCGCACATCACCAAGCTGCGCGCCGACGAGTACGCCGTGCGCTCCCAGGAGAAGGCCGCCAAGGCGTACGCCAACGGCAAGATCCAGGCCGACCTGGTGCCGATCTCCGTGCGCCGCACGAACCCCGAGGGCGGCGAGACGGGCTGGGGCCTGGTCACCGCCGACGAGCCGATGCGCCCGGGCACCACCCTGGAGAACCTGCAGGGCCTCAAGACACCGTTCCGTGTGCACGGCCGGGTCACCGCGGGCAACGCGGCCGGTCTCAACGACGGCGCCACCGCCTCCCTCATCGCGTCCGAGGACTTCGCCCGCGCGAACGACCTCCCGGTGAAGATGCGCCTCGTCTCCTACGCCTTCGCGGGCGTGGAGCCGGAGGTCATGGGCTACGGCCCGATCCCGGCCACGGAGAAGGCCCTCGCGCAGGCGGGTCTGTCCATCTCCGACATCGGTCTCTTCGAGATCAACGAGGCCTTCGCCGTCCAGGTCCTGGCCTTCCTCGACCACTACGGCATCGCCGACGACGACGCGCGCGTCAACCAGTACGGCGGCGCCATCGCCTTCGGTCACCCGCTGGCCTCCTCCGGCGTCCGCCTGATGACGCAGCTGGCCCGCCAGTTCGAGGAGCAGCCGCACGTCCGCTACGGCCTGACCACCATGTGCGTCGGCTTCGGCATGGGCGCGACGGTCATCTGGGAGAACCCGCACTTCGAGGGGGACAAGTGAGCACCACCGCTGAGCTGCTGAAGGGCGCGGCCGAGCTGTTCCCGGACGAGGTCGTCACGACCGCGCACGTACGCCACTTCGACCTGCCGCTGGGTGCGGGGCGCTTCGCCCTGATCACCCTCGACAACGGTCACGACCACACCAAGCCGACCACCTTCGGCCCGCAGTCCCTCGCGAACCTCAACACCGCGATCGACCAGGTGGAGAAGGAGGCCGCGGACGGCGAGATCGTCGGTGTCGGCATCACCGGCAAGCCGTTCATCTTCGCGGTCGGCGCCGACCTCAAGGGCGTCGAACTGCTGAAGGAGTGGGACCACGCCTACGCCATCGGCAAGGGCGGCCACGACGTCTTCAAGCGCCTCGCGGGCATCGCGGTGCCGACCTTCGCGTACTACAACGGCGCGGCCATGGGCGGCGGCGTCGAGGTCGGCCTGCACTGCACCTACCGCACGGTGTCCGCGGCCCTGCCCGCCTTCTCGCTCCCCGAGGTCTTCCTCGGCCTGGTGCCCGGATGGGGCGGCTGCACCCTGCTGCCGAACCTGATCGGCGCGGAGAAGGCGGTCTCGGTGATCATCGAGAACTCGCTCAACCAGAACAAGCAGCTCAAGGGCAAGCAGGTCTACGAACTCGGGATCGCCGACGCGCTCTTCGAGGGCGCCGACTTCCTGGAGCAGTCGCTGATCTGGACGGCGTCCGTCCTCAAGGGCGAGATCGTCGTCGACCGCCCGGTCATCGACCGCGGCGAGGCCTGGGACCAGGCCGTCGCCAAGGGCCGCTTCATCGCCGACAGCAAGGTGCACGGCGCGGCCCCGGCCGCCTACCGCGCGCTGGACATCATCGCCGCCGCCAAGAACGGCGACCTCCAGCAGGGCTACGACGCCGAGGACAAGGCGCTCGCCGACCTCATCATGGGCGGTGAACTGCGTGCCGGCATCTACGCCTTCAACCTGGTGCAGAAGCGCGGCAAGCGCCCGGCCGGCGCCCCGGACAAGTCGCTGGCCCGTCCGGTCACCAAGGTCGGCGTCGTCGGCGCCGGCCTGATGGCCTCCCAGCTCGCGCTGCTGTTCCTGCGCCGCCTCGAGGTGCCGGTCGTGCTGACCGACATCGACCAGGAGCGCGTCGACAAGGGTGTGGGCTACGTCCACGCCGAGATCGACAAGCTGCTCGGCAAGGGCCGCATCAACCAGGACAAGGCCAACCGCCTCAAGGCGCTGGTCTCCGGCGTCCTGGACAAGGCCGAGGGCTTCGCGGACGCGGACTTCATCATCGAGGCCGTGTTCGAGGAGATCGGCGTCAAGCAGCAGGTGTTCGCGGAGGTCGAGGCGGTCGCCCCGGCGCACGCGATCCTCGCCACCAACACGTCCTCGCTGTCGGTGTCGGAGATGGCGTCGAAGCTCCGGCACCCCGAGCGGGTCGTGGGCTTCCACTTCTTCAACCCGGTCGCCGTCCTGCCGCTGCTGGAGATCGTCCGCGGCGAGAAGACCGACGACGCCTCCCTGGCCACGGCGTTCGCCGTCGCCAAGAAGCTGAAGAAGACCGCGGTCCTGGTGAAGGACGCCCCGGCGTTCGTCGTGAACCGCATCCTCACCCGCTTCATGGGCGAGGTCCAGAACGTCATCGACGAGGGCACTCCGGTCGAGGTCGCGGAGAAGGCGGTCGAGCCGCTGGGCCTGCCGATGTCCCCGCTGGTGCTGCTGGAGCTGGTCGGCCCGGCCATCGGCCTGCACGTCTCCGAGACGCTCAACCGGGCTTTCCCGGACCGCTTCACGGTCTCCCCGAACCTCAAGGCGGTCGTCGAGGCGGGCAAGCGCGGCTTCTACGTCTACGACAGCGGCAAGCCCGAGCTGGACCCGGAGGTCGCCGCGCTGCTGAAGCAGGGCGACGCGGTCCTCACCGAGGAGCAGGTGCGGGCGCGCGTCCTGGAGGCGGTGGCCCAGGAGATCGGGCTCATGCTCGACGAGGGCGTCGTCGCCGAGGCCCAGGACATCGACCTCTGCCTGATCACCGGCGCCGGCTGGCCCTTCCACCTGGGCGGCATCACGCCGTACCTGGACCGCGAGGGCGTGTCGGAGCGGGTGAACGGCAAGAGGTTCCTCGCCCCGGGCGTGGCGTCGGTTCCGGCGTAACCACCGCACCACGACAGCGAAGAGGGCCTCCGCCGGTATGGCCGAGGCCCTCTTCCTCATCCGTCGCTCTGCTGCTCGGCCGCTTCCAGCCGTGCCCTGAGCTCGGCGTTCTCCGCCTCCAGCAGGGCGATGCGCTTGCGGGCGAAGTACAGCTCCATGACGGCGTCGTGGAACTCGGAGATCAGTTCTTCGGGGGTCAGTTGCATGGTGTGGGGCCCCTTACGCCGGCGCGATCCGGGTGGGCGTGCCGTTGCCACCCTTCCAGTACAGGGCGCCGTCCTGGGCGTAGAGGGAGCCGCCGCCGAGCGCGGCGGGCGCGTTCGAGGGTACGGCGGTGACGTCCGCGAGACGTACGGCGCCCTCGGCGAGGATGGCCGAGGCGGCGTCCTGGGCACGCTGGACGACGTGGAGCTGGGACTGGGGCGTGGCGCCACGGGCTATGCCGACGCCGATCCGGCCGGTGCCCTTGACGATGAAGTCGTCGAGTCCGTCGTTGTTGCGCAGGGCGATCAGGGCGCCCTTGGTGGGCTTGCCGGGGTCCGAGTACACGTAGATGCCCTGCGCGGCCGTACCGGCGGTCTGGAGGTTGATGGAGAGACCGGAGGCGTTGGCGTCCGAGCCGTCGGCGTAGCCGACGTGCGCGATCTTCACGGTTCCGCGCCCGGTCTCCACGCCGGTCACGTACATCGCCGAGTCCTGAGGGTTGTCGGAGGTGACGTTCAGGGCCACGGACTGACCCGAGGTGGCCTTGTGGTTGATGATGACGGTGTGCGCCGTCGTCGAGGTGCCGTAGAACTGGGCCGGCGAGGTGTAAAGGGTGTACTCGCCGTCGGCGGCCGCCTCCGTGCCGGCCGCGACGGTGACCGCGCCGGCGGTGAAGGCGCCGAGGAACACTCTTCGTCCCACTGCCATGGATGAACTCGCTTTCCGTGTCGTCGTGTCGGACCGCCCTGAGCGGTGTGAGGATCATGTGATCACCTCTTACGAGACGAGCACAATGGGGTACCTCAGCAGCGCCTTCGGCGACGCCCTTGCACGTCCCCTCCACCAGCGGGTACTTGAGGCGGTCGGGGCCCTGAGCTGCTGCACCACCTCGCCCGAGTACCTCGCGTCGAGCAGGCCGGCGGCGGCCTCCGTGGGGTCCGGCGGCCGGCAGTGGATCAGGCTGACGGCGTGACGGGCGCGGGGCCGTCGGTGCGGCCCGCGGACGATGTGGGCAGGCGGCGTCGGCCCCCGCTCACACCTCCTCCCACGCCCTCAGCGCGAGCCCCGGCTCGTCCTTGCGGCGGGTGACGAGGAGACGGCCGGTCGACGGGGAGAGGGTGGCCGCGACCACCCGGTCCTCGTGGTCCTTCGCCAGCGCCACCCGGGCGTCGTCGGGGAGTCGGGGTCCGGACTCGGTCCACCAGGCGCCGGCGGTCTCCTCCTCGGTGGGGTAGGCGGCGAAGGCCACCCGGCCGTTCGCGGAGCGCTGGGCGAGCAACGTGCAGTCGTGGCCGTCCAGTTCGCAGCGGACGGCGGCCACCGGGCCGGGGCCGGCGGCGGCGAGCAGCGGGACGGGCTTGCCGCCGGGGCGCCAGGCGCAGACCTCACCGGACTCGTCGTCGGTGAAGAAGAGGGTGGTGTGCTCGGGGGAGGTGGCCAGGGCCCGCAGGGTGCCGGGGCGGACCGCCGCCTCCAGGGGCTCCTCCCGCACCGGAACGGCGCCCGGCTCCGCCTGCCGCCAGTGCAGGATCGCGCCGGGGGCGGCGGCGTACGCCTCGACCCGGCCGGACTCCCCCGCCACCGCGACCGGCGGGCCCTGCACGCCCCGCGCCTCCAGAGTGCGCCACGGGTCCCAGCCGCCCTTCTCCTTCTGGGCGACCATGCCGATCCCCGTGGCGGTGTTGCGCACGAAGACGTGCGCCCGCCCCCGGGCGTCCACGGCCACGGCGGGCGTGTCCGTGGCGTCGCCCTTCTTGTCGGGGTGACCGATCGGGGCCCAGTCCAGGGGGGCGAGCAGGGGCCGGAAGTGCGTGGAGTGCACCAGGACCGCCCTCCCGGATCCGGCCGGCCTCCACGACGTCAGGTGGGCGTAACCGTCGGCTCCCTGTCCGACGGCCACGGTCGGCCGCACCTTCTGGTCGCCGCCCACTCTGCGCGGCGGGTCCCAGGGACCGCCCGGAGTGCGTTCCGCCCGGCACAGGACGGCTTCGTCCGACGTCAGGTAGACACTGAGCCGCCCGTCGCGGCCGCGTATGAGCCATTCGCCGTTCACCCGGTCACTGTATGTCGGCGGCCCTCCGCCCACGCCTCCCGGGCCACGCCGGCCCCGGCCCGTGCGACCCTGGGCCGCATGGACCACGACTCCCCCTTGCTGGTGATCGTCGACGCCGCGAACGTCGTCGGGTCGGTGCCCGACGGCTGGTGGCGCGACCGGCGGGGCGCCGCGGAACGGCTCCGCGACCGGCTGGCCGCCCACGGCCTCCCGGGGCACCCCGGCCCCGAGGAGATCGTCCTCGTCGTCGAGGGCGCCGCCCGCGGGGTGGAGCCGGTCCCCGGCGTACGGGTGGAGTCGGCGCCCGGCAGCGGCGACGACCACATCGTCGCCCTGGTCGCCGCGGCCACCGACCGCGCCCGCCTGGTCGTCACGGCGGACCGCGAACTTCGCCACCGCGTGACGGAACTGGGCGCGGAGGTCACCGGACCGCGCTCGGTACGGGGCTGAGGGCGACGAGGCGAAGAGCCCCCGGCCGACGGGGGACGGTGCCCACCGCCCGAGCTCGACGGGCGAGGCCTACGCGGCCGAACGGGACCGGGCAGGTGGTACGAGGACCCACGGGACCGAACGGACCAAGGCCCGACCGGCGAGGCCCACGCAGTCGAACGGACCCCGGCTCGGGGCGAGGACCACGCGGCCCGACGGGCCCCGGCTCACGGCGAGGCCCACGCGGCCGAACGGGACCGGGGCGCTGCCCGCCTGCCAGGTGACGGGTCGGAGGGTCCGGGCCCGTGCCCGGCTGAGGGGTGGCTGGAGCCGATGGGGGCGCGTGCGCGGCCCGGTGCTGCGGTGCTCACCGCCGGGCCTGCGGGGCAGCGCGGGGCGTGGGACGGGGTTCCTGGCGGCCGGGAATGCGGTCCACGCGCGCCGGGAGCCCTGGCACGGCGCGGCCGGGCCGGCGTGGCGAGAAGTCGCCGCGTCCCGCCCGTCGGCCCCGCACCCCCGCCGAAGCGGGACGTGCGGGGCCGGGCGCGGGAGGCCGGAGACGAGGGGCGGGTTCAGTCCATGCCCGGTTCTCCCTTGACCACCTGTTCGACCGTGGTCTCGTGATGGCGGCCGAGACGGCTGTGGGAGTGGCCGTAGAGGAAGTAGACGACGATGCCGATCGCCATCCAGATGGCGAAGCGGATCCAGGTCTCGGCGGGCAGGTTGAGCATGAGCCAGAGGGAGGCGGCCACCGACAGGATCGGGATGAACGGCACCCAGGGGGTGCGGAAGGCCCGGTGCAGGTCCGGGCGGCTCCGGCGGAGGATGATCACGCCGATCGCGACGACCACGAAGGCGAAGAGCGTGCCGATGTTCACCAGCTCGGCGAGCTCGCTCAGAGGCGTGAAGCCGGCGAGGACCGCGATGAGCACGCCGAGCAGGATGGTCGGCCGGTGCGGCGTCTTGAACCGCGGATGGACGTGCGAGAAGAAGCGCGGAAGCAGCCCGTCGCGGCTCATCGCGAAGAAGACCCGGGTCTGGCCGAGCAGAAGGATCATGCATACCGTGGTGAGGCCGACGGCGGCGCCGAAGCTGATGAAGCCCGCGAACCAGGGGTGCCCGGTGGCCTTGAAGGCGTCGGCGAGCGGCGCGGTGATGGACAGATCGCTGTAGTGCTGCATGCCGGTCACGACGATCGACACCAGTACGTACAGCGCCGTGCAGATGAAGAGCGAGCCGAGGATGCCGCGGGGCATGTCCCGCTGCGGGTTCCTGGTCTCCTCGGCGGCCGTGGCGACGACGTCGAAGCCGATGAAGGCGAAGAAGACGACCGAGGCGGCGGTGAAGATGCCCATCACGCCGAAGTTGGACGGCGCCCAGCCGAACATCAGCTGGATGAGCGGGGACTGGAGACTGTCGCCCGCGGGCACCTCCTTCGCCTTCGGGATGAACGGGTCGTAGTTGTCCCCGTTGATGAGGAAGGCGCCCGCGACGATCACGGTCAGGACGACCGTCACCTTGATGGCGACGACGATCGAGGTGACCCGCGCGGAGAGCTTCGTGCCGAGCACGAGGATGCCGGTGAGCACCAGGACCAGCAGCGCGGCAAGGATGTCGAAGCCGAAGCCCTCGGCCGCGTCCCGGCTGCCCAGCGTGGCCGGCAGGTGGATCCCCGCGTTGTCCAGCAGCGAGTGGATGTACCCCGACCAGCCGACGGCCACCACCGCCGTGCCGAGCGCGAATTCCAGGACCAGGTCCCAGCCGATGATCCAGGCGGGCAGTTCCCCGAGGGAGGCGTACGAGAAGGTGTACGCGGAGCCCGCCACCGGGACGGTGGAGGCGAACTCGGCGTAGCAGAGCGCGGCCAGCGCGCAGACGACTCCGGAGACGACGAAGGCGAGGGCGACGGCCGGGCCCGCGTTGTTCTTGGCCACGGTGCCGGTCAGGACGAAGATCCCGGTGCCGATGATGACGCCGACGCCGAAGACGGTCAGGTCGAGCGCGGACAGGGATTTCTTGAGCGCGTGCTCTGGCTCCTCGGTGTCGAGGATGGACTGCTCGACCTTTTTCGTCCGGAAGAGGGTACTGCTCACGGGCTTACCTCCCACGCTGCGTCGTCCTCGACATGATCGAGAGGGGCCCAGTGCGTATGCCCCGGCGCGGGCTTGTTCACGCGGAACGGGCCGGTCGCGCCACTTCTCACGGTGGCACAACCGGCCCGTTCGGGCATGTCCGTCCTGTCAGTCGCGGGCCGGCTCCACCGAGTCGACCTCGGCCGCCGCGCTGCCGTACCGTCCGTCCAGCTTGGAGACCAGACCGGTGACCTGACGGGCGATGTCGGGGGCGGTCAGCCCGATCTCCGCCATGACCTCCGCGCGGGAGGCGTGGTCGAGGAAGCGCGGCGGGATGCCGAAGTCGCGCAGCGGGACGTCGACGCCGGCGTCGCGCAGGGCCTGCGCGATCGCGGAGCCGACCCCGCCGACGCGGGAGTTGTCCTCGACGGTGACGACCACCCGGTGCCGCTCGGCGAGCGGGGCCATGGCCTCGTCGACGGGCTTGACCCAGCGGGGGTCGACGACGGTCGTGGAGATGCCCTGCTGGTCGAGGAGGCCGGCGATCTCCAGGCACATCGGCGCCAGGGCGCCCACCGAGACCAGCAACACGTCGGGCCGGTCCGTCCCGGGCTCCCGCAGCACGTCCATGCCGCCCACCCGGCCCACGGCGGGTACGGCGGGGCCGACGGCGCCCTTGGAGAAGCGGACGACGGTCGGGGCGTCGTCGACCTCGACGGCCTCGCGCAGCTGGGCGCGGACCTGGTCGGCGTCGCGCGGCGCGGCCAGCCTGAGCCCCGGCACGACCTGCAGGATCGACATGTCCCACATGCCGTTGTGGGAGGCGCCGTCGGTGCCGGTGATGCCGGCCCGGTCCAGGACGAACGTCACCCCGCACTTGTGGAGGGCCACGTCCATCAGGACCTGGTCGAAGGCCCGGTTGAGGAAGGTGGCGTAGACGGCGAAGACGGGGTGCACGCCCGCGTGTGCCAGGCCCGCCGCGGAGACGGCGCCGTGCTGCTCGGCGATGCCGACGTCGTACACCCGCTCGGGGAAGGCCTTGGCGAACTTGTCCAGGCCCACCGGCTGGAGCATGGCGGCGGTGATGGCGACGATGTCCTCGCGCTCCTCGCCGAGCTTGACCATCTCGTCGCCGAAGACGGAGGTCCAGTCGGCGCCGGAGGTGGAGATGGGCAGGCCGGTGTCGGGGTGGATCTTGCCGACGGCGTGGAAACGGTCGGCCTCGTCCTGGAGGGCGGGCTGGTAGCCGCGGCCCTTCTCGGTGAGGCAGTGCACGATGACGGGACCGCCGAACCGCTTGGCGCGCGCCAGCGCCGACTCCAGGGCCTCGATGTCGTGTCCGTCGATCGGGCCGACGTACTTCAGGCCGAGGTCCTCGAACATGCCCTGCGGCGCGATGAAGTCCTTCAGGCCCTTCTTGGCGCCGTGCAGGGTCTCGTACAGCGGCTTTCCGACGACCGGGGTGCGGTCGAGGATCTCCTTGGTGCGGGCGAGGAAGCGCTCGTAGCCGTCGGTCGTGCGCAGGGTCGCCAGGTGGTTGGCGAGGCCGCCGATGGTCGGGGCGTAGGAGCGCTCGTTGTCGTTGACGACGATGACGAGCGGGCGGTCCTTGGCCTCGGCGATGTTGTTCAGCGCCTCCCAGGCCATACCGCCGGTCAGCGCGCCGTCACCGATCACCGCGACGACGTGACTGTCGCGTTTGAGGAGCTGGTTGGCCTTGGCGATGCCGTCGGCCCAGCCGAGCACCGTGGAGGCGTGGCTGTTCTCGATGACGTCGTGCTCGGACTCGGCCTGGGAGGGGTAGCCGGACAGACCGCCCTTCATCTTCAGCTTGGAGAAGTCCTGCCGCCCGGTGAGCAGTTTGTGCACGTAGGACTGGTGGCCGGTGTCCCACAGCACCTTGTCCTTCGGCGACTCGAAGACACGGTGGAGGGCGATGGTGAGCTCGACCACGCCGAGGTTGGGGCCGAGGTGGCCGCCGGTCTTGGAGACGGCGTCGACGAGGAAGGTCCGGAGTTCCTCTGCCAGCTGGTCCAGCTCCTCCAGGCTGAGCCGGTCCAGATCGCGCGGTCCCCTGATGCGGGTCAGCAGCGGCACCCGTGCCTCCTTGCAGTAGAGCTGATCGAGCTGTTGCCGGGCTCGTCGAGTCTAATGTTCCGCCCCGGCGCCCGGCGCCCGGCCCGTACGTCATACGTCACGGATCGGCCGTACCCAGGATGGGCCATTGCTATGACAGGCCTGTGCCCGGCACCGTTTCGGTGCCGGGCACAGGCGGATACCTCAGGCGCTCCCGCGACCGTCAGCCGCGGCCCGCGGCCTTCTGGCTCTTGCGCGAGACGGAGTCGATGACGACCGCGCCGAGCAGAACACCACCGGTGATCATGTACTGGATCGAGGTGTTCATGTTCAGCAGGTCGAGACCGGTCTGGATGGACTGGATGACCAGCATGCCCAGGAGGGCGGACCAGACGGTGCCGCGACCGCCGAAGAGGCTGGTGCCGCCGATGACGGCCGCCGCGATGGCGAGCATCAGCGTGTTGCCGCCACCGGCGCTGAGCGTGGCGCTCGCGGTCTGACCGGCGAAGAACATGCCGCCGACCGCCGCGAAGCCGCCGGAGATGGCGAACACGGTGATGCGGATCATCGGCACGTTGATACCGGCACGGCGGGCGGCCTCGATGCCACCGCCGACCGCGAACACCTTGCGGCCGTACGTCGTCCGACGGAGCACGAAGTCGACGATCACCAGGGCGGCCAGGAAGATCACCAGCGCGTTGGAGACGCCGGCGGAGTTGTTCAGCACCGCGGCGGCGGCGAAGGACGCGACCGCCAGCAGACCGACGCGCAGCAGGATCTCGCTGGTGGGCCGGAACGGCACACCAGCGGCCCGGCGGCGGCGCTGTTCGCCGAAGTTGCCGACGAGGGTCAGCACGACGCCGAGGCCGGCCAGCAGGTAGGCGCCGATGATGGCCTGGTCCATGAAGAAGGAGCTCTGGCCGAGCAGGTGGATCGGCCCGTCCTCCGAGGGGATGTTGATGGTGCCGCTGGAGCCCAGCAGCCACAGCATCAGACCGTTCCAGCCGAGGAAACCGGCCAGGGTGACGACGAACGCGGGTACGCCGATCTTGGCGAAGAACCAGCCGTGCAGCGCGCCGATGGCGATACCGGTGAGGATGGTCAGGACCAGCGACAGCCACGGGTTCATGGTGTGGTCCACCACGAACACGGCGAAGAGCGTCGAGGCGAGACCGCTGACGGAACCGACCGACAGGTCGATCTCACCCAGCAGCAGCACGAACACCAGGCCGATGGCGAGCATGCCGGTGGCCGACAGGAAGTAGCTGATGTTGGAGAGGTTGTCGGCGCTCAGGAAGCGGTCGTTCTGGAACTGGAAGATCGTCCAGATGACGATCAGGCCGATGACCACCGGCAGCGAGCCCAGCTCGCCGCCCTTCACCTTGCGCTTGAACTCGGTGACGTAACCCTTGAAGCCCTCTTCGCGGACCAGCAGGCGCGGGTCGACGACGGCGACCGGCGCGGCCGTGGGGTCGTCGGCGGGGGCGACCGTGCTCTGCCCCTCCACGACGCCCTCGGTCTTCTCCACCTTCTCGGCCTTGGTGCTGTCGCTCTTCACGGTCTTGGACGTGTCGCTCACTTTGCCGCCTCCGCGGTGCGACGCCCCGCACGACGGGTGACGGCGTTGTCCGTGGCACCCGTGATCGCGGCGATGATCTCTTCGTGGCTGGTGTCCTTCACGGGGAAGGAGCCGTTGTTCTTGCCCAGGCGCAGTACGGCCACGGTGTCCGCGACCGCCTTGACGTCGGCCATGTTGTGGCTGATGAGGATGACGCCGAGGTCGCGCTCGCGCAGCCGCTCGACCAGGTCGAGGACCTGCGCGGTCTGCTCGACGCCGAGGGCGGCGGTGGGCTCGTCGAGGATGACGACCTTCGGGTCGCCGATCAGGGCGCGGGCGATGGCGACGACCTGGCGCTGGCCGCCGGAGAGGCTCGCGATCGGGATGCGCACGCTCGGGATGCGGATGGAGAGCGTGGACAGCAGCTCGCGGGCGTTCTTCTCCATCGTCACCTCGTCGATGACGCCGCGGTGCAGCAGCTCGCGCCCGAGGTAGAGGTTGCCGACCACATCGAGGTTGTCGCACAGGGCGAGGTCCTGGTAGACGGTCGCGACGCCCAGTCCCTGGGCGTCGTGCGGCTTGGTGATGCTGACCGGCTTGCCCTGCCACTCGATGACGCCCTCATCGATGGGGTGGACACCTGCGATCGTCTTGACCAGGGTCGACTTTCCTGCGCCGTTGTCGCCCACCAGGGCGACGACTTCTCCGGCGTGGACCTCCAGATCGACGTCGGTGAGTGCCTGGACCGCACCGAATCGCTTGGAGACTCCGCGCAACGCCAGCACGGGCGTAGCGGACACGTGAACCATCTCCTTCGCCGCCTGACCGGCGGGGATGCCGCGCTGTGGGAAAGGCGCGGAGGGGTGTGCGTGATGCGCGCGGCCGCGGCGTCGACGCACGAGGTTTACAAGATGAACATGCGCGAGTCCACTGCGCTTGGCAACGGTTCCGTCCTGGGTGACGGTTCCGTCCGACGCCCGCCCCGGCAGCGGGGTGTGAAAGGCGGGGCAGGCGTCGGCGGGGTCTCGCGGGACCGCCCGGCGGCGGTCGGGGCCCGGGTCCGAGCGGGACCCGGGCCGGCTGCGCGTCGTGCGCGTTACTGCAGGCCGGCGGCCTTGCAGGCGGCGGCGTACTCGGCGGTGCAGATCTCCTGGACCGTGTACAGCTTGTCCTTGATCACCGTGTCCTTGATGTTGGCCTTGGTGACGGAGACCGGGGTCAGCAGCTGGGAGGGCACCTTGTCGCCGGAGCCGCTGGTCAGCGTGGTGGTGGCCAGGGACTTGATGTCCTTGCCCTCCAGCAGGTTGACCGCGAGCTGGGCGGCGGCGTCCGCCTCCGGCTTGAAGGCCTTGTAGACGGTGGAGGACTGGGTGCCCGCGACGATGCGCTGGATGCCCGCGAGCTCCGCGTCCTGACCGGTCAGCGGGATGCCGCTGATGCCGGCGCCCTTGAGGGTGTTGGCGATGCCACCGGCCATGCCGTCGTTGGCGGAGTAGACGCCCGCGATGTTCTTCGCGCCCAGCTGGGTGATCGCGGCGGACATCTTCTGGGCGGCGACGGTGTCCTTCCACAGGCCGGACTGCTCGTAGGCGATCGTGACCTTGCCGTCGAGGGCCTTGTGGGCGCCTTCCTTGAACTGGCCGGCGTTCGGGTCGGCGTCGTCACCGTTGATCATGACGATCTTCGACGCGGGGGTGGCCTTGGCGCCGAGGGAGGCGAGCAGGGCCTGGCCCTGGAGCTCGCCGACCTTGACGTTGTCGAAGGAGACGTAGGCGGAGACCGGGCCCTGGGCGAGGCGGTCGTACGCGACGACCTTGACGCCCTTGCTCACCGCGGACTGGATGGAGGACTTGATCGCGGCGGAGTCCTGCGCGGAGACCACGATGACCTTGACGCCCTTGGTCACCATGCTGCTCATCTGCTGGGCCTGCTTGGCCGGGTCGGCCGCGGCGTTCGCGTACTGGACGTCGCAGTCGGAGCAGAGTTCCTTGACCTTGGCCTCGAAGAGCGGCTTGTCGAACTTCTCGTAACGAGCGGTGACGCTGTCGGGGAGCAGCAGGCCGATCGACTTGCTGTCCGAGCTGCTGCTGCCGGAGTCGTCGTCGCCCGCCTTGCCGCACGCGGCAATCGACAGGGCCATGGAAGCGGCGGTGGCGCCGATCACGACTCTACGCATCGTTGCGTTCATTGGGTTGTGCCTCCCTGACAGGGCCGCAGCGCTGCGGCCGAGGTGGCAGGAAGTCAACTCGGCCACACGTGCGACGTCAAGAAGTAAATACTTAACGAGATGGCAACGGGGTCATTCGTTTTCTAAGTGAAGGCGGGTGCCGCGGTCGGCAAAGTGCCGTCCAAAAGTGTCGAATCGCCCATCTCGCTGAGCGCGAGAGCGAGCGCGCCGAGCACCTCCGCACGGCCTCCAAGTGCCCCGGGGAGAACGGAGAGTTGCCGTGCGGCGCTGGGGATCGCGTAGCGGCCGACGGACTCCCTGATCGGCCCGAGCACCAGCTCACCGGCCTCGGCGAGGTCACCGCCGAGTACCACCCTGCTCGGGTTCAACAGGTTGCAGAGATTGGCGACTCCGCTGCCGACATGGCGCCCGACGTCGGCGATCACCCGGCGGCAGCCGGGGTCGCCGTCCCGGGCCAGCCGCACCACGCCCTCCATCGTGAGATCGGTGCCGTGGCTGGACTGCAGGAGCGGCAGGACGTACCGCGCGGCCGCGAAGGTCTCCAGGCAGCCCCGGTTGCCGCAGCGGCAGACGGGACCGGACTCGTCGAGCGTGATGTGCCCGATCTCCCCCGCCGTTCCGCCGGGGCCCCGGTAGATCTTCCCGTCGATCACCAGACCGGCGCCGACACCGCTCGCGACCTTGATGTAAGCAAGATCACGTACGCCTCTTCCACTGCCCCAGACCATCTCGCCGAGGGCGCCGAGGTTGGCGTCGTTGTCCACGTGGACGGGCACTCCGAGCCGGCCCCGCAACTCCTCGGCGGGGCGGGTGCCGATCCAGCCGGGCAGGATGGCGGAGGACCCGAGCGTGCCGGACTCCACGTCGATGGGCCCGGGCACGCCGAGCCCCACGCCGGCGACTTTCGTACGATCGACTCCAGTGGCCTCGATCAGGCGGTTGACCAGCTGTTCCGCCCGGTCGAAGCCCTGGGTGGAGGAGGCGTCCACGTCGAGCGGCTCGGACTCCTCGGCGAGGACCTGATGGGCGAGGTTGCCGATCGCGACCCGGAGGTGCGTATGGCCGAAGTCGACCCCGATGACGATGCCGGCGTCACCACTGAGACTGACGCTGCGGGCCCTGCGCCCGCCCGCCGAAGTGGGCGTGACCTCGACCGTTCCGCCGTCCTTCAGTTCCCGCACGATGTTGGAGACGGTCGCCGCGGACAGGCCCGTCGTCCGGGCGATCTCCGCCTGGGTGAGGGACCCGGCCAGACGCACGGCCCGTACGACTCGCTCCAGGTTGGCTCGGTGCAGCGACGACTGCGACCCCGGAGTCTCCACGACGACCTCCTGCGCGCGGGACCGCATCGATGAGGCCCCGTCCATGTCCAACTAGTGAACTCTAAGCTGAGCTGTTCGGGTCGCCTCCCGTCAAGAGGTTGAACAGCATCCGCACGGTCGAACAAGCGCGCGCTTGGTATCGGGCCCCGGTGTCGCGGGGTGTACAGGACCGGTCGCGGACGGTCGGGACCGGGCTTCACGGATTGTGGGGGCGGCGGCCGGCGAGGACCCGGGTCCGGGGCCCTGCCTCCGGCTTTCCTACTTGAGCGCGCCAGCCGTCAGCCCCTGCACCACCTGCCGCTGGAAGACGATGTACGCCGCCAGGACCGGCAGCATGGCCATCACCAGACCGGCGAAGAGACCCGACCAGTCGCCCTTGTAACCCTGGCTGACGGCGAGCTGGACCAGGCCCTGGGTGAGGACGCGCTGGTCGGGGTCGGTGTTGAGCACCGTGGGGAGCATGTACTGGTTCCACTGGCCCAGGAAGTTGAAGATGCCGACGCTGATCAGTCCGGGCTTGGCCATCGGCAGCATGATCTGGAAGAACGTCCGGCTGTGCGAGGCGCCGTCGACGAAGGCCGCCTCCGCCACCGAGGTGGGCAGCGTGCGGAAGAACGCCGTCAGGAAGAACACCGTGAACGGCAGCGAGTACGCGATGTAGACCAGGATCAGGCCGTGGATGGTGTTGAGCAGCCCCATGTTGTTCACGACGTAGAACAGCGGGACCAGCGCCAGCATGATCGGGAAGCTCATGCCGCCGATGAAGAGGTAGTAGACGAAGCGGTTGCCCGGGAAGTCGAACCGGGCGAGGACGTACGCCGCCATCGAGCCCAGCACCAGCGTGCCGACGAGCGAACCGCCCACCACCAGCACGGTGTTGAGGAAGTAGTCGCTCATGTTGGCCTCGGTCCAGGCCCGCGACCAGTTGTCGAAGTGAAGGGTGTCGGGCAGGGACCACGGCGAGCCGAAGATGGAGCTGTCGTCCTTGAAGGAGGTCATCACCGCCCACACCAGCGGCAGCACCACCATGACCGCCCAGAGGACGAGGATGCCGTGCGAGAAGACGTCGAGGATCTTCCCCTCCGGCCTCCGCGTGTGCGGCCCGCCGGCCGCCGGCCCGTCGGCCTTCGTGACGTGGACACCGGAGTCGGCCGGCCCGGGCGCGGGCTGCTCCGCGGTCTTCTCGATGCTCATGATCAGTACTCCAGCCGCTCGCGCCGCCCCAGCCGCATCACGACCGCGGCGAAGGCCAGCGTCACGACGAGCAGGGCGACGCCGATGGTGGTGGCGTAGGCGGCCTGACCGTCACGGAACGCCTTCTGGTACACGTACAGGACCATGACGGTGGTCGAGTAGTCGGGACCGCCGGGACCGGTCGTCATGATCTGGACGACCGCGAACGACTCCGCGCCGAGCGCGAGGATGCCCATGTAGACCCAGCCGGACTGCACGGTGTCCCACAGCAGCGGCAGGGTGATGCGGAAGAAGGTCGTGACCCGGTTCGCGCCGTCGAGCAGCGCGGCCTCGTACAGGTCCGCCGGGATCGACGCCATGCCGGCCGAGAACAGCACCACGAAGAAACCGACCGTCGACCACACCAGCACCGCCATCACGCACCACAGCGCGAGGTTCGGGTCGCCGAGCCACAGGGGTTGAACACCGTCCAGGCCGACTCCCCGCAGGAGCGAGTTGATCGCGCCGCTGTCCGGGTTGTAGGCGAAGGCGAACAGCAGCGCGACGATCGCGATCGACAACACCTGCGGAAAGAAATACACGATCTTGTAGAAGGAGGAGCCCCGGACGCCGGACATCACCGGGCCGCCCTTTCTCCTCCGTCCGCCGATATTGATCATGAAGGCGAAGAACAGCGCCAACCCGATCGTCACCAGCGGCAGCACGACCGCGAACATCAAGCTGTGCTGCAAGGACTTCCAGAAGATGTCGTCGTCCAGCATCCTCCGGTAATTGTCCAGGCCGACCATCTTGAATTCGGGGCTGAGACCGGTCCAGTCCGTGAACGAGTAGTAGATGGACTGGACGAACGGCCAGACCACGAAGAGCGCGTACAGTCCCAGGGGCAGCGCCAGGAACCCCGCGACGAACCGGTACTTGCCGTGCTGCATCGCCACTCCGGTGCCGTGATATTGCCGGTTACTGGTGCTTGTAGTGCTTGATCGTCGTGTCCTTCGCCGCCTCGTCGGCGAAGCCCTGGATTTTCTTGACGGCCTCGGCCGGGGTGAGGCGGCCGGCCATCATCTCGCCGAGACCGGACACCCCGATCTTCTCCTTCTGCAACTGCACGTACCAGTCCTGCAGTCGTGGGTTCACCACGTTCTCGCCGGCCTTCTCCAGCGCGGCGACACCCGACTTCAGGCCGGGGGTGAGGGTGATGCCGTCGGTGCCGCCGTCGTAGGCGGTCAGCGACTTCACCTTGGCGGTGAAGTTCCTCGACGAGGCCTCGCTGAGCATGATGCGCAACTGCTCCATGCCGCCCGCCGCGTTCTTCGCCTTGGCCGGCACGATGAACGGCTCGCCGCCGGAGGCCCAGATGGTGCCGAAGGGCATCTTGTCCGAGCCGTCCATGCCGGTGGGCGCCGAGACGGCCAGGTCGAAGTCGGCCGGGATGACGTTCGCCGACTCGTTCTCCACCCAGGAGCCGTTGGGGAGGAACAGGGCCTTGCCCTTGGCCCACGCGGTCTGCGACTGGATGTGGTCCAGGCCCGGGGTGCCCCTGAGGACGTAGCCCTTCCTGTAGAGCTCGTAGTAGGCCTCGAAACACGTCTTGACCGCCGGGTGCTCCCAGGCCTTCGGCTCCAGGTTGTCGATGGCGTCGAGGACTTCACGGCCGCCGACCTTGCCGATCATCGGGTACAGCGAGAAGGGGAGGTAGTAGGGGTACTTCCCGGCGTACGTCCAGCCCGCGATGCCCTTCTTCTTGGCCTTCTCGCAGACCGCGAGCATCTCGTCCCAGGTCTCGGGGTACGTGGCGTCGAGCGAGTCGAGGAGCTTCTGCGAGTACCAGACGCCGTACACGGTGTAGGCGTAGTACAGGATCCAGACGGGGTCGCCGTCGAACTGGCCCATCTCGACGATGCCGGGGCGCAGTGTGTCGCGGACCTTCTTGGCCGGGTCGTCGTAGGAGGGCGCGTCGAGCAGCGGAGTGAGGTCGGAGAGCTGCTTCTTGCCGACCAGCACGCCCATGTCCATCTGTTCGGCGCCGGAGTTGTCGATGAGGTCGGGCGGGGTGCCCTGGTTGAAGCGGGGCTGGAGCGTGGACTGGATCTTCTGGGTGGCCGAGAACTTCACCGTGGCCTCGGGGAAGTTCTTCTCGTAGATCTTCACCGCGTCCTCGGCGTACTCCTTGCCGAAACCGCCGTCGAACAGGACGAATTCCATCTGGGTGGTGTCGTTGACGCCCAGCGGGTTCTTCGCCGTTTTCTTACCCGCCTTCGCCTTCTCGTCGTCACCGCCGCCCCCGCTGCTGGCACAGGCGGACAGGAAACCCGTCGTGGGGACCGAGATCAGGCCGAGCGCGGCGGACCGTTTGATCAGATCGCGGCGGCCGACACCCGCGGAGCCATTGTTCTCCGAAGCCGATGCGGAAGTGGATCCCATGCTCAAGTCCTCGCCTTCTCCAGGACTCAGGCGGTGAACCGGAGCCTTGCCGGCACCGCGGTCAGGTCAAGCAGGGTCGTGCGGATCGCGAATCGCCGACAGGTATAGTCCACTTCTGGCCAGCGGAGCAAGATCGAATACAAGGTTGGTCACGGGTCTTTTCCGAGTTGAGACCTGGCGGACATGCGAACGGACCGCAGATTCCTCGCCGGAAATGCGCACGACATGAATCTCCCGCGACACGATCGACATCCTCGGTAGTCACCTACCGCCGACCCCCGGGTGTTTTCCGCACGACCGGGTGATCCCAGGTTCGGGACCGGCCGGCGCACCTCGACGGGAGAGGCCGTGAAGACGCACGCACGGGCACGGCCGGCTCCTCGCCGACGGCGAAGTCGGCCTGGGGCAGGCCGAGTTGTCATGATCGTGTAACTGACAGCGATCTCGTGGTGACCCGGGCGTCACCCGTGTTCCAGAATGGCCGAGGCCGCCGACACACCGGGCGGCCCGTCATCGCAGGGGGGAGAACGAGGATGGGCATCGTCAGACGGTTCACGGGTCTGCTCGCGGGTGCGGCGCTGGGGGCGGGGGCCCTGGTCGCCACGGCGGCGCCGGCGCAGGCGTACAGCCCGAACCCGACGTTCAGCTCGTACTACTACGACACCGACAACTGCCCGTGCAGCGGCGGCAACCTCACGGACCCGTTCGACGACACGTACTTCGCGAACGACGCGGGCGGGTACGCCGTGAAGATGGAGATGGTCGCCTCCGGCGCCTTCGTCGGCAAGGTGGAGTTCCACCCGAACGACGAGAAGCTGTGGGTGTACGACACCGCCAACGACGGTGACACCTACTACGTCAAGGTCGGCTACTCCTCCGGCGGCACCTACCACAACCTGGGCACCTTCACCCCGCCGGGCACCAGCGCGGTGCTGGACTACTCGGTCCAGGACTTCGACCTCCCCGAGGGCGCGTCCGTCGACATCTCCGTCTACGACGACGCGGGCCTCACCGACCTGATCGGTTCCGCGCGCGGAACCGGCGCGGCGATCGCCTAGCCGCCGAAGGGGCCGTGCCGCCTGTGCAGGCCCGCCCCGCCCGAGGGGACCGACCCCGCCCGGCAGCCACCGGACGCCTTCCGGCCGCTGGGCGTCCGGCGGACGCCGATCCGGGGCTCGGGGCCCCTCGTGGAGACCGTGCACGGTGAAGTGGCGCCCGCACGCGCACAGTTCGGCGGAGAGGTCGTACGAGGCGACAGCACGGTCGCCCCGTACGGCCTCGTCCTGCGTCCGGACGACGTTCGGTGACCTCGGGGACGAGGGTTCGCCCACCAGCGGGCGCGCGGCGATCGGCACCGACGGCCCGCGGGGAGGCGGTGCAGGTGGGGCGCCGACCGGACCGGCTGCGGGACGTGGTCGTCAGCGGCCGGGCGCGGTCGGGCCGCGCGCTCTCACCGCGCCCCGACGACGGCCCCCGCACGGAGTTCCAGACGGCTCCCCGCGAACCGCTCCCGCATCCGCCGGTCATGGGTCACCAGGACCACCGCGCCCGGGTAGTCGGCCAAGGCCGCCTCCAGGTCCTCCACCAAGGCCGGGGAGAGGTGGTTGGTGGGCTCGTCCAGCAGAAGCAGGTCCACCGGCTCGCTCACCAGCCGGGCGAGTTCGATGCGGCGCCGCTGGCCGTACGACAACTCCCCCACCCGGCGGCGCAGGTCGTCCGGGACGAACAGGCCGAAGGACAACAGCCGGTCGGCGTGTTCGTCCCGGTCGCCGGGACGGCCCTGCGCGTAGGCGGCCAGGAGCGTGAGGTGCGCCGGCCAGGGCGTCTCCTCCTGGCGGAGGTGTCCCACGCGGCCGGGAACGCTCACCGTGCCGCCGTCCGGGCGCAGTTCGCCGGACAGGACCCGCAACAGGGTGCTCTTCCCGGCCCCGTTGGGACCGGTGACCAGCAGGCGTTCGGACGGTGCGATCCGCAGGTGCGGCAGCCGCAGCCGGCCGGCCACCTCGACCGCGTCGAGGGCCGCCGCCGGAGCCTCTCCCGGTGCGCCGACGTTGGCCAGGCGGGCCGTGAAGGTCAGCCGCTCCGGCGGCGGGGTCACCGGCTGGGCGGTGAGCCGCTCGACCCGTTCCTTGGCATTGCGGATACGGCTCATCGCGCCGTGCGCACGACCCCGCATGCGGAAGGCGCCGTGGCCGAAACAGGCCTTCGTCATCTTGCGCGGGATGCCCTCCAGGCGGACCACGTTGGACTCGGCCAGCCGGCGGCTGCGGGCGAGCTCGGCGCGCCACTCGTCGTACTGCTGCTGCCGTCGCCGGTGTTCGGCGGCCTTGGCGGCGAGGTAGCCGGCGTAGCCGTTGCCGTGGCGGGAGACACGGCTGGCGTCGACCTCCAGGACCGTGGTGGTGAGGCGTTCCAGGAACACCCGGTCGTGGGTGACGGCGACGACGGTGCCCGGGTGGGCGCGCAGATGTTCCTCCAGCCAGTGGACGGCCCGGTCGTCGAGGTCGTTGGTCGGTTCGTCGAGCAGCAGCAGCTCCGGCCGGGAGGCGAGGGTCGCGGCCAGGGCGAGCCGGGAGCGCTCGCCGCCGGAGAGCGTGCCCAGCCGTCGGTCGCGGGCCAGTCCGGGCAGCCCGAGTCCGTGCAGCGCGGTCTCGACGCGCGAGTCGGCGGCGTAGCCCTCGCGGGCCTCGTACCGCTCGGTCAGCCGCGCGTAGGCGGCCAGCGTGTCGTGCGGTACGGCGTCCGCGGGCCCGTCGGCGAGCGCGGCCTCGGTGCGCCGCAACTCCGTCTCGAGCGCCCGCAGTTCGGCGAGCGCCAGGTCGACGGCGTCCTGGACGGTGGCCGTCGGAGGAAGGCCGAGGGTCTGGGGGAGGTGGCCGGTGCCGCCGGGCGCGGTCACGATCACCTCGCCCGAGTCGGGCCGCTCCGCACCGGCCAGCAGGCGCAGCAGGGTGGACTTCCCGGCCCCGTTGTCGCCGACGACGCCGGCCTTCTCGCCGGGCGCGAGGCTGAGGGACACCTGGTCCAGCACGGTGCGGTCGTCGTAGCGCTTGGTGACGCCGTGCAGGGAGAGCTGGGAGGAGGCGGTGGGACGTGAGGAGTGGGAGGTTGTCGGCGCACGCATGGGTCAGCCCCTGTTCTCGGCCATGCCGATGGAACGGATTCGATGAGGAATCGACGCCACGACTGCGAAGCGGTGCTCCACGTGTTCGGTGCTCTACGTGTGCGATGCTCCACGCGGTCCGCGGTGCTCTGGCGGTCCGCGGTGCTCTACGCGGTCGTGGGCGGGGCTGTCACAGAGTTCCCATGCGAGCGAACGTACGTGACCGGCCTGCCGCGGGGCAACGGTTTTTCGGCCGATCACGTGCGCCCGGCGCAGCCACGGCGGGCGGGGTTCACCGCCCGCCGTGGCGCGGCCGTGTCCGTCGGATCAGGTGACGCCGCGGGTCCCGGTGGCCCGGCTCGGTGTCGGGCCGGTCCGCAGACCACGGCCCGGGCCGGGGCGGGAGGTCACCCGACCCGGCAGGGCAGACTCGTGGCCGTGTCACCTCCCGGCCCCGTGACGACGTATCCGAAGGTCGTGCTCTGGCCCGGACTGAGCGAGCCGTTCCAGCCGGCGTTGTGGACCATCACCGCCTGTCCGGTGTAGGTGGCGTTGCCGCTCCACAGGCTGTCGACCTTCTGACCGGCGGGGAGGGTCCAGTCGACCATCCAGCCGAGCATGGGGACGTCGCCGGAGTTGGTGACGGTCACCTCGGACTGGTAGCCGCCGCTCCAGCTGCCGGTCGTCCTGCGGGTCGCCGTGCAGCTGCCGGGGACGGGCTCGGTCGGGTTGCCCGGCTCGTGGATGCCCGTCACCTCGCCGTTGCCGCCGTCGAAGACGACGTCGGAGCAGGAGTAGAAGGTCTCCTGGCTGTCGGAGCGCTGCCAGACCATGTAGATGATGTGGCGCCCGGACTTGTCGTCGGGGAGCTTGCCGGTCCAGGAGTAGTCGGCCTCGACCGTGCCGGGGCTGCCGTTGAGCGGCGGGTGGTCGACGCTGAGGAAGGGCTGGTCCTCCATGTCGTCCCAGGTGAGGGTCCGGGTGGGGTCGAAGCCGTCCTTGGTGACGTAGACGTAGAACCAACCCGGGTGCGCGGCCCAGGCGTTGTAGGAGAAGTCGACCGTCGCACCCGAGGTGAGGTGGGTGAGCGGCCAGTCGCCGCGTGGGGCGTCGAAGCCGGTGAAGTTGGTGTTGCCACCGCTGCACAGCTGCCCGTCGGGCACGAAGCCGCGGGTGCGGCCGGCGCCGTCGGAGCGCAGCACCGAGAACCAGTTGTAGAACGGCGTGGTGCCGCTGACCTGCTGGGCGTTCTTGCAGGCCGGGTTGACCGGCTTGATCTCACCGGTGTCGGTCAGACCGTCCTGCCAGCACAGGAAGGTGCGGCTGCCGGGCTTCATGGGGGTGCCGTGGGCCTCGGCCTCGCCGCCGGTCGTGACGATCAGACCGAGGGCGGGGACGGCGGCGAGGAGGGAGACGAGGACGAGGAGGAGGGCTCGGGTGCGTAATCCCGTTCTCGCCCGCCTGCTTGGCGTGATCATGACAGTTCGCATGACGGAGTCCGTCCTTCCGTGTACGGACTGTGCGGGTAGGGGGTTCGGTGGTGCGGAGTGGAGCGTGCGGTGCGATGACGTGCCGGTGGTGCGGGGGGACGTGCGGTGATGCAGGGTGGGGTGCCCGCGACGCGACCGTGGAGTGGGGGGCGTGAAGCGGGAGCGGTCCCGGGCGGGTTCCGGTCCGCCGGGGTGGGAGCGCTCCCACCCCACCTGTGGCGGAAGGTAGCGCCGCACGGCCGACTTGTAAACGGGTGCGTACGGACCTTCTGCCGACGACCTCCTGGCCTGCCCGCCGGTACCGGCGGGCAGGTCGGCGGGCGGTGTGTCCCTCCCCTGCGCCGACGCCCCTACACCGACGCACGCGATCCCCACGTCAGCGCGTCCGCCCCGCTCTCCCCCACCGCCGGCAGGTCCACCCTGAACTCCGTGCGCCCCGGCTCGCTGTCGACGTCGATCCGCCCACCATGGGCCGCGGTGATCGCGGCGGCGATGGCGAGGCCGAGGCCGGAACCGGTGCCCGAGGTGTGGCGGGCGCGGGAGGTGTCGGCCGGGTGATGACCCGGGAGAACCGGCCGCGGACCCGCCGGGCAGGGCGAAGGGACCCACGGCGGACCCCACCGGGCAGGAGGCAGGGACCCGGGCGGGGTACGGCGGAACCCGTCGGCAGAGTCAGGGACCCGGGCCGGGTACGGCGGAGGGCCGCACCCCCGTCGCCGGGGATGCGGCCCTCAGCCGCCCTACGGGTGCTGTGCTCGACCGCTTACTTGCGGATCAGGTTGCGCAGCACGTACTGCATGATGCCGCCGTTGCGGTAGTAGTCGGCCTCACCGGGGGTGTCGATGCGGACGACCGCGTCGAACTCGACACCGGTGTCGGTGCTGACCTTGACCGTGCGCGGCGTGCGGCCCTCGTTCAGCTCGGTGACGCCCGCGATGGAGAAGGTCTCCTCGCCGGTCAGACCGAGGGACTGGGCCGAGGCGCCCTCCGGGAACTGGAGCGGGAGCACGCCCATGCCGATGAGGTTGGAGCGGTGGATGCGCTCGTACGACTCGGCGATGACGGCCTTGACGCCCAGGAGCGCGGTGCCCTTGGCCGCCCAGTCGCGGGACGAGCCGGAGCCGTACTCCTTGCCCGCGAGCACGACGAGCGGGATGCCCTGCTCGATGTAGTTGCGGGAGGCGTCGTAGATGAAGGAGACCGGGCCGCCGTCCTGCGTGAAGTCGCGGGTGTAGCCGCCCTCGGTGCCCGGCGCGATCTGGTTGCGCAGGCGGATGTTGGCGAACGTACCGCGGATCATGACCTCGTGGTTTCCTCGGCGCGAGCCGTAGGAGTTGAAGTCACGACGCTCCACACCGTGCTCGGTGAGGTACTTGCCGGCCGGGGTGTCGGCCTTGATGGCGCCGGCCGGGGAGATGTGGTCGGTGGTGACCGAGTCGCCCAGCTTGGCGAGGACGCGGGCGCCCGCGATGTCGGTGACCGGGGTGGTCTCCATCGTCATGCCCTCGAAGTACGGGGGCTTGCGGACGTACGTCGACTGCGGGTCCCACTCGAAGGTGTTGCCGGTCGGGATCGACAGCGCCTGCCACTGGGCGTCGCCCGCGAAGACGTCGGAGTAGGACTTGCTGAACATGTCCTCGCCGATGGCGTTCGCCACGACGTCGTTGACCTCGGCCTCGGAAGGCCAGATGTCCTTCAGGTAGACCGGGTTGCCGTCCTGGTCGGTGCCCAGGGCGTCCTTGGTGATGTCCACCTTCATGGAGCCGGCGAGGGCGTACGCGACGACCAGCGGCGGGGACGCCAGGTAGTTCATCTTGACGTCGGGGTTGATACGGCCCTCGAAGTTCCGGTTGCCGGAGAGGACCGAGGTGACCGCGAGGTCGTGGTCGTTGACGGCCTTGGAGACCTCCTCCGGCAGCGGGCCGGAGTTGCCGATGCAGGTGGTGCAGCCGTAGCCGACGAGGTTGAAGCCGACCTTGTCGAGGTACGGGGTCAGGCCCGCCTTGTCGAAGTAGTCGGTGACGACCTTGGAGCCCGGGGCGAGGGTGGTCTTGACCCACGGCTTGCGGGTCAGGCCCTTCTCGACAGCCTTCTTGGCCACCAGCGCGGCGGCGACCATGACGTACGGGTTGGAGGTGTTGGTGCAGGAGGTGATGGCGGCGACCGTCACGGCACCGTGGTCGATCTCGTACGTGGAGCCGTCGGGGGCGGTCACGGTGACCGGGTTGGACGGGACGGCGGCACCGGTGCCCTCGGCGTGCTGCGGGGCGCCCGCGCCGTTCTCCTGGTGGCCGTAGGCCGGGGCGTCGGAGGCCGGGAAGGACTCGTCGCTCGCCTCGTCCACCGGGGAGGCGGCGGTGCCGGCCTGCACGGTCGGGACCTCGACGTAGTTGAGGACGTCCTTGGCGAACTGCTGGGCGGCCTCGGCCAGGACGATGCGGTCCTGCGGGCGCTTCGGGCCGGCGATGGACGGGACGACCGTGGACAGGTCCAGCTCGAGCTTCTCGGAGAAGTCCGGCTCGGCCTTCGGGTCCAGCCAGAGGCCCTGCTCCTTGGCGTACGTCTCGACGAGCGCGAGCTGCTGCTCGGAGCGGCCGGTGAGCTTCAGGTAGTTGATGGTCTCGGCGTCGATCGGGAAGATCGCGGCGGTGGAGCCGAACTCCGGCGACATGTTGCCGATGGTGGCGCGGTTCGCGAGGGAGGTGGCGGCGACGCCCTCGCCGTAGAACTCGACGAACTTGCCGACCACGCCGTGCTTGCGCAGCATCTCGGTGATGGTGAGCACGAGGTCGGTGGCGGTGGTGCCGGGCTTGAGCTCACCGGTCAGCTTGAAGCCGACGACGCGCGGGATGAGCATGGAGACCGGCTGGCCGAGCATCGCGGCCTCGGCCTCGATGCCGCCGACGCCCCAGCCGAGGACGCCGAGGCCGTTGACCATGGTGGTGTGCGAGTCGGTGCCGACGAGGGTGTCGGGGTACGCCTGGCCGTTCCGGACCATGACCGTGCGCGCCAGGTGCTCGATGTTCACCTGGTGGACGATGCCGGTGCCCGGCGGGACGACCTTGAAGTCGTCGAAGGCCGTCTGGCCCCAGCGCAGGAACTGGTAACGCTCCTTGTTGCGGCCGTACTCCAGCTCGACGTTCTGGGCGAAGGCGTCGCGGGTGCCGAACTTGTCGGCGATGACGGAGTGGTCGATGACCATCTCGGCCGGGGAGAGCGGGTTGATCTTGTTCGGGTCGCCGCCGAGCTCCTTGACGGCCTCACGCATGGTGGCGAGGTCGACGACACAGGGAACACCGGTGAAGTCCTGCATGATCACGCGGGCCGGCGTGAACTGGATCTCCTGGGAAGGCTGGGCCTGCGAGTCCCAGTTGCCGAGGGCGCGGATGTGGTCGGCGGTGATGTTCGCGCCGTCCTCCGTGCGGAGCAGGTTCTCCAGCAGGACCTTGAGGCTGTACGGCAGCCGGGCCGAGCCCTCCACCTTGTCCAGCCGGAAGATCTCGTACGACTCGTCGCCCACCTGCAGCGTGCTGCGGGCGTCGAAGCTGTTCGCCGACACGACAGTCTCCTTCATTGATGTGCGCGTACCACCGCATCCTGCCGCCACGCGAGCTTGGCCGATCCGCTAAGGAGGCTAAGTTAGGTAACCCTTACTGGAGTGGTGGCTGCGGTGCGCCTCGGCAGATATCTCGATGTCGAGATAACTCTAGTACATGGGGGCTGGTTGGTCATGCCCGGGCTCCCTGGTCATTGGGTCACCGGGAAGCGGCGGCGGTCCCGGCGGCTGCCGGGCGCGCCGCTTCGGGGTGCGGGCCGCGGCACCCGTCAGGCGCGCCGTTGAGGGGCACGGCCGCGGCACCCGTCAGGAGTGCCGCTCAGGGGTACGACCGGCAGCCGTCGGGCGCGCGCCGCTTCTGGTATGCGGTCGCGGGGCCCGCCACTCCCGTCACCGCCGACCGGCAAGGAGTTCCGCGGTCCCCGACCGGGGCGCGACTCGAGGCCGCCACCGGCCAGGCCGAGGCGACCGTCAGACGCCGTCCGGAGCGGCTGCGACCGGCCGGCGTGCTGTATCCCGGGGTCGAGTACGACCACGAACCCCTCGGGCACGGCGTGGAGGCACTGCGCCGACTGACGGCCGACGCGCGTGCCCTCGCCGCGAAGGTCCGGGCGCTCACCGCCCGTTCGGGGGTACGTTTCGCCGCCGCCGGCACCGGTCGGGCCGAGCTCGTCCTGTAGACCCTGTGCCGGACCGCCGACAGCCACCACACCCTCGCCGACGAGAAGATCGGCGCCCTGGGCGACGCCCCCGGGGCGGAGACGGTGGTCACGCTGCGGCAGGTCGAGTCGCTGACATTCGATGGGCTTCGAGGTCGACGGTCACCCCGGGCGAGGGCACGCGAGCGGACGGGGCGGACTCAACTCCGGCACCTCGGATGGCGCATGCCGACGGCGCGGCACGTGGCCGTGCCACGCCCGGACGACAGGCCCGCCATGACTCCTGACGGCGTGTCGACTGCTGCGCCGCGTCGACTGCTCTGCCGTGTCGACTGCCGCACCACAGCCATGAGGCGGGCCGGCGGGGGTAGACGGGTGCGGAGGGACACTCCCGGAGCACCAGCCGATCGACGAAGGAGGCACGATGCCCCTCACATTCCGCAAGAGCTTCCGGATTTTGCCCGGCGTGCGCCTGAACATCAACCGGCGTTCCTGGTCCATCACGACCGGGGGCGGCCGGCATGGCCCGCGTCACACCCACAGCAGCACGGGACGTCGTACGACATCGATGGATTTGCCCGGACCTTTCGGGTGGCGTCGTACGCGGACGGCCAGGCGGCGTTGACGGGCCGTCACCCGAATGGCCCCCTCCGAGAGGTGCCATCTCATATCTGAGATAACCTCAACCCCATGGCAGACGATTACCTCGTACGCATCGGCAGGCTCATCCGTGACGCCCGGCAGCACCGGGGCTGGACGCAGGCACAGCTGGCCGAAGCGCTCGGAACCAGCCAGAGCGCCGTGAACCGCATCGAGCGCGGCAACCAGAACATCAGCCTTGAGATGATCGCTCGCATCGGGGAAGCCCTGGACAGTGAAATCGTCTCGCTCGGCTACGCCGGGCCCATGCACCTGCGGGTCGTGGGCAGGCGTCGGCTGTCCGGGGCCATCGACGTCAAGACGAGCAAGAACGCCTGCGTGGCCCTGCTGTGCGCCTCACTGCTCAACCAGGGGCGCACGGTGCTGCGCCGGGTCGCCCGGATCGAGGAGGTCTACCGCCTGCTCGAGGTGCTGAACTCGATCGGCGTACGGACCCGGTGGATCAACGGGGGCGTCGACCTCGAGATCGTGCCGCCGGCCGAACTGGACATGGCGGCCATCGACGCCGAGGCCGCCGTCCGCACCCGCTCGATCATCATGTTCTTCGGTCCGCTGCTGCACCTGATGGACCACTTCAAGTTGCCGTACGCGGGCGGCTGTGACCTCGGTACGCGGACCATCGAGCCGCACATGATCGCGCTGCGCCGGTTCGGGCTGGACATCGCCGCGACGGAGGGTCAGTACCACGCGCAGGTCGACCGGGCGGTCCGCCCCGACCGCCCGATCGTGCTGACCGAGCGCGGCGACACGGTCACCGAGAACGCGCTGCTGGCCGCCGCCCGGCACGACGGCGTCACGGTCATTCGCAACGCCTCCTCCAACTACATGGTCCAGGACCTGTGCTTCTTCCTGGAGGCGCTCGGCGTCGAGGTCGAGGGCATCGGCACCACCACCCTCACCGTGCACGGCATGCCGCACATCGACGTCGACGTCGACTACTCCCCGTCGGAGGACCCGGTCGAGGCGATGAGCCTGCTGGCCGCCGCCGTCGTCACGGAGTCGGAGCTGACGGTGCGTCGGGTGCCGATCGAGTTCCTGGAGATCGAGCTGGCCGTGCTGGAGGAGATGGGCCTCGACCACGACCGCACGCCCGAGTACTTCGCCGACAACGGCCGCACACGGCTGGTGGACCTCACCGTCCGGCCCTCCAAGCTGGAGGCGCCGATCGACAAGATCCACCCGATGCCGTTCCCCGGCCTGAACATCGACAACGTGCCCTTCTTCGCGGCCATCGCGGCCGTCGCGCAGGGCAAGACCCTGATCCACGACTGGGTCTACGACAACCGCGCGATCTACCTGACCGACCTCAACCGCCTCGGCGGCCGGCTCCAGCTCCTCGACCCGCACCGCGTGCTGGTCGAGGGCCCGACGCGCTGGCGGGCCGCCGAGATGATGTGCCCGCCGGCCCTGCGCCCGGCGGTCGTCGTCCTCCTGGCGATGATGGCGGCGGAGGGCACGTCCGTACTGCGCAACGTCTACGTCATCAACCGGGGATACGAGGACCTGGCCGAGCGGCTGAACTCGGTGGGGGCGCAGATCGAGATCTTCCGGGACATCTGAGGGCCCTCGGAGAAGGCGCCGTCACACCCCTGCCGACCCGCATGAACGCGATGCGCGAGGGGAGTGCGGCGCCTCTGGGACTTTTGGGGACCTTTTGGTCGGGACCGAGAGCTTCCGGTCGCTGGGCACTCGACATGATGCGTCATCGGGAAGGTGCGCAGTTTGACCCTTCCAAGAAACATGCGGGTCAGAGGCGGTTTCGAGGGCGAAATGCGGACGTCCCAGAGAGCCTCGTGCGTCATACGTGCGTCATCGCCACAGCTCGTGCGTGGGCAGGGGGCTGGTTCGACGACCGTGATCGTCGCTCCGGCGTCGCCGAACGACCGATCGCCGAGACGCCCGTGAGCGACCGGCCGGGGGCGGTCACCGGCTCGGCCCCTGAAGAACTTCGATGCCGTGTACCGGTCATCGGGCCAGGCGGGAAACTTCATCCACCGGAAGGACAACGACATCGCCGTGGTCGCTCCCGGCTCCAAGCAGGGCCAGGCCATCACGGCCTAATGAGGGGGGAATGACCACGGAACTGTTGTTCGACGACGACTGGCGCGCAACGGTGACAGACGAGCCGCTGCACATCACACCCCGCTTCACGGGCGGCTCCGTGGACGTCACGCGGTACGTGGACGTGCAGGAGCGTGAGCGGTTCCTCGCGCATACCTTCGGTAGCCAGGACCGGCTGTGGGACACGCCTGACGTCCTCCGGTTCGACCCGGACAGCCGGAAGCTGGTCGGGGCCGAACTCCAGATGCCGTACGTGTCCGCCGACCACCAGACCTCCACCCGCCTTCCCGTCCTGCCGGCGGTACGCCAGGGCGGGCTCCGCGCGGACGAGGTCCGGGACTTCCGGCATGAGACGTGCACGGTGCTGTGCCGCGCTCCCGGGGACGCCGTACTGATCTGCCTGCGCGACCTCGACGTCCTCGACGAGCCGCTGGAGGCGTGTATCGGCGTGACCCCCGACGTGGCGCTCCTCGTCCAGCACGGCACCGTCGTCGGCTGGAGCCTGACAGACCCGGTCCGGTACTTGACCACTGCCTTCGCCGCCCCTGATCCCGCCCCGCCCTCCCCCGCCACCCGTCGCCTGCTCACCGAATGCCTGGACCTGATCACCACGCCGGTGATCGACGACGTGGTGGACGGCGAACCAGCCGCCCTGGCCCGGCTCCGGGCGGCCGCCGAGGCCATGCGCAACCAGTGCGAGGACCGGCACCGGGCTGACGCGCTGCTCGCGCTGATCGCCACGTTGCTGGAGGACTACGGGAACCGGTGACGGTCGGCCGAGGAAGCTGAGGCGCACCTGTCGCTCCCGGGAAGCACGCACGCACTTCACCCCGTCCGACAACGGGCCGAGGCCACTCACCCTTATGGCCGGCAGAGGCGGGTGGCGTCGCCGGAACGTCGTCGGCCCCGGCCGGGGTCGACGACGTTCCGGGTGCGCTGTTCCCCCGTTCGGCGGCAGGCCGGACGCGGCGCGCCGCCGGGCCGGGCGTTCAGCCCTCGACCAGCGTGACCTCCCGCTGGTGCGTGGCGTGAAGGTGCGGCAGGGGCACGAAGCCGTGCGGCCGGAGCTCCATCACCGTGGCCTCGGCGCTGGCCTTGCCGGGCTCGACGATGCCCGGTTCGAGCCTGGCCGTGTTCGTCCAGGTGTGCACGGCTCCGTCGCACACCGCCCGGGTGCCGCCGATGCCGTACCGCACGTTCGCGTCCTTCTGGGCGACGGAGGAGCCGACGAAGGCGGAACCTTGGCTGTCGACGCAGCGGTAGGTGCCGGAGAGGGTGACGGTGCCGTCCTTGGCGACCTTTCCGGTCGCGTCGACGGTGACGGTCTCCGACGCGTCGGCGGCGGCGTTCCCGGTCGTGCCGGCGGTGGCGGGCGCGGCCGGCGCGGCCAGCAGGAGCAGGGCGGCACCGGCGGCCGCGGTCAGGGCGGAGCGCAGGAACATGGGAGGACCTCCTGTTGTGTGGGGTCTCCACTCGTACCGGGCGACCGCGCCCACATCCGTGAACGTCACCCCATTGGTGGCGAGTCCGCACCGGCCATCGGGGTACGGTCGCGGAGTTGTCCTGGTGCTGTCACGGTCCGCGCCGCCCCCTGGCGACGGCGTCCCGGCGGGCGCATGGTCGGTGCACGGGGCCCGCCGGAGGGCCGGCCCCACCGACGTGGAGGTGCGCCATGTGTAACCACCGGTCCCCCAGCGTTTCCGCCGGCACCGCGCATGTCGTCGCCGCCCACCCCGAGCAGGGGTGGAGCCTGCTGTGCGACGGCACGATCGTCTTCGACGACTCCGGCGAGCTGCTGCCCGACGGCCGGGTCGTGGCCCCGCACCGGGTGACCACCGAACGGCTGGCCGTCGCCGCCTGATCACTTCCCCGGACCGCGGTCAGTCCCCCAGGACGGCGAACCCGTCGAGCTCGACGAGGGCCCGCTCGTCCCACAGCCGTACGATCCCGACGACCGCCATCGCCGGGTAGTCCCGCCCCGCCGACGCACGCCACACCCGGCCGAGTTCCCCTGCACAGCCGCGGTAGGCCGCGACGTCCGTGACGTACACCGTGACGCGCGCCAGGTCCCGGGGCGTGCCGCCCGCCGCTCGCAGCGCGGCCAGCAGATTGCCGAGCGCCCGCTCGAACTGCTCGGGAAGCGTCTCCCCCACCACCTTCCCGTCGGCGTCGAGTGCGGTCTGCCCGGCCAGGAACACCACCCGGTCGCCGGTGGCGACGACCGCGTGCGAGAAGCCGGCCGGCGGAGACAGCCCGGGCGGGTTGACGCGTTCGACGCTCATCGTCCGGCCTCCGTTCCCGCGTACAACTCCTTGGCGATGATTGCGCGTTGGACCTCGCTGGCGCCTTCGTAGATCCGTGGGGCGCGCACCTCGCGGTAGAGGTGCTCCAGCAGGTGCCCGCGGCGCAGCGCCCGCGCGCCGTGCAGTTGGACGGCCGTGTCGACGACGTACTGGGCGGTCTCGGTGGCGAGCAGTTTGGCCATGGCGGACCGGCGCGGCGCGTCCGGGGCTCCGCTGTCGTACGCCGTCGCCGCCGCGTAGACCATGAGGCGGGCCGCCTCGGTGCGCAGGGCCATCTCGGCGACCTGGTGGGCGACCGACTGGAGGTCCCTCAGCTTGCCGCCGAAGGCGTCCCGGCGGGCGGTGTGGGCGAGGGTGGCGTCGAGGGCCGCCTGGGCCATGCCGACCGCGAAGGCGCCGACGCTGGGGCGGAAGAGGGTGAGGGTGGACAGGGCGACGCGGAAGCCGCGGTCGACTTCGCCGAGCACGTCGTCCGCGGTGACCGGGACGGCGTCGAAGTCGAGGGCCCCGACGGGGTGCGGGGACAGCAGGTCGAGGGCCGAGCCGGTCAGTCCGGGGCGGTCGGCGGGGAGCAGGAAGGCGGTGACGCCCCGGGCGCCGGCGTCCTCGGCGGTGCGGGCGAAGACGGTGTAGACGTCGGCTTCGGGGGCGTTGGAGATCCAGCACTTCTCGCCGGTGAGGCGCCAGCGGTGCGGCCCGTCCGGCTCGGCGGCCAGGGACAGGGCCGCCGCGTCTGAGCCGGCGCCGGGCTCGGTGAGCGCGAAGGCGGCCACCGCGCTGCCGTCGGCGACCCGGGGCAGCCAGCGGTCGCGCTGCGCGGGGCTTCCGTGGGCGTGGACCGGGTGCGCGCCCAGCCCCTGCAGGGCGAGCGCGGTCTCCGCCTCGGTGCAGGCGTACGCCAGTGACTCGCGCATCAGGCAGAGGTCGACGGCGCCGGAGGTGAACAGACGGGCGAGCAGGCCGAGCCGCCCGAGTTCGGCGACGAGCGGGCGGTTGACGCAGCCCGGCTCGCCCTTGTCGGCGAGCGGGCGCAGCCGCTCGGCGGCCAGTGTGCGTAGCTCGGCGCACCAGGCGGTCTGCTCGGGTTCGAGCGAGAATGCGGGCATCTGCGGCCCCCTCTCTCCGGTGGCCTTCCTCCGGCTCCCCCGGACCTCCCCCGACGGTATCGCGAACCGTTGACTGTCGTCACCAACGCGATACGCTCGGTGCGCGAGCCCACCACGACGCCCACCACGGCGCCCCGAAGGCGCCCACCCAGGCAAGGGGGCGACCCGCCATGAACGTCTCGGGCCACGTCGACACCTTCGCGCGCGACCACCTCCCGCCGCCCGGCCAGTGGCCCGAACTCCGCTTCGACCTGCCGGAGCTGCGCTACCCCGAACGGCTGAACTGCGCCGCCGAACTCCTCACCGGTCCCGCCGCCGACCGGCCCGTCTTCCACACCCCGACCGGCCCCGCCTGGACGTACGGCGAGCTGCGGGCCCGCGTCGACCGGCTGGCGCACCTGCTCACCGGCGATCTCGGGGTCGTCCCCGGCAACCGGGTGCTGCTGCGCGGGCCGACCACGCCGTGGCTGGCGGCCT
Organism: Streptomyces sp. NPDC052016; assembly: GCF_044548445.1. Lineage (NCBI taxonomy): Bacteria > Bacillati > Actinomycetota > Actinomycetes > Kitasatosporales > Streptomycetaceae > Streptomyces > Streptomyces sp. NPDC052016. The sequence continues at coordinate 231,897 of NZ_JBIUBX010000012.1, forward strand.
GCTGGCTGGCGGTGCTGAAGGCGGGCGCGATCGCCGTCACCGTGCTGGCCCAGCAACGCCCGCACGAGCTGCGCACGATGTGCGAGATCGCCCGGGTGGAGCACGCCCTGTGCGACATCCGCGCCGTCGACGACCTCGCCAAGGCGGACATACCCGGCCTGCGCATCACGACCTACGGGGGTGACGCCCCGGACGACCTGCTGCGCCGGCCGGCTCCGGACACGCCGTACCGGGCCGTGGACACCGCCGCCGACGACGTGGCGCTGATCGCCTTCACCTCCGGCACCACCGGACGGCCCAAGGGGTGCCTGCACTTCCACCGGGACGTGCTCGCCGTGGCCGACACCTTCTCGAAGCACGTGCTCCGGCCGCACGGGGATGACGTCTTCGCGGGCAGTCCCCCGCTCGGCTTCACCTTCGGCCTGGGCGGACTGCTCGTCTTCCCGCTGCGGGCCGGCGCGAGCGCCCTGCTGCTGGAACAGGCCGGTCCGCGGCAGCTGTTGCCCGCGATCGCGGGGCACCGGGTGTCCGTGCTGTTCACCGCGCCGACCGCCTACCGGGCGATGCTCGACGACCTCGACGGACACGACCTGTCGTCGCTGCGCCGCTGCGTCTCCGCCGGCGAGAACCTGCCCGCGGCCACCTGGCGGGCCTGGCACGAGCGGACCGGGCTGCGGCTGATCAACGGCATCGGCGCCACCGAACTGCTGCACATCTTCGTCTCCGCCGCCGACGAGCGGATCCGGCCCGGCAGCACCGGCGTCCCCGTCCCCGGCTGGCAGGCGCGCGTGCAGGACGAGCGGGGCGAGCCCGTCCCCGACGGGCGGCCGGGGCTGCTCGCCGTGCGCGGCCCGGTCGGCTGCCGCTATCTCGCCGACCCGCGTCAACGCGAGTACGTGCGCGACGGCTGGAACATCACCGGCGACACCTACGTCCGCGAGTCCGACGGCTACTTCCGGTACGTGGCCCGCGCCGACGACATGATCGTCTCGGCCGGCTACAACATCGCGGGTCCCGAGGTCGAGGAGGCCCTGCTGCGCCATCCGGACGTCCTCGAGGCGGCGGTCGTCGGGCGCTCCGACGAGGCGCGCGGGCAGGTCGTCGTGGCGTTCGCCGTGCTGCGGGCCGGCGCGCGGCGGGACGCGGAGGCGCTGCGCGCGTTCGTCAAGGCCGAGTTGGCGCCGTACAAGTGCCCGCGCGAAATCGTCTTCCTGGACGCGCTGCCGCGTACCGCGACCGGGAAACTGCAGCGGTTCAGGCTGCGCGCCGGGGGTGCCGCCGGTGCGCGGACGAGCGCTGGGAGCGATGGCGACACCGATGGTGACCAGCAGTGATGCCGACGACCTAAGATGATCAACGTGTCCGACCAGCCCGCACCTCGGTCTCTCATCGTCACGCTCTACGGCGCGTACGGCCGCTTCGCTCCGGGCCCGGTGCCCGTCGCCGAGCTGATCCGGCTGCTCGCCGCGGTCGGCGTCGACGCGCCCTCCGTCCGTTCCTCGGTGTCCCGGCTGAAACGACGCGGGCTGCTCCTGCCCGCCCGCACGGCGCAGGGCGCCGCCGGCTACGAACTGTCCGACGAGGCACGTCAGTTGCTGGAGGACGGCGACCGGCGGATCTACGCCACCGCCCCACCCGGGGACGAGGGCTGGGTGCTGGCGGTGTTCTCCGTGCCGGAGTCGGAACGGCAGAAGCGGCACGTCCTGCGCTCCCGGCTGGCCGGACTGGGCTTCGGCACGGCCGCACCCGGCGTGTGGATCGCGCCCGCCCGGCTGTACGAGGAGACCCACAACACCCTGCGGCGGCTGCGGCTCGACCCGTACGTCGACCTGTTCCGCGGCGAGCACCTCGGCTTCACGCCGACCGTGGACGCCGTCGCCCGCTGGTGGGACCTGGCGGCCATCGCCGAGCAGCACGAGGCGTTCCTCGACCGCCACGCACGCGTGCTGCACGCCTGGGAGCAGCGCACGGACACCCCGCCGGAGGAGGCGTACCGCGACTACCTCCTCGCCCTGGACTCCTGGCGCCACCTGCCGTACGCCGACCCCGGCCTGCCCGCCCGGCTGCTCCCCGGGGACTGGCCGGGAGCGCGCTCGGCGGCCGTGTTCCGGGGGCTGCACGAGCGGCTGCGGGACGCGGGGGCGGAGTTCGCCGGCGTACCGCCGACCGCCTGACCCCTCATCCGCCCAGCGACAGGCGCGGCTTGGGCGCGTCCGTGCGGCCGGTCCGCGGCGGCCGGCTGCCCGCCCGGTAGGGCGCCGGCCAGAGGACGCCGGGACCGTCGTAGCCCTGTTCGGCGGCCGCGTGCAGGGTCCAGTGCGGGTCGTAGAGGTGCGGGCGGGCCAGGGCGCACAGGTCCGCGCGTCCGGCCAGGACCAGCGAGTTGACGTCGTCCCAGGAGGAGATCGCGCCGACCGCGATCACCGGGATGCCCACCTCGTGGCGGATCCGGTCCGCGAACGGCGTCTGGTAGGACCGCCCGAACTCCGGCGTCTCCTCGGCGACGACCTGGCCGGTGGAGACGTCGATGGCGTCGGCGCCGTGCGCGGCGAACGCCCGGGCGATGCCGACGGCGTCCTCGGCCGTGGTCCCGCCCTCGGCCCAGTCGGTGGCGGAGATCCGGACCGTCATGGGCCGCTCCTGCGGCCACACCGCCCGTACGGCGTCGAAGACCTCGAGAGGGAAGCGCAGCCGCCGGTCGAGGGATCCGCCGTAGGCGTCGGTGCGGCGATTGGTCAGCGGGGAGAGGAAGCCGGACAGCAGGTAGCCGTGCGCGCAGTGCAGTTCGAGCAGGTCGAAGCCGGCCCGGGCGGCCCGCGCCGCGGCGGCGGTGAACTGCTCGCGCAGATCGGTGAGCTGGGCCCGGCCCAGCTCCCGGGGCGTCTGGCTGCCCGGCTTGTAGGGCAGCGCGGAGGCGGCCACGAGCGGCCAGTTGCCGTCGGGCAGCGGTTCGTCCATGCCCTCCCACATTAGCCGGGTCGAGCCCTTGCGTCCGGAGTGGCCGAGCTGGACGCCGATCGCGGTGCCGGGCGCCTGCGCGTGCACGAAGTCGGTGATCCGCCGCCAGGCCACGGCCTGCCTGCCGGTGTAGAGGCCGGCGCAGCCGGGCGTGATCCGGCCCTCGGGGGACACGCACACCATCTCCGTCATCACCAGCCCGGCCCCGCCGAGGGCGCGGGCGCCGAGGTGGACGAGGTGGAAGTCGTCGGGGAGTCCTTCGGTCGCCGAGTACATGTCCATCGGGGAGACGACGACCCGGTTGCGCAGGGTCAGGCCGCGCAGCCGGAAGGGGGTGAACATCGGGGGCGTGCCGGGCGGGCAGCCGAACTCCCGCTCCACGGCCTCGGTGAAGTGCGGATCGCGCAGGCGCAGGTTGTCGTGGGTGACACGGCGGCTGCGGGTGAGCAGGTTGAAGGCGAACCGGCGGGGCGGCTGCCCGACGTACAGGGGGAGGTTCTCGAACCACTCCAGGCTGGCGCGGGCGGCGCGCTGGGTGGAGGCGACGACGGGCCGGCGCTCCTCCTCGTAGGCGGCCAACGCCCTGTCCAGGGAGGGCTGTTCCTCCAGACAGGCGGCCAGGGCGAGGGCGTCCTCGACGGCGAGCTTGGTGCCGGAGCCGATGGAGAAGTGGGCGGTGTGGGCGGCGTCGCCCAGCAGCACGACGTTCCCGTGCGACCAGCGCTCGTTGGTGACCGTGCGGAAGGTCGTCCACGCGGAGTTGTTGGACCGGAGCGGCCGTCCGCCGAGCGCGTCCGAGAAGATCTTCGCGCAGCGCTCGATCGACTCCTGCTCGCCGGTCTCGTCGAAGCCGGCCGCGCGCCAGACCTCCTCGCGCATCTCGACGATCACGGTGGAGGCGTCGGCCGCGTACGGGTAGCCGTGCAGTTGCATCACGCCGTGCTCGGTCTCGGCGGTCTCGAAGCGGAACGCGTCGAAGGCGAAGTCGGCGGCCAGCCAGATGTAGCGGCAGCGGTGGCCGACCACCTGGGGCCGGAACACAGGGGCGTACGTCTCGCGGGTGGCGCTGTGCACACCGTCGGCGGCGACGACGAGGTCGTAGGCGTCCGCGAGCGACGCCGCGTGCGGAGCCTCGGTGTGGAAGCGCAGGTCGACGCCGAGGGTGCGGCAGCGTTCGTGCAGGATCTGCAGGAGCCTCTTCCTGCCGAGGGCGGCGAAACCGTGGCCGCCCGAGGTGTGGCGGACGCCCCGGTGGACGACGTCGATGTCGTCCCAGCGGACGAAGTCCCGTCGCAGGGCCTCGTAGACGACCGGGTCCGCGTGTTCGATGCCGCCGAGGGTCTCGTCGGAGAGGACGACCCCGAAGCCGAAGGTGTCGTCGGGGGCGTTGCGTTCCCAGAGGGTGACCTGACGGTCGGGGGCGAGGCGTTTCAGCAGGGCCGCGGCGTAGAGGCCGCCGGGGCCGCCGCCGATGATCGCGACGCGTGGGGGGTGGCTGGTCCCCGAGGGCGACCGCGAGTTGTCCGTGGCTGGGCGCGCAGTGCTCCGCGCCCCGTTGGCCGTTGTCCTCGCGTCGGTCGTCATGGTCACCGGCCCTGCCACTTCGGCGGCCTCTTTTCCGTGAACGCCGCATGGAACTCGGCGTAGTCCTCGCCGTTCATCAGCAGGGCCTGGGTGGCCGCGTCGAGTTCCACCGCCGCCGCCAGCGGCATGTCCAGCTCGGCCGTGAGCAGGGCCTTCGTCTGGGCGTACGCCAGGGCCGGGCCCTCGGCGAGGCGGCGGGCGAGGCGCTGTGCGGCCCGGTCCGCGCCGCCGTCCTCGGCCAGCTCGCTGATCAGGCCGATCCGCTCGGCCTCGGGGGCGCGCACAGGCTCGCCGAGCATGAGCAGCCGGGTGGCATGGCCGAGGCCGACGACCCGGGGCAGCAGGTAGGCGGCGCCCATGTCACCACCGGACAGGCCGACGCGGGTGAAGAGGAACGCGAAGCGGGCTGTGGGGTCGGCGACCCGGAAGTCCGCGGCCAGGGCGAGCACGGCTCCGGCGCCCGCGGCGACCCCGTGCACCGCGGCGATCACGGGGAACGGACATTCCCGTACCGCCCGTACGACCTGCCCGGTCATCCGGTTGAAGTCGAGGAGCTGGGCGGTGTCCAGGGCGAGGGTGGCGCCGATGATCTCCTCGACGTCGCCGCCGGAGCAGAAGCCGCGCCCCTCGCCGGCGAGCACCAGGGCGCGCACCGAGCGCTCCCGGGACAGTTCGGCGAGCAGGTCGCGCAGGTCGGCGTAGGCGCCGAAGGTGAGCGCGTTGAGTTTCTCGGGGCGGGCGAGGGTGACGGTGGCGACGCCGTCGGCGTGGGTGACGCGGAGGTGGTGCCAGTCGGGGGTGCGGGCGGCGGAGCCGGTGAAGGGACTCATGAGGGCGGCCTCCTCGACGAGCGGTCACCCTCGAAGCTATCACCGTTATGTGACCGTCGTCAGGAGTGCGCGATAAGCGGGACGGGTATGCGACAGGGGTGTCACCGGGCGGCCGGTCCGCGTCACAGGCGTCACCGGTCGTCGACAACGCGGCAACAACGGGATCGGCGGTGGCGGCGGGGCCGTTGAGCCGGGTAAGCCGCCGGTGTCGGGGCCGACGGCCCCGAGCGGCGACCGCCCCGCAGCCCCTGCCGGAGGCCGCCGTACCATTCCTGAAGTTGAAAGCAGGACAGCCTGATGCCGAGTACAGGAACCTGCGCCATGAACGGACTCGCCTTGCACGAACGCCCTGCCTCACCCGCCTCCTGGCGCATCGCGCTGCCGCACTCCGCCGCGGCCGTGCCGGTGGCCCGTGCACTGGTCCGTACGGCGCTGGCCGAGCTGGAGCACGGTGCGGACAGCGACACGGCGGAGCTGCTCACCGCCGAGCTCGTGGCGAACGCCGTGGAGCACACCGCGGGGAACACGCCGATAGAGCTGGTGGTGCAGTTGCTGCCGACCGGCTGCCAGGTCGAGGTGCACGACCCCGACCCGGTCCCGCCCGGTGACCTGACGCGTCCGTCCGGCGGGGAGCCCGACCCGTGGCAGGAGCACGGGCGCGGGCTGCTGCTGATCCGTGCCCTCAGCTCGTCCTGCGGTCACCGCCCCACCGAGACCGGCAAGGCGGTGTGGTTCAGACTGGCTGCGGTTCCGCCGCAGTGGCGTCCGCATCCCGCGTGACCTGCGGCAGCCGGGAGTTACGGCGCCCGTAGAGGACGTACAGCAGGAGGCCGGCGGCGAGGAACAGGGCGAACTGGAGCCAGGTCGTCCAGCCCGTCTCGTACATCAGGTAGAGGCAGCAGCCGACACCGAGCACGGGCAGCACGGGGAAGAGCGGGACGCGGAACGTGCGGGCCAGGTGCGGTTCGCGGCGGCGCAGGGCGATGACCGCGACGTTGACGACCGCCATGATCGCGAGGGTGCCGATGGTGCACAGGTTCATCACGGCGTCCAGCGAGGCGAAGGCCGCCGGGAGCGCGAAGACGAACGCCACGATCAGGGTGCCGGCGACGGGCGTGGCCGTGCGGGGCGAAACCTTCTCGAAGACGCGCGGGACCATTCCGTCGCGCGCCATGGACAGCAGGATGCGGGTCTGTCCGTACATCACCGCGAGGACGACGGACGCGATGGCGACGACCGCGCCGAAGGCGATGATCCCGCCGCCGACCGTGGAGCCGGTCACCTCGTTGACGACGTGGGAGAGGGCCGCGGGACGGCCGCCGACCTCGTCCGCTCCGATGGCGCCGATCGCGGCGAGCGCGACCGCGCAGTACAGGAGCGTGACCACGCCCATGCAGACGAGGATCGCCACGGGCACGTCCCGGCGGGGGTTCCTGGCCTCCTCGCCGGCCGTGGTGATCGCGTCGAAGCCGATGTAGGAGAAGAAGGCGGCGGTGGTGCCGGCGCCGATGCCGCCGAGGCCGGCCGGGCTGAACGGCGTGAGGTTGCCGTCCCGGAAGGCGCTGAAGCCGATCGCGCAGAAGGCGACGAGGATGGCGAGCTTGAGGACCGCCATGGCGGCGGTGGCGCGGGCGCTCTCGCGGACGCCGCGTACGAGGAGCACGGCGGCCATGGCGATGACGAGGACGGCGGGCAGGTTCACGACGCCGCCGTCGCCCGGGCCGGCCGAGAGGGCGGCGGGCAGCTGCCAGCCGGTGAGGCTCTCGAGGAGTTCGTTGACGTACTGGCTCCAGCCGACCGCGACGGCCGACACCGAGACGCCGTACTCCAGGAGCAGGCACCAGCCGACGAGGAAGGCGGTGGTCTCGCCGAGGCTCGCGTAGGCGAAGGAGTACGAGGAGCCGGAGACGGGGATCGCGCCGGCCAGCTCGGCGAACGCGAACGCGGTGAACACGCAGGTGATCGCGGCCAGGACGAAGGAGACGACGACCGCGGGACCGGCCTGGGCGACCGAGTCGGACAGGCCGACGAAGATGCCGGTGCCGACGATCGCGCCGATGCCGAAGCAGACCAGCTGGAAGAGGCCCATCGTGCGGCGCAGGCCGTGGCCTTCCCGGTCGGCGCCGGATTCGGCCACCAGGAGGGCGGGGGACTTGATGCGGGGCATGCGGGTGGTGCTCGTTTCTGGTGGTGCGGGTGCGACGGGGTGTGTCGCGCGGCGACGCGGTCGCGTCGCGCGGCGGCCTCGGAAGGGGTGGCTCCGGGCCGCCGGACAGCATAAAGCCTGGTGACGTACGTCTCGGACCTGGTTTTCTCAGGCAAGCGTCGCCACGAGCACGGCCTTGATGGTGTGCAGACGGTTCTCGGCCTCGTCGAAGACGACCGAGTGCGCCGACTCGAAGACCTCGTCGGTCACTTCGAGGGAATCCAGACCGTGGGTCTCGTAGACCTCGCGGCCGACCTTGGTGCCGAGGTCGTGGAAGGCCGGCAGGCAGTGCAGGAACTTCACGTCCGGGTTGCCGGTGGCGCGCAGGACGTCCATGGTCACGGCGTACGGGGCGAGGGCGGCGATCCGCTCGTCCCAGACCTCCTTGGGCTCGCCCATGGACACCCACACGTCGGTCGCGACGAAGTCGGCGCCGTGTACGCCCTCCTCCAGCGACTCCGTGAGGGTGACGCGGGCCCCGCTGGTCTCGGCGAGCTCGCGGGCCCGGTCGACGATCTCCTGGGCGGGCCAGTACGTCTTCGGCGCCACGATCCGCACGTCCATGCCGAGCAGGGCGCCGGTGACCAGGTAGGAGTTGCCCATGTTAAAGCGGGCGTCGCCGAGGTAGGCGAAGGCGATCTCGTGCAGGGGCCTGCTGCTGTGCTCGGTCATCGTCAGCACGTCGGCGAGCATCTGGGTGGGGTGCCAGTCGTCGGTGAGGCCGTTGTAGACGGGCACCCCGGCGAAGGCGGCCAGCTCCTCCACCTTCCGCTGGCTGTCACCCCTGTACTGGATGCCGTCGTACATCCGGCCCAGGACCCGGGCGGTGTCCTTCACGGACTCCTTGTGGCCGATCTGGGAGCCCGACGGGTCGAGGTAGGTCGTCGAGGCGCCCTGGTCGGCGGCCGCGACCTCGAATGCGCAGCGGGTGCGCGTCGAGGTCTTCTCGAAGATCAGGGCGATGTTCCTGCCGGTCAGGTACCGCGTCTCGGTCCCGGCCTTCTTGGCGGCCTTCAGCTCGGCGGCCAGCTCGATCAGGCCGCGGAACTCCTCCTGGGTGAAGTCCAGCTCCTTGAGGAAGTGGCGGCCGGCGAGGGCGGTCGGGACTGTCGCCATGGGGCGCTCCAGGGTGCGGTGAAGGGGTGGAGTGACAGGACCCTTGGAAGTCTATACGAAATGAGGAATTTCTATGCGGGCGCGCTCCCCACCGCCCTGCCGGCGTTCTACACGGCCGAGCGTTCGACGGGGCAGCTCATACAGCGCGGCCCGCCCCTCCCCCGGCCCAGTTCGCTGCCGGGGATCTCGATCACCTCGATGCCCTGTTTGCGGAGGTGGGTGTTGGTGGTGGCGTTGCGTTCGTAGGCGATGACGACGCCCGGCTCGACGGCGAGGACGTTGCAGCCGTCGTCCCACTGCTCGCGCTCGGCCGCGTGCACGTCCTGGGTGGCGGTCAGCACCCGGACCTCACTGAGACCGAGGGCGGCGGCGATCGCGCGGTGCATGTGCTCCGGCGGATGGTCGGTCACCTTCAGCTCCTTCTCCCCGACGCCCGGCTCGATCGTGTAGGAGCGGAGCATGCCGAGGCCCGCGTACTGGGTGAAGGTGTCCCCGTCGACCATCGTCATCAAGGTGTCGAGGTGCATGAACGCACGCCGCTTCGGCAGGTCGAGGGCCACGATCGTCTCGGCCGAGCCCGCGGCGAACAGCTTGTGGGCGAGCATCTCGACCGCCTGGGGGGTCGTGCGCTCGCTCATCCCGATGAGCACCGCGCCGTTCCCGATGACCAGGACGTCGCCCCCCTCGATGGTGGAGGGATAGTCGGCCTGCCCCTCCGACCAGACGTGGAACGTTTCGTCACGGAAGAGGGGATGGTGGCGGTAGATCGCCTCGAAGTGCACGGTCTCGCGCTGCCGGGCCGGCCAGCGCATCGCGTTGATGGAGACGCCGTCGTAGATCCAGGCGGAGGTGTCGCGGGTGAAGAGGTGGTTGGGGAGCGGGCCGAGGAGGAAGTCGTCCAGTTCCATGACGTGGAAGCGGACCGAGGTCGGCTCCGGGTGCGCCTCCAGGAACTCCCGCTTGGTCATGCCGCCGACGAGGAGTTCGGCGAGTTCGGACGCGGGAAGGTTCTCGAAGGCGGCGCGGAGGTGGTCGGTGGCGAGCACCCCGTACTCCTTCTCGTCGAAGACCCGGTCCAGGACGAGCGCTCGGGCCGCCGGGATCTCCAGGGCCTCGGTGAGCAGATCGCCGAAGAGGTGGACGGCGACGCCCCGGTCGCGCAGGACGTCCGCGAAGCCGTCGTGCTCGGCGCGCGCCCGGCGCACCCACAGCACGTCGTCGAAGAGGAGGGCGTCCTTGTTGCTGGGGGTGAGCCTTTTGAGCTCGAGATCCGGCCGGTGCAGGATGACGCGGCGCAGCCGCCCGGCCTCGGAGTCGACTTGGAATCCCATGCCTCCATCCTGACCACCGGAGACCGCCTTCACCCGCTACTGGACCGATTCCGCACCCGCTTGTTTTCGTCCCCTTGACGACAAGCGACGGGTCCGATTATCGTCGTACTGACGAAAAACGTGAACGGCGGGACTCCAGGGGGATCTTTCATGGCCGACATCACCCGGCGACTGGGCTGGCGCCACCTGCGGGGCGCTCCGACGGCGCACGTCCGTCACCACCGCTCCGGAAAGCTGGTGCACGACGGGCCGGGGCTCAGCTTCTGGTTCCGCGCCCTGAGCGCCTCGCTCTCCGAAGTCCCGGTGGACGACCGAGAGTTGGCGATGACCTTCCACGCCCGCACCGCCGACTTCCAGGACGTGGCCGTGCAGGCCACGGTGACCTACCGCGTCAGCGACCCCGGCGTCGCCGCCGCCCGGCTCGACTTCTCCATCGACCCGGACACGGGCGTCTGGCGGGGCGCGCCCCTGGAGCAGCTCGGCACCCTGCTGACGGAGACGGCGCAGCAGCACGCACTGGACGTGCTCGCCCGCACGCCGCTGGCGGCCGCGCTGGTCGACGGGGTGACGTCCGTGCGGGAGCGCGTGGCGGCGGGGCTCGCGGCGGAGCCGCGCCTGCCCGCCACCGGCATCGAGATCGTGGCCGTCCGGGTCGTGGCGCTGCGGCCCGAGCCGGAGGTGGAGCGGGCGCTGCGCACGCCGGCCCGCGAGCAGGTCCAGCAGGAGGCCGACCGGGCGACGTACGAGCGGCGGGCGGTGGCCGTCGAGCGGGAGCGGACGATCGCCGAGAACGAACTCGCCAGCAAGATCGAACTCGCCCGGCGGGAGGAGCAGTTGGTCGATCAGCGGGGTACGAACGCGCGCCGGGAGGCGGAGGAGAGCGCGGCCGCGGACAAGGTGCGGGCGGAGGCGGAGGCGACGCGCACGGTGCGCCTCGCCGAGGCGGAGGCGGCCCGGTCCGTGAAGCTCGCGGAGGCGGAGGCCGAGCGGGCCGTGAAGCTGTCCGAGGCCGAGGCCGCGCGGGCCGTGAAGCTGTCCGAGGCCGAGGCCGCCAAGCAGGTGCGGCTGGCCGACGCCGAGGCGCGGCGTACCGAGCGGCTGGCGACGGCCGAGTCGGCGCGCACGGTCCAGCTCGCCGAGGCGGAAGCCGCCCGCTCCTCACGGCTCGCCCGCGCGGAGGCCGAAGCGGCGCGCGAGGTCGGCGAGGCGCGGGCGCAGGCGCAGGCCGCCTGGCTGCGCGTCCACGCCGACGTCGACGTGGCGACCCTGCACGCCCTGACCGGGACGCGGCTCGCGGAGAACCTGCCGCACATCGACAGCGTGACCATCTCCCCGGACGTGCTGACCGGGCTGCTGGCCAAGCTCGGCGTCGGGGACCGGGAATGAGCCTCGCCCCGCGGGCCGTGCTGGTCCACCGCACCACGGAGTACGACGAGTTGGTGGCCCGGCACGGCACGCACGGCCAGGCCGCCTTCTTCCTCGCCTCCCGGGGCCGGGACATCGGGGAGGTCGCCGAACGGCACCGCCGCACGAGGCGGGCGCTGGCGGAGGTGACGGCGGCGATTCCTCTGAGCTGGCGTCAGACACGGGTGGAGCGGGCCGACCTGGACCGCTTTCTGTTCGCGCCCGAGGACGTGGTGGTCGTGGTCGGCCAGGACGGGCTGGTGGCGAACGTCGCCAAGTACCTCGCCGGGCAGCCGGTCGTGGGCATCGACACGGACCCCGGGCGCAATCCCGGTGTCCTCGTCCGCCACCGGCCCGGTGACGCGGCCACCTTGCTGCCCTCCGCGCTCGCCGCCGGCACGGGCGTGGACGAACTGACCATGGTCGAAGCCGTAGCCGACGACACGCAGCGGCTGGTGGCCCTCAACGAGATCTACCTGGGCGCCGCGGGTCACCAGACCGCCCGGTACCGCCTGGGCCTCGAGGACGACGGGGGTGTCGTCGAGGCCCAGGCCTCCTCCGGGGTGCTGGTCGGCACGGGCACGGGGGCGACCGGGTGGATCCGGTCGGTGTGGCAGGAGCGGGGTGGGGACGGGGGCCGGGGCGAGGGTCGTCGGGGTGGGGGTGGGGATGAGGGTGGGGGGCGCCGGGGGGCGGGGGTGCGGTTGCCCGGGCCGACGGAGGAGCGGCTGGTGTGGTTCGTCCGGGAGGCGTGGCCGTCGCCGGCGACGGGGACGTCTCTGGTCGCGGGGGAACTCGCGGCCGGGGGGTGGCTCGCCCTCACCGTCGAGTGCGAGCGGCTCATCGCGTTCGGGGACGGGATCGAGAGTGACGCGGTGGAGCTGACGTGGGGGCAGACGGTGAGGGTGGGGGTGTGGGGGGAGCGATTGCGGTTGGTGGGGTGAGGGTCGTGGGTCGCCGTGGGTCGGGGGCCGTGAGTCGGGGGCCGTGGGTCGGGGGTCGGGGGCCGTGAGCCGTGAGCCGTGGGCCGTGGGTCGTGGGCGTGGGTCGTGGGTCGTGGGGGGCTGCGCCTGCGGCGGCCGCCGGGGGAGGGTGGGTGCGTCGGGGGGGGGGGGGGGGGGGGGGGGGGGGGGGGGGGGGGGGGGGGGGGGGGGGGGGGGGGGGGGGGGGGGGGGGAGGGGGGGGGGGGGGGGGGGGGGGGGGGGGGTGCGGGGGGGGGGGGGGGCGGCGG
>NZ_JBIUBX010000013.1:0-235948 GCF_044548445.1 Streptomyces sp. NPDC052016
CACCCCCCAGGTCATGCGTTCGACAGGGGGGAACAGCCATGCCGGGCCCGGAGGCCAGCGGCCCTCTTGCAGGACCGCGAAGAACATAACGGGGGGGCGGTTCGGGCCCGGCTCAGAAGGCGAGCACGTCGTCGAGGAAGCGCGTCAGGTCCGTGAACACCTCGGCCCTGTTGGTCTCGTGGAACACCTCGTGACGGGCGCCGCTGTAGATCCGCTCGGTGTGGCGGCCTCCGCCGAGCCGTTCGACACCGGCGCGGCTGCCGTCGAGCGGGACGAGCCGGTCGTCGTCGCCGTGCAGCCACAGCAGCGGGAGCGGGCCGACGTCCCCCTTCGCGGTGACCGTTTCCAGCGCCCGTGCGAACGCCTCCAGCGTCGGCCGTTTCATCGGCCCGTGCCAGACCAGCGGATCGTCGGCGTACGCGGCGCCGACCGCGGGGTCGCGGGAGAGCGCCGACGGGCTGATCGGCGTGTTGGGGATCGTGTCGAGGGCGAGCAGGTGCCCGGGCAGCTCCCAGGCGCCGATGACCGGCCCGGACAGCACCAGAGCGGCGAGGCCGTCGCCGTGGCGCTGGGCGTAGCGGGCGGCGATCAGCCCGCCCATGGAGTGACCGATCAGGACCAGCGGCAGACCCGGGTGCGCGGACCGCGCCAGGCCCGCCAGGGTGTGCACGTCGGTGACCACGTCCTCGAAGTCCTCGACCAGCACACGGTCACCGGCGGACCGTCCGTGACCGATGTGGTCGACGGCGAAGACGGCCGCCCCGTGCCCGCCCAGCACGCCGGCGAGCTCCTCGTAGCGGCCGGCGTGCTCGCCGTAGCCGTGCACCAGGAGGGCGACGTACCGCGGCCGGGAGTGCGGCCACTCGTACGCGGTGAGCGGGCCGCGGGTGCCCGTGAGAAGGTGCTCGGTCACTGTGTCCTCCGGCTCTCCGGCTCCCCGGCTGTCGGCTGTGTCGGTGAGGATGTGTCGGTGACGGTCCCCGGGGATCTTCCCAGGGGGTCGGTCACCGGTCTATAGTCCGAAACTAGCAGTGCTAATTAAGTGGTCGGCGAAGCCCGGCCGATCACCCGAGGAACCGATCCACAGCGTCGTCGGTCAGGAGTCCTGTCGTGCGTCCCGTCCACTTCGCGGCCGCCCGCCGCACCCCCATCGGAAAGCTGCGCGGCGCCCTGTCCACCGTGCGGCCCGACGACCTCGCCGCCACCGTGATCCGTGCGCTGGTCGCCGACGTGCCCGCGCTCGACCCGGCCCGCGTCGACGACGTCTACTGGGGCGCCGCCAACCAGGCCGGCGAGGACAACCGCAACGTCGCCCGCATGGCCGCCCTGCTCGCCGGTCTCCCCGAGACCGTGCCCGGCGCCACGGTGAACCGGCTCTGCGCCTCCGGCTTGGAGGCCGTCACCGCCGCCGCCCGCACGATCGCCGCCGGCGAGGCCGACATCGTGCTCGCGGGCGGTTCCGAGTCGATGAGCCGCGCCCCCTTCGTCCTCGCCCGCCCCGACGAGGCCCTCCCGCACCGCGTCGAGACCGTCGACACCCGGCTCGGCTGGCGCCTGGTCAACCCGGCGATGAAGGACCTGCACGGCCTGCTGTCCATGGGCGAGACGGCCGAGGAGGTCGCCGAGCGGTACGGCATCTCCCGTGACCGCCAGGACGAGTTCGCGCTCCGCAGCCACCGGCGGGCCGCCCTGGCGCGCAAGGACGGCCACTTCGACGACGAACTCCTGCCGGTCCGGCGCCCGGACGGCGTGGTCGTCGACACCGACGAGTGCATCCGTGAGGACACCTCCTACGACAAGCTCGCGGGACTCAAGCCGGTCTTCCGGCCCGGCGGCACGGTCACCGCGGGCAACGCCTCGCCGATGAACGACGGTGCCGCGGCCCTCCTCCTGGTCAGCGAGGAGGCTCTGAACACACTCGGCCTCGAGTCCCTGGGCCGCTACGTCGCCGGAGCCTCCGCGGGCGTCAACCCCGACGTGATGGGCATCGGCCCGGTCCCCGCGACCCGCAAGGCGCTCACCCGCGTCGGCTGGAGCGTCGAGGACGTCCAGGAGGCGGAGTTCAACGAGGCGTTCGCCGCCCAGGCCCTGGCGTGCGTGGACCAGCTGGGCATCGACCCCGACCTGGTCAACCCCAGCGGGGGCGCCATCGCCCTGGGCCACCCCCTGGGCTGCTCGGGAGCACGCATCCTGACCACCTTGCTGCACCGCATGCGGCGCACGGGAGCGGAGCGCGGACTGGCGACGATGTGCGTGGGAGTGGGGCAGGGGACCGCGGTGCTGGTGGAGCGGCACTAGGCCGCCGCGCCCGGCCCGCCGTCGCGGCGGGCCGGGCTGTCCCCGCGGTGGACGCCCGCCGAGGCCGGGCTGTCCCCGCGGCGGACGCCTCGACGGGACGACGGCCGGTCCCGCCGTCGCCGACGCGGGCGACGGGCGCCCGTGAGCGACCCCTGACCGACGCGAGCCGTGAGCGGCCCGCCCGCGGGCCGCCAGGCGAGACGGGGCACGCGCTCGCCGATGGATGCGCATAGCATCGGTCCCCGCATGAACACGATGACCTTGTGGCACATCACCGGCTGGGAGTTCGCCGCCCTCGCCCTCGCCGCCCTGCTGGTCGGCTTCTCCAAGACGGCCGTGAGCGGCGCCAACACCGTGAGTCTGGCGATCTTCGCCGCCGTGCTGCCCGCCCGGGCCTCCACCGGTGTGCTGCTGCCGATCCTGATCGCCGGGGACGTCCTGGCCGTTCTCACCTATCGGCGGCACGCCCACTGGCCCACGCTGTGGCGGTTGTTCCCCGCGGTCGCGGCGGGTGTGGTCGTCGGCACGGTGTTCCTGATGTGGGCCGACGACGCGGTCGTACGGACGTCGATCGGCGCGATCCTGCTCTTCATGGCCGGGGTCACGGTGTGGCGGCGCCGCAGGGCCGAGGTGCCCGACGACCCCGACGCCGTGGTCACCCGGGCGGGCCGCCTCAAGGCCCGTTCCTACGGCGTCCTCGGCGGCTTCACCACGATGGTCGCCAACGCGGGCGGCCCCGTGATGTCGATGTACCTGCTGTCGGCCGGCTTCCGCAAACTCGGGTTTCTCGGCACCTCCGCCTTCTTCTTCCTGATCGTGAACGTCTCGAAGGTGCCGTTCAGCGCGGGTCTCGGCCTGATCGACGGCCGCTCGCTGCTGCTGGACGCCGCGCTCGTCGTCTTCGTCGTCCCCGGGGCGCTGCTCGGCAAGTGGGCGGTGCACCGCATCAACCAGCGGCTGTTCGAGCAGCTCGTGATCGCGGCGACCGTGGTCGGCGGGCTCCAGCTGCTCCTGCGCTAGGGCCTGTCCGATCGTTCCCGTCGTCGCCCGGAGTGCAGACGGGAAGGGTCGGACAGGCCCTACAGGGCCAGCAGGCCGGGCAGATCCGCGAACGAGTCGACGACACGGTCCGCCGTGCCGCCGGCCGCCTCGAGCGCCTCCGGCAGGAACTTGCCGGTCCTCACCAGCACCCCCGAGATCCCCGCCCGCTGGGCCGCCAGTACGTCCGACTCGACGTCGTCCCCCACCATCAGCGCCTGGTCCGCCCGCACCCCCAGGTGCCCGAGCGCCGCCGCGAAGAACGCCGGCGACGGCTTCCCGGTCACCTCCGCCTCCACCCGCGCGGCCGCCTCGAGCCCCGCGACGAACGCGCCCGAGTCGAGCCGCAGCCCGTCCTCGGTACGCCAGTACAGGTTCCGGTGCATCGCGACCAGCCGCGCGCCCCTCTGGAGGTGCCCGAAGGCCCGGTCCAGCTCGGCGTACCCGAACTCGGGTCCGGCACCGCCGACGACGACCACGTCGACGGGGCCGGCGTCCTCGCCGTCGTCGACCAGCTCCACCCCGGCCAGGTCCTCCCGGACGTCACCGCTGTTCAGCAGCGCGCAGCGCGCCCCGGGGTGGTGTTCGGCGAGGTGCGCGGCGGTCACGGCGGGTGCGGTGAGGATGTCGTCGGCGTCCACCGGGAACCCCGCCCGGGCCAGCGTCCGCGCGATGGAGGCACGTGTGCGCGAGGTCGTGTTGGTGACGAGGGCGACGCCGAGCCCGGCCGCCCGGACCGCCCGCAGCGCCTCCACCGTGCCCGGCAGCGGCTTCCAGGAAACGGTGAGGACGCCGTCGACGTCGATCAGGACGCCCCGCACCGCGTCGCTCCGCACCGCACCCATACGGGGACGATAACGCCGGGCTCACGCGGCGACGACAGGGAGCGTCGGGCCGGGCCGGAGTGCCGTATCCGGCCGCCAGGGCCTCGTTCGGATCGTGCGCAGACGAACGGCAGGCCCTGGACGAACGGCAGGCCCTAGACGTACCCGGGATTGCGGCGCAGCAGGTACGTGTCCATGATCCAGCCCTTGCGCTCCCGGGCCTCCGCGCGCAGCCGCTCGATCCGGGGTCCCGCCTCGGCGATCGGGCCCGAGACGAGGATCTCGTCCGGGGTGCCGATGTAGGCGCCCCAGTAGATGTCGATGTCCTCCTCGGCGTACCGCCGGAAGGTCTGGTGGGCGTCGAGCATCACCACCACGTCGTCCACCCCCTCCGGGAAGCCCTCCGCGAGCCGCCGTCCCGTGGTGATCTGCACCGGCCGGGCCACCCGGTTGAGCCCCGTCCGGTGCCGGGCGACGAGCGCGGAGACACTGCTGACCCCCGGCACGACGTCGTACGCGAACGCCACCGCGCCCCGCGCCAGCACCTCCTCCAGGACGCCCAGAGTGCTGTCGTAGAGCGCCGGGTCCCCCCACACCAGGAACGCGCCGCTCTCGTCCTCGCCGAGCTCCTCGGCGATCAGCCGCTCGTAGATGTCGGCGCGTGCGCTGCGCCAGTCGCCCACGGCGGGGGAGTAGGCCGCACCGCCCGCCCCGCGGTCCCGCTCGGGGTCGCGGGCCTCGACGATCCGGTACGTCCCCTCGGGTATGTGCGTCTCCAGCATGTCCCGGCGCAGCTGCGTGAGGTCGCTCTTCACCTCGCCCTTGTCCAGGACGAAGAACACGTCCGTGCTCCGCAGCGCCTTGACCGCCTGCAGGGTCAGCTGGTCGGGGTCGCCTGCGCCGATACCGATGACATGAATCCTTCGCACGACCACGAGTCTGCCGTACGCCACCGACAGTGACGGCACCGGACCCCACCGCCCGCGGCCCACCGCCCGCCGCCACGGTCCGCGTCCCGTCGCCGACGGCCACCGTCCGACCTCCGCCGGCCGCGGCCACCGTCCGACCTCCGGAGGATCGCGGCCGCCCCCGCCTCCTGCCGACGGACCCCCAAGGCGGCCGCGTCCCGCCTCCCGTGGGCCGTCCCGCGGCCGCAGCCGGCCCCGCGCCGACCGTCACCGCAGCCGGGGCGCCGCTTCCCGCGCGTCCACCGGCGCGCCCTCGCCCGTCGCCGAAGTCTCCACCGTTTCGGCCAGTTCCCGTGCCCAGCGGGCCAGCCCGGCGAGGTCGATGCCGTGCGGGCGCCGCCGTTCCGCGGCCCCGGCCCACTCCTCCAGCGCTCCGGCCCCACGCCGCAACAGGCGTGCGCCGCCCGTGACGTTCCCGCGCGCCGCGTGCGTCAGCCCCACCGCGAGCTGCGCGAGCCCGCGCCACAGGGTGCGCTCCGCCTCCGGGCCCGACTTCCAGGCGTCCTCGAACACCTCGTGCGCGTGGAACGGCTTCCCCGCGTCCAGGAGCGCCTGCGCCTCGGCCACCGTCTCCTCCGGGGTGCGCACGACCCCCTCGGGCTGACGCGCCACCCCGGCCGCGCCGTACGGCAGGGGCCGCCCCAGCCCGTCCCGGGGCCGGGCGCTGCGCGCCCGCCCCTCCTCGTCCCGGTCCCGCACGCCGGCGGACCGGCCGTCGTCCCTGCGCCCTGTGCTGCTGCCCATGGGGCGATTGTCCCGCGCCGGTGCCCCCTTCGGCACAGCGCCCGGTGTGGGGTAAAGTGCTGTTCGCGCGATCACGCGGGTCTCCGCGGGAAGCGCACCGGGACGTGGCGCAGCTTGGTAGCGCACTTGACTGGGGGTCAAGGGGTCGCAGGTTCAAATCCTGTCGTCCCGACTTGCGAAGTAGCAGGTCAGAGGCCGTATCGGAGGATCCGATACGGCCTTTCCGCGTCTGGCGCGCCGCATCGTCGACCTCTTCCGTACCGCGGCTTCGGCATCTTCCGTCCCGGTCCGCGCATGAGCCCCCGCCGCCCGGAAACTCGGGGGGTGAAGAAGGGGTGGGTGCAGTGTTCGGGCGCGAGAAGGAGGGTCCTTGTCATGGCTGACGACCTCATCACCCTGGTCACCACCGACCACCGCGAACTCGACCGGCTGTTCGACATGATGCAGACGGACAGGAGCTCCCGGCCGCTGGCTCTCCCGCTGGCCGTGGCGATGCTGGAGGCGCACAGCGAGGCCGAGGAGGACCGGGTGTACCCGGCCGTGGCCAGCGAGGCCGGCGAGAAGGAGGAGGCCGAGCACGCCGCCGAGGAGCACCACGAGGCCGAGAGCCTCGGCAAGCACCTGCTGGAGATGGACTGGGAGAGCGAGGAGTTCGACCGCGCCCTGGAGCAGTGGATCGGCGCCGTGCGGCATCACGTCGAGGAGGAGGAGAACGAGATCCTGCCGGCGCTGCGTGAGGCCGTCGACTCGGAGCGGCTGCGGGAACTGGGCCTGGAGTTCGCCACCCGGCGGTCCCGGGCACTGGCGGGCCAGCCCCTCGGCGTCGTCGGCGCCGGTACGCGCGGCGGTGGCGGCGGTCGTGCCCGTGGCGGTGGTGGCGCGGCCGGTCGTACGCGTGCCGGTGGCGCGGCCGGTCGTACCCGTGGCGGTGGCACGGCCGGTCGAACCAGTGGCGGTGCCGCTCGGGCCGGCCGTCAGCCCGCGGCCGTGACCGAGGGCATGAGCCGCGCGGAGCTGTACGAGAAGGCCCGGGAACTCGGCATCGAGGGCCGGTCCTCGATGACCAAGGACGAACTCGCCGAGCAGGTGGGCAAGGCGCAGAAGCGGAAGAAGCGCTGACGGTGACGGCGGCGGGCAGGCGTGCCGGCGGGTGTGCCTCGAAACCCCTTGCCCTCAAGCGCACTTCAAGCTGAAGACTCCTGTGCGAGCCGGCGACGGACCGCCGGCCGGACGGGAGGGTTCACCATGAAGTACCGCACCATCGGCAGCGACCCCGCCACTCGCCGCGAGGTCAGCGTGCTCGCGCTCGGCGCGATGCTGTTCGGGTCGGTGACGGACGAGCAGACGTCCTTCGCGATCCTCGACCGGTACGTCGAGGCGGGCGGCACCTTCGTCGACACGTCCGACAACTACGCGTTCTGGGTGGACGGCAGCCAAGGGGGCCAGAGCGAGGAGCTGCTGGGCCGGTGGCGGCGCAGCCGGGGCGTCGGGGACGAGGTCGTCGTCGCCACCAAGCTCGGTGCCCGGCCCCTGGCGCCGGGCACCGGTTACGTCGACAACGGCGAAGGACTGTCCGCCAAGGTGATCCGGGAGTCGGCCGAGCGCAGTCGCGAGCGGCTCGGCATGGAGAGGCTGGACCTCCTCTACGCCCACATCGACGACCACACCGTCCCGCAGCGCGAGACCGTCGAGGGGTTCGCCGCGCTCGTCGCG
Source organism: Streptomyces sp. NPDC052016 (assembly GCF_044548445.1). Taxonomy (NCBI): domain Bacteria; kingdom Bacillati; phylum Actinomycetota; class Actinomycetes; order Kitasatosporales; family Streptomycetaceae; genus Streptomyces; species Streptomyces sp. NPDC052016. The sequence goes on from NZ_JBIUBX010000013.1 coordinate 7,586, forward strand.
GAGGGCACGGTCGGTCTGCTCGGGGTGAGCAACCAGGCCGTCTGGCGGGTGGAGCGGGCCCGCGCCCTCGCCGCCGGGGCCGCCCTGCCCGGTTACGAGGTGCTCCAGTACCAGCACAGCTACCTGCGCCCGCGTCTCGACGTGCCCACCGAGCTGTTCCCCGACGGCAGCCTCGGCCACGCCGGCGGCGAGCTCCTCGGCTACCTGCGGGCGGAGCCCGGCCTGACGCTGGTCGCCTACTCGCCGCTGCTCACCGGCGCGTACACACGCACCGACAAGCCCCTGCCGCCGGACTACGACCACCCCGGCACGCCCGCCCGGCTCGCCGTGCTGCGGGAGGTGGCGCGGGAGACCGGCGCCACGCCCAACCAGGTCGTCCTGGCCTGGCAGATGGGCGGGGAGCTGCCGATCATCCCGCTCGTGGGTGCCTCCTCGGTGGCGCAACTCGAGGAGAACCTGGCCGCCGTGGACCTGGAGCTCACCACAGCGCAGCGGGCGCGCCTGAACGCGGCGCACTGAGGGCCTGCCCGGGAGTGGTGAAGGCATCCCGCACCTCCCGGGCCCGCTCCTCCGGTGGGCGCTGCAGGAACGCGCGAGGGGCCCGGGAGCCGGTGCGCCGACGACTGTCGGAGGGGCACGGTGTGGGTGGGGGCGGCGCGGATAGGCTGGGATCATGCCGTCCACCCGCCGTACCGCCCGACAGGCCGACCTGCTGGAACGACTCGTCACGCTGCTGACGGCGGAAGGGTTCTCGGACCTCACCCTCGACGACCTCGCCGAGCGGCTGCGCTGCTCGAAGACCACGCTGTACCAGCTCGCCCGCAGCAAGCAGGGGCTGGTCGTGGAGGCGGTCAAGCACTACTTCCGCGGGGCGACCGAGACCGTCGAGAAGCGGGTGGCGCAGACCGTCGACCCGTCGGACCGGGTGCGGGTGTACCTGACGGCCGTCGCCGAGCAGCTGCGCCCGCTCTCGCGCCGGTTCCTCGACGACGTGGCGGACTTCCCGCCCGCCCGTGAGGTGTACGAGGCGAACACGCGGATGGCGGCGGAGCGCGTGCGCCGGTTGATCGCGGAGGGCGTGTCGGGCGGGGCCTTCCGCGACGTGCACGCGGCGTTCGTCGGCGAGGTCGCCGCCGCGACCATGCGCCAGATCCAGCAGGGGGAGCTCAAGGCGCGCACCGGGCTGAGCGACGCGGAGGCCTACGAACAGCTCGCGTCGCTGATCGTGCACGCCGTCTCCTCCTGACCCCGCCCCGGCCCTTCCCTTCAGGGTGGGGGGGCTTCCGCTGTCCTTCTCTGTTTTCCGTCCGTGGAGGATGTCCGGTCACGCGCGCTTGCCGTACTGTGAATGATACGTTCGTACGCACTCCAGTATCACTCCCAGTACTACTCCGTGGAGGTCACCATGCCTGCCACTCGCGCCCTGCCGACCGAGGAGGCCGTCGAGCTCATCCAGCTCACGCGCACCCTCGCCGCCAAGGAACTCGCACCCCGGGTCGCCGACGCGGAGGCGGACGGGGCGTTCCCGCGCGACGTTTTCCGCACGCTGGGCCGCAGCGGGCTGCTCGGGCTGCCGTTCGCCGAGGAGCACGGTGGGGCCGGGCAGCCGTACGAGGTGTACCTGCAGGTGCTGGAGGAGGTCGCCGCGGTCTGGTCGAGCGTCGCGGTGGGCCTCTCCGTGCACGCGCTGTCCTGTTTCCCGCTCGCCCGGTTCGGCACCGAGGAGCAGCGGCGGAAGTGGCTGCCGGAGATGCTGGGCGGTGAACTCCTCGGCGCGTACTGCCTGTCCGAGCCGCACGCCGGCTCCGACCCCGCCGCCATGCGCACTCGCGCGGTGCGCGACGGGGACACCTACGTCCTCAACGGCGCCAAGGCATGGACGACGCACGGCGGCTACGCCGACTTCTACACGGTCATGGCCCGCACCTCCGACGACCGCACCCACGGCATCTCCTGCTTCCTCGTTCCGGCGGACACCCCGGGGCTCAGTGCCGATCCGCCGGAGCGGAAGATGGGCCTGACCGGATCGGCGACCGCCACCATGCGGCTCGACGACGTGCGGGTGCCGGTCGCCCGCCGGATCGGGGAGGAGGGGCAGGGCTTGAAGATCGCGCTCGCCTCCCTCGACTGCGGCCGCCTCGGCATCGCCGCCGTCGCCACCGGCCTCGCCCAGGGCGCCCTCGACCACGCGGTGCGCTACGCCCGTGAGCGGGAGACCTTCGGCAAGCCGATCATCGAGCACCAGGGGCTGGCGTTCGTCCTCGCCGACATGGGCGCCGCGATCGAGTCGGCGCGCGCCACCGCCCTGTCCGCCGCCCGGCTGAAGGACCTCGGTCTGCCCTTCACCCGGGAGGCGTCCATCGCCAAGCTCGTGGCCACCGACAACGCGATGAAGGTGACCACGGACGCCGTGCAGGTCCTCGGCGGGTACGGATACACGCGCGACTTCCCCGTCGAGCGCTACATGCGCGAGGCGAAGGTCATGCAGATCTTCGAAGGAACCAACCAGATCCAGCGCATGATCATCTCCCGTGCGCTGGACCGGAGCGAGGGCGGTGTGCTCACCGTCCTCGGCAAGGAGTGATGATGCAGCTCGAGAACACCGCCGCCCTCGTCACCGGCGGTGCGTCCGGCCTCGGTGCGGCCACCGCGAAGGCGCTCGCCGAACGGGGCGCGACGGTCTTCGCCCTCGACCTCAAGGACGGCGTCGACAACGCCCCCGAGGTCGCCGGCGTCACCTACGTCCCCGCCGACGTCACCGACCCCGAGCAGGTCCGCGCCGCCGTGGCCACCGCGGCGGGCGCGGGCGTGCCGCTGCGCACGGTCGTCAACTGCGCCGGCATCGGCCCGTCGATGCGGATCCTCGGGAAGAAGGGCGTGCACGACCTCGGCCTGTACGCCAAGGTGATCCAGATCAACCTGATCGGCACCTTCAACGTGCTCGCCCTCGCCTCGGAGGCCATCGCCGAGACCGAGGCGGACGAGAACGGGCAGCGGGGCGTCATCGTCAACACCGCGTCCATCGCCGCCTACGACGGCCAGATCGGACAGGCCGCCTACTCCTCCTCCAAGGGCGGCGTCGTCGGCCTGACCCTGCCCGCGGCCCGCGACCTCGCGCAGTACGGCATCCGCGTGTGCACGATCGCGCCGGGCATCGTGGAGACGCCGATGCTGGCCACCGTGTCGGAGGAGTTCCGCACCTCGCTCGCCGCCGGAGTGCCCTTCCCGCGCCGTCTGGCCCGGCCGGAGGAGTACGCGAAGCTCGCCCTGGCGATCGTCGACCACGACTACCTCAACGGCGAGACCATCCGCATGGACGGCGCGCTGCGGATGGCCCCCCGCTAGCGGCCCCCGCGCCGGGGCCCGTCCGCCGGTCGGGCCCTGGCTTCCTAGGGGGTGTCCGCGAAGTCGCGTCGTCCGCCCGGAGGGCGGGGCCTGCGGCGTCCGGTGCGTGCTCTCGGCGTACCGGGCGGGCGCCCGCGTACGGTCGTACTCGGGTGTTCGCCCGGTGCGGCGAGAGTGCGTGCCAGGCGTCGCGGGCCAACTTTGCGGACAATCTTTAGGGTCTGACCAGCAGTTGGAAGTCGAACGCGTACCGGGACGCACGGTAGATGTGCGTCCCGTACTCGACCGGCCGTCCGGTGTCGTCGTACGCGGTGCGCTGCATGGTCAGCAGGGCCGCCCCCTCCTTCTCCGTCAGCAGGGCGGCCTCCTCGGCGGTGGCGGAGCGGGCGCCGACGGTCTGCCGGGCGCTGTGCAGGGTGATGCCCGCCGCCCGCAGCAGCCGGTACAGGCCGGTCTCCTCCAGCCGCTCCGTGGCGAGGTCCAGCAGGGCCGGGGGCAGGTAGTTGCACAGGTACGCCACCGGCTGCCCGTGCGTCGAGCGCAGCCGCTCCACCAGCGTGACCTCGGCGCCCTCCGCGATCCCCAGGGCCGCCGCGACGTCCGCGGTCGCCGGGACGCGTTCGTTGCGTACGACCTGCGTGGCCGGGCCCTGTCCGGCCGCCTCCAGGTCGTCGTAGAGGCTGCTCAGTTCCAGCGGCCGTTTCACCTGGCTGTGCACCACCTGGGTGCCCACCCCGCGCCGGCGCACCAGCAGCCCCTTGTCGACCAGGGACTGGATCGCCTGGCGCACCGTCGGGCGGGACAGGCCGAGGCGCGTCGACAGGTCGATCTCGTTGCCCAGGAGGTCGCCCGGGGCGAGGGCGCCGTGCTCGATCGCCGCCTCCAGTTGCTGGGCGAGCTGGTAGTAGAGCGGTACGGGGCTGGCGCGGTCCAGGGCGAAGTGCAGTGTGTCCAGCGCGGAGCCGGACGCGGCACGGGGGCGGTCGCCGGTCTTCGCCATCGGGCACCTCCTAGGGTGGTGGGTGACGCCCGTGCGCACGGGGTGAAGATCGCCCCTCAGGTGTAGGGCCCGACAGCCTGCACTGTCAATGGTTTGTTCTTACATACTGACCTCTTTCTGAAATGATGTCTTAACAAAGTATTGACAGCGGGCTCCCCAGGGGATTGGATCCCGTCCCAACAGCGCAGCAGCCCGGTGCCCAGCGGCTCCGGTCACCGGATCCTAGCGGTGGACCCCCCTTCCCTCGGTCTTCCTCTGTCGCACAGTGAGGTGCAGGAAAGATGGACAGCTCTTCTCCCTCCCGCTCCCGCAGAATCGCCCCGGTCGTGGCCATGGCCGCGGCGGTGGCCCTGACCCTCGCGGGCTGCTCCAGCGGCTCCGGCGGCAAGAAGGCCGAGGAAGGGGGAAGCGACGCCTCCGCCGGCAAGGCCACCACGCCGCAGATGACCGTCGCCCTGGTGACCCACCAGTCGCCCGGCGACACCTTCTGGGACATCGTCCGCAAGGGCGCCGAGGCCGCCGCGGCTAAGGACAACGTCAAGCTGATCTACTCCTCCGACCCCAACGCCGGCAACCAGGCGAACCTGGTGCAGAACGCCATCGACCAGAAGGTCGACGGCATCGCCATCACCCTCGCCAAGCCCGACGCGCTCAAGGACGTCATCAGCAAGGCGAAGGCCGCGAACATCCCCGTGGTCGGCCTCAACTCCGGGGTGAGCGAGTGGAAGAAGCTCGGCCTGCTGGAGTTCTTCGGCCAGGACGAGACGGTCGCGGGCGAGGCCCTCGGCAACCGGCTGAACACGCTCGGCGCCAAGAAGGTCGTCTGCGTCATCCAGGAGCAGGGCAACATCGGCCTCACGCAGCGCTGCGACGGCGTGAAGAAGACGTTCTCCGGGGCCATCGAGAACCTCTTCGTCAACGGCACCGACATGCCGTCCGTGAAGTCGACGATCACCGCCAAGCTCAAGCAGGACAGCTCCATCGACCACGTCGTCACGCTCGGCGCGCCGATCGCGATGACGGCCGCGCAGTCCGTGTCCGAGACCGGAAGCAAGGCGAAGGTCGCCACCTTCGACCTGAACAAGGAGCTGACGGGCGCCATCAGCAAGGGCACCGTCGAGTTCGCCGTCGACCAGCAGCCCTACCTCCAGGGCTACCTGGCGATCGACTCCCTGTGGCTCTACAAGAACAACGGCAACTACATGGGCGGTGGCGAGCAGCCGGTGCTCACCGGCCCGGCCTTCGTCGACAAGTCCAACGTCGAGGCCGTCGCCAGTTACGCCGCGAAGGGCACCCGGTGATGAGCATGGCCCAGCACGCCGAGCCGGCGGTGACCACACCGCCGGCTTCCGGCCCGAAGGCGACCGACGGCCGGACCACCCGACGACCCCTGGCCCTGAGGCTGCTGGCCCGACCCGAGGTGGGCGTCTTCCTCGGCGCGGTCGCGGTGTGGGTGTTCTTCCTCGCCACCGCGCCGCCGGTGCGCGACGGCAGCTCGATGGCCAACATCCTCTACCAGTCCTCCACCATCGGGATCATGGCGCTGCCCGTGGCGCTGCTCATGATCGGTGGCGAGTTCGACCTCTCGGCCGGTGTCGCGGTGATCAGCTCGGCGCTCACCGCGGCCATGCTCAGCTACCAGCTGACCCTGAACGTCTGGATGGGCGTGGTCCTCGCCCTGGTGTTCTCGCTCGCCGTCGGCCTCTTCAACGGCTGGCTGCTGGTCAAGACCGGCCTGCCGAGCTTCCTGGTCACCCTGGGCACGTTTCTCATCCTGCAGGGAGTGAACCTCGCGGTGACCAAGCTGGTCACCGGCAACGTGGCCACCGACGACATCAGCGACATGGACGGCTTCAGCCAGGCCAAGGCGATCTTCGCCTCCTCCTTCGACGTCGGCGGCGTCCAGGTGAAGATCACCATCGTGTGGTGGCTGGTCTTCGCCGCCCTGGCCACGTGGGTGCTGCTGCGCACCAAGTACGGCAACTGGATCTTCGCGGTCGGCGGCAACAAGGACAGCGCGCGGGCCGTCGGCGTCCCGGTGACCTTCACCAAGATCTCCCTGTTCATGCTGGTCGGCTTCGGCGCCTGGTTCGTCGGCATGCACCAGCTGTTCTCCTTCAACACCGTGCAGTCCGGCGAGGGCGTCGGCCAGGAGCTGATCTACATCGCCGCGGCCGTCATCGGCGGCTGCCTCCTGACCGGCGGCTACGGCTCCGCCATCGGCCCGGTCTTCGGCGCCTTCATGTTCGGCATGGTGCAGCAGGGCATCGTCTACGCCGGCTGGAACCCCGACTGGTTCAAGGCCTTCCTCGGCGTGATGCTCCTCGGCGCCGTCCTCATCAATCTGTGGGTCCAGCGCACGGCGACCCGGAGGTGACCCCCATGACGAACGACAACACCGGCACGCACGGAGCCGTCCTCGCGGACGACCCGACCGCGGACGGGGACCGCCCACTGGTCGCGCTCCGCAACGCGGGCAAGTCCTACGGCAACATCCGCGCCCTGCACGGCGTCGACCTGGCCGTCCACCCCGGCAAGGTCACGTGCGTCCTCGGCGACAACGGCGCGGGCAAATCCACCCTCATCAAGATCATCTCCGGGCTGCACCAGCACACCGAGGGCGAGTTCCTCGTCGACGGCGAACCGGTCCGCTTCTCCACCCCCCGCGAGGCCCTCGACCGCGGCATCGCCACCGTCTACCAGGACCTGGCGACGGTGCCGCTGATGCCGGTCTGGCGCAACTTCTTCCTCGGCTCCGAGATGACCAAGGGCCCCTGGCCCGTCCGCCGCCTCGACATCGACAGGATGAAGAGGACCGCGGACGAGGAACTGCGCAACATGGGCATCGTCCTCGACGACCTCGAACAGCCCATCGGCACCCTCTCCGGCGGCCAGCGCCAGTGCGTCGCCATCGCCCGCGCCGTCTACTTCGGCGCCCGCGTCCTCATCCTCGACGAGCCCACCGCCGCCCTCGGCGTCAAGCAGTCCGGCGTGGTCCTGAAGTACATCGCCGCCGCCCGCGACCGCGGCCTCGGCGTCATCTTCATCACCCACAACCCCCACCACGCCTACATGGTCGGCGACCACTTCAGCGTCCTGCGCCTGGGCACCATGGAACTCTCCGCCGACCGCAGCCAGGTGAGCCTCGAAGAGCTCACCAACCACATGGCCGGCGGCGCCGAACTCGCCGCGCTCAAGCACGAACTGGCCCAGGTCGGCGGCGTCGACGTCGACGAACTCCCCGAGGAGGGCGACCTCACCGCCCCTGTGGCGGGCACCGGCGAGGGAAAGTCCTGACATGGCGCCCGCGCTGGACCGCGTCCGGATCGGCTCCGCCCCCGACTCGTGGGGCGTCCGGTTCCCCCACATCCCCCTCCGGCCCTGGGAGCGCCTCCTGGACGAGGTCGCCGAGGCGGGCTGCTCCTCGATCGAACCGGGCCCGTACGGCTACCTGCCGACCGACCCGGCCCGTCTCACCGACGAGGCGGGCCGGCGGAACCTGGAGGTGCCGGCGGGCACGGTCCTCACCGGCCCGCACCGCGGTCCCGCCGTGTGGGAGGAGACCCGGGCCCACGGCAGCCGGGTGGCCGCGCTCGCCGGCGTCGTCGAGGACGGCGTGCCGTTCGGTCCCGCGGTCCGGCGCGGGGTGATGTGCGAACCGCCCACGAGTGTGCCGGACTTGGAGCCCGTGCCGGTCGCGGTGCAGGGTCTCGGGGTGGAACTGTTCGCGATCGCCGAGCAGGACATGTACCCGTGCGAGCCGGACAGGTCCCTGCCCGTCGCGGTGCGGCCCCACGACTTCCTGCGTTCCTGCGGCGCCTGAGCGGCCGACGGCGCCCGCGGCATGGACCACACCGAGATCCACCTGGAGGCCGGCGCCACCGCGTCGGCCTCCGCCCTGCTGCTGCGCCCATGGCGCCCGCCGGACGCAACAGGTCTGGCCGAGATGTACGCGGATCCCGTCATGCGGCGCTGGTCCGCCGTGAGGATGGCGGACGAGGCGGACGCGGTGCGCTGGGTACAAGAGCAGCGCGAGGGGTGGGAGACGGGCACGCGCCTCTCCTTCGCCGTCCTGGAGACGACGCGACCCGGTTGCCGCGAGGGCCGGCTGGCCGGACACGTCGTCCTCAAGAACCCCCACGGCCCGTCCCCGGAGGTCGGCTACTGGACGGCGGCCCACGCCCGCGGCCGGGGCGTGGCCTCCCGGGCGCTGGGCGCCCTGACGGACTGGGCCTTCACCGCCTTCGACGGGCTGACCCGTCTCGCCCTGCTGCACCAGGTCGACAACCTGGCGTCCTGCCGTGTCGCCGAGAAGAGCGGCTACGCCTTCGGCGGTCTTCTGCTGGCGTCCCCGCCCGAGTTCCCGCTCGACGGGCACGTGCACGTCCGGACGCGCGGGACCTGACGGACGGCCTCCGGTGTCAGGCCGTCAGGTCCCGGGTGAACACCACCCGCGGCTGACCCGGCCCGTTGTACTCCTCCACCACGCGCACCGCGAACCCCAGACGGCGGTGGAAGGCGACGGAACCCTCGTTGCCGGGTGTGGTGATCGCCTTGAGGCGGACGGCGCCCTGGGCGCGGGCCGCCTCGGTGAACGCCTCGTACAGGGCGCGCCCCAGGCCGGTGCCGCGGGCGTCGTCGCGGGTGGCGACCAGATGGACGTAACCGGTGCGGTCCGGGGTGACGAAGCCGATGAGGTAGCCCAGGACGCCGTCCGCCGTGCGGGCCACCAGGCAGGTGGAGCCGAACTCGTGGACCAGCGGCAGGAGATGCAGGGCGCGCAGGTCGCGCCCGCCCCAGTAGCGGTGGTGGTCGGCGAGGGCCTGCCGGATGTCGGTGACGCGGGCGGGGGTGATGGGCACGGACATGACGCCGATCCTGGCAGAGGTGTGGTCGGGGCAGGTGCCCGGGCGCGTCCCCGCCGTACGCCCGCGGGGCGACTCCGCCAACAGGCGGCGGCAGGCGTGCGCTTCTATGCTGGGGCTGATGGGCCGCGTGCGGCCCGTGCCCCCTTGGTGCGGCTGTGGCCTGCGGCGTACGTCTCCTCGTGGGGAAGTGAGCCCATGACACACCCGCGTCGTCGCCTGTGCAGGGCGGCCGCCGTCGCCACCGCGGTGGCAGCGCTGCTGTTGCCGGCCGAAGGCGGGGCGGCGGTCGCGCTGCCCCACCCGGCCACCACCGGCACACCGACGCCGCCGCCGTCACCGGCCGCCGACGACGTCCGCGACCTCACCCCCGCCGTACGGCGCCAGATCGACCAGGCCGTGCGGCGTGTCATGAAGGAGGCGAGCGTCCCCGGCGTGACCGTCGGCATCTGGACGCCTGACAAGGGCCGTTACGTGAAGTCCTTCGGCGTCGCCGACAGGAGCACCGGTGAGAGGATGCGGCCGGACCTTTACATGCGGATCGGCAGCGAGACCAAGACGTTCACCGTGACGGCGGTCCTCGACCTGGTCGACGAGGGCAGGATCGGCCTCGACGACACCATCGACCAGTACGTCGACGGCGTTCCCAACGGCGACAGGATCACCCTGCGCCAGCTGGCCGGCATGCGCAGCGGGCTGTTCAACTACTCGGAGGACGACGACTTCTTCAAGGCGCTGACGTCCGACCCGCGGCGGGAGTTCACCCCGCGGCAACTGCTCGACTACGCCTTCCGGCACCCCGTGCTGTTCCCGCCGGGCGAGAAGTTCTTCTACTCCAACACCAACCTGATCCTGCTCGGGCTCGTCGTCGAGAAGATCAGCGGTCAAACGCTCGGGGACTACATCCAGGAGCACATCATCGATCCGGTCGGCCTGGGAGACACCCTCTTCCCCAAGGGCGCCGAGTTCCCCGAGCCGCACGCCCAGGGCTACACGAACCAGACCGCGACCGGCAAGATCGAGGACTCCGCCGACTGGAACCCCTCCTGGGGCTGGGCCGCCGGTGCCATGATCTCCACCCTGCAGGACCTGCGCGTGTGGGCCCGCACGGTCGCCACCGGCGAAATGCCCGACGGCGAGCGGCTGATCAGCCCCGCCACGCAGAAGCAGCGGCTGGTCACCCCGCCGACCCCTATTCCGGGCGCGGGCTACGGTCTCGGCATCTTCAACGTGCAGGGGTGGATCGGCCACAACGGCTCCCTGCCGGGCTACGAGTCCCTGACCGTCTACCTGCCGTCGGCCGAGACGACCCTCGTCGTGCTGCTGAACACCGACGTCGACCACGGGAACGAGGAACCCAGCACCCTGTTCGGCGACGCGATCTCGTCCATCATCTCCCCGGACCACGTCTTCGACCTGCCGGCGGAACCGGCGGCGAGGTGAGAACGTTCCAGGAAGTACGGGGGGTGAAGACGTGGAAGACGTGGACGACGTGGACGACGTGGGCGGGGAGGACGAGATGCCGGAGCAGGACAGGTCCGACAGCACGGAAGCCGGGCGCAGGGCCCGGTTCGGGGCACTGCCCGAGCGGGTGCGCCCGGAGGACATGGTGGAGGAGAGGCCGGCCACACCGCGCGACCCGGCCCGTGACGCCTACGACCCCGACGAATGGCTGGTCCGCTACGGCCGGTGAGCGCAGCCCCACCGGATCCGCCCGGGCCCGTGCGCGCAGCCTCACCGGGCCCCGCCCGGCGGTGAACCGGATGCGTCAGGCCGCCCCGGTGCGGGCCCCGGCAGGAGGACCCGCACCCCGGCGGTCAGGAAGCCCGCACCTCCGCGATCGTCACCGGCCGGTGCTCCCGCAGCGACAGCGTGCACGCCTCGGCGATCCAGCCCGCCTCCAGTGCGTCCTCGACCGTGCACGGGGAGGGCCGGGCGCCGGCCACCACCTCGGTGAACGCGGTGAGTTCGGCGCGGTAGGCGGCGGCGAAGCGGTCCATGAAGAAGTCGTGCGGGGTGCCGGACGGGAAGGTCGCACCCGGTTCCACCGAGCGCAGCGGCAACTTGTCCTCCAGGCCCACCGCGATGGAGTCCTGGAAGCCGTGGATCTCCATGCGGACGTCGTAACCGCGGGCGTTGTGGCGGGAGTTGGACACCACCGCGATCGTGCCGTCGTCCAGGGTGAGGATCGCGCCCGTGGTGTCGGCGTCGCCCGCGTCCTTGATGTAGTCGGCGCCCCGGTTCCCGCCGACCGCGTAGACCTCGGTCACCTCGCGGCCCGTCACCCAGCGGATGATGTCGAAGTCGTGGACCGAGCAGTCCCGGAAGATGCCCCCGGAGGCGGCGATGTACGCGGCCGGCGGCGGCGCCGGGTCCAGGGTCGTCGAGCGTACGGTGTGCAGCTTGCCGAGCTCGCCCGCCCGCACGGCGGCCCGGGCGGCGACGAAGCCGGCGTCGAAGCGGCGGTTGTAGCCGATCTGGATCGGGACGTCCCTGCCCTGGACGGCCTCGAGGACCTCGACGCCCTCGCTCATGGTCCTGGCGACCGGCTTCTCGCAGAAGACCGGCACGCCCGCCTTCACAGCGGCGAGGATCAGGCCCGGGTGGGCGTCCGTGGCCGCGGCGACCACCACGCCGTCCACCCCCGCGGCGAGCACCGCCTCGGGGGAGTCCGCGACCTCGGCGCCGAACCGCTCCGCGGCGGACTTGGCGGCCTCGGCGAACGGGTCGGCGACGACGAGCGACTCGACGGCGTCGAGTCCGGAGAGGGTCTCGGCGTGGAAGGCGCCGATGCGGCCGAGGCCGAGGATTCCGATGCGCATGGGGTGTGCTGCTCCTTGAGATGGGACGGGGCGAGGGGCTGTACCGGGGGAGGGGCGGTACCGGGGAGGGTGCGGAAGGCCAGGGCCTGTGGACAGGCCCTAGTCCAGGCCGCCGAGGACGTTCTGGTCCCAGTCGATCACCGAACCGGTGACCACGCCGGACCGCTCGGACAGCAGGAACACAACGAAGTCGGCGATCTCGTCCGGTTGGCCGAGCTTGCCCATCGGGAGCCGCGCGGCCGCCTGCTCGCGCCAGTCGTCCCCGGCGCCGTGGAAGGCCCGCTGCGTGGCGTCCTCGCCCTCGGTCGCCGTCCAGCCGATGTTCAGTCCGTTGATGCGGACCCGGTCGAAGCGGTGGGCGTGCGCCGCGTTGCGGGTGAGGCCGATCAGGCCCGCCTTGGCGGCGACGTACGGGGCCAGGAAGGGCTGCCCGCCGTGCGCCGAGGACGTGATGATGTTGACGACCGTGCCGGGCGCCCCGCGGTTCACCATGTCCGCGACGGCGGCCTGCATGGCGAAGAACGGCGCCTTGAGGTTGATCGCGACGTGCTGGTCGAACAGTTCGGGCGTGGTGTCCAGCAGGGTGCCCCGCGAGGTCAGCCCGGCGGAGTTCACCAGGCAGTCGACCCGGCCGTACGCCTCGACCGTGCGGGTGACGGAGGCCTTCGCCTGCTCGGCGTCCGCCAGGTCGGCCCGTACGAACATCGCCTTGCCGCCCGCCGCGGCCAGCTCGGCCACCAGGGCCTCACCCGGTTCCCGGCGCCGGCCGGTGACGGCCACGACCGCGCCCTCGCGGACGGCGGCCCGTGCGATGGCGGCGCCCACTCCCTGGCTGCCGCCGTTGACGAGGACGACCTTGTCGTCGAGAAGTCCCATGGTCTTCGGGGGTCCTTTCAGCTCTCGCGCCGCGCCGGCCCGCCGCCCGTCCCGCGGAGGCCGCGGTGTCCTCGCCTCGCGGCGCCCGCCGTACGGCTCTGTCATTCTTGTCAGTACAAAGCCCTCGAACAACGGGCAGCGAGCCATCAAAAACCCCTCAGAACAACCGTCGCGCCGGCGAAACCCCTCGTCACGACCTCGCCGCTCCCCTCGTCACCCCCTCACCCCGACCTCGAAGGAGCCTGCAGTGGGCCACCCCTTCCCGATCCGCGAGATCGCCCGTCAGGCAGGCCTGAGCGAGGCCACCGTGGACCGGGTCCTCAACGGCAGGGGAGGGGTGCGCGCGTCCACCGCGCAGGAGGTGCGGCGGGCCATCGCCGACCTCGACCGGCAGCGCACCCAGGTCCGCCTCGTCGGGCGCACCTTCATGGTCGACGTCGTGGCGCAGGCGCCGGAGCGGTTCACCACGGCCGTGCGCGCCGCCCTGGAGGCCGAGCTGCCCTCCCTGCACCCGGCCGTGCTGCGCTCCCGCTTCCACTTCCGCGAGACCGGCCCCGTCGAGGAGCTCGTCGCGACGCTGGACAGGATCGCCCGGCGGGGTTCGCAGGGCGTCGTCCTCAAGGCGCCGGACGTCCCCGAGGTCACGGCGGCGGTGGGCCGGCTGGCGGCGGCGGGCGTCCCGGTCGTCACCCTCGTCACCGACCTGCCCGCCAGCGCCCGTCTCGCCTACGTCGGCATCGACAACCGGGCCGCCGGCGCCACCGCCGCCTACCTCATGGGCCAGTGGCTGGGCGAGCGCCCCGGCAACGTGCTCACCAGCCTCAGCAGCGGTTTCTTCCGCAACGAGGAGGAGCGCGAGATGGGCTTCCGCGGCGCCATGCGCGCCCGCCACCCCGAGCGCACCCTGGTCGAGATCACCGAGGGCCAAGGCCTGGACGCCACCCAGTACGACCTCGTCCGCGCCGCCCTCGCCCGGGACCCGGACATCCGTGCCGTCTACTCCATCGGCGGCGGCAACATCGCGACGCTGCGGGCCTTCGAGGACGTCGGCCGCGACTGCGCGGTGTTCGTCGCGCACGACCTCGACCACGACAACACCCGTCTGCTGCGCGAGCACCGGCTGTCCGCCGTCCTCCACCACGACCTCCGTCAGGACATGCGGGAGGCCTGCCACGTCGTGATGCGCGCCCACGGGGCGCTGCCGCCCGCGGGGCCGGTCGTGCCGTCGCCGATCCAGGTGGTGACGCCGTACAACATGCCCACGGTGCCACCACGCTGACCGCCGGCGTACCGGCGAGACCGGCGTCCGCCCTGCGCCCGGGGGAGGCCCGCGTCCGCCGTCCGCGTGCCGTCCGCCCTCCGCGTGCGCCGTACGCCGTCCGTCCCGCCCGCGACGTCGGCGCGTCCGCCGTGCGCCCACCGCCCGCGACGTCGGCGCTCGCCGTACGCCGGCGGCGCCCGTGGCCGCCCGCTCTACGAGGCCCGCACGTCGGCCCACGCGCCGCTCTCGGCCGACCGCGTCATCGCGTCCAGCACGGCCGCGCTGCGCACGGCGTCCGCGAGGGTCGCGCCGTAGGGGACGCCCTCGGACACCGAGCGCAGGAAGCGGTACGCCTCGATCACCTTCAGGTCGTCGTAGCCCATGGCGTTCGCCGCGCCCGGCTGGAACGCGCCGAACTCGCCGGCGCCCGGGCCGACGTACACCGTGCTGACGGGCTGGTCCTGGTACGTCGTGCCGCGGCTGACGGCCAGCTCGTTCATGCGGCGGAAGTCCCAGAAGACGGCGCCCCGCGTGCCGTGCACCTCGAAGCCGTAGTTGTTCTGCTCGCCGACCGAGACACGGCAGGCCTCGAGGACGCCGCGGGCGCCGGAGGCGAAGCGGAGCAGACAGTTGACGTAGTCCTCGTTCTCGACGGGGCCGAGGTCGCCGCCGGTGGCCAGGGTGTGGCCCGCGGTGGCGCCGGAGGGACGGGCCCGCTCCGGGAGGAAGATCGCGGTGTCCGCGGTCAGCGAGGTGATGTCGCCGAGCAGGAAGCGGGCCAGGTCGGCGCCGTGCGAGGCCAGGTCGCCGAGCACCCCGCTGCCCCCGCGCTCCCGCTCGTAGCGCCAGGTGAGGGCGCCGTCGGGATGGGCCGCGTAGTCGCTGAACAGACGGATGCGGACATGCGTGACCCTGCCGATCTCCCCCGAGGCGATCAGCTCGCGGGCCGCCTCGACGGCGGGCGCGTTGCGGTAGTTGAAGCCGACCGTCCCCTGCACGCCCGCCTTGGCGACCGCGTCCGCGACCGCGCGGGCGTCGTCGGCCGTCAGGCCCACCGGCTTCTCGATCCAGAGGTGCTTGCCCGCCTCGGCCATCGCGACGCCGATCTCGCGGTGCAGGAAGTTCGGCGCGGTGACGCTGACCGCCCGCACGCGCGGGTCGGCGGCGATCTCGCGCCAGTCGCGGCTCGTCGAGACGAACCCGTACTGCGCGGCGGCCTGCTCCGCCCGCCCCGGCACCTCCTCGGCGACCGCGACCAGCTCCGGCCGCACGGTCAGCCCTGGGAAGTGGTGGAGCACGCGCGCGTACGCCTGTGTGTGCACCCGGCCCATCCAGCCGAACCCGACGACGGCGACACCCAGCGTCTCCACCATGACAGCCACCCCAGCCCTTCATTGGACCGATCCATCACTTGTCCAGGTCACCATGGAGGCCGCTTTGTCCCATGTCAAGGCTCGACTGCACGCTTTGACAACGGGAGCGAGTCATGGAACGGTCCAAGTCATGAGACCGCCGACCATCCGTGACGTCGCCGACCGGGCCGGAGTGTCCAAGTCGCTGGTCTCCCTCGTCCTGCGCGGCTCCGGCCAGGTGCGTGCCGAGAAGCGCGAGGCCGTCCTGCGGGCCGTGCGCGAACTGGGCTACCGGCCCAACGCGGCCGCCCGCAGCCTCAGCGAGCGGCGCGCCCCCTCCGGTTCCCCGTCGCAGTCGACCGAGGGCGCCCCCATGGTCGGCGTCCTCCTGAACGACCTGCGCAACCCCTGGTACGTCGACCTCCTCGACGGCCTCAACTCCCTGCTCCAGGCGAGCGGCCGCCACATGCTGCTCGCCGACGCGCGCCTGAACCGCCGGGTCGGCCACGACCTCGCCGGACCCTTCCTGGACCTGCGGGCCGACGGGCTGGTCGTCGTGGGCACGCTGCCCGACCCGGCGGCCCTCGACGCGGTCGCCGCCCGTATGCCGGTCGTCGTCGCGGCCGCCCGCGAACCGGTGCCGGCGGGCGTGGACGTGGTCGCCAACGACGACGAGCGCGGCGCCCGCCTGGCCACCGAGCACCTGATCGGCCTCGGGCACCGGAGGATCGCGCACCTCGCGGGCTACGGCGCCGTCGGCGACCTGCGCCGGCGCAGTTTCGAGGAGACGATGCGGGCGCACGGCCTCGCGGACCGAGCCCCGGTCGAGCCGTGCGACATGACGGAGGAGGGCGGCTACCGCGCCACCGTCCGGCTGCTGGCCCGCCCCGACCGGCCCACCGCCGTCTTCGCCGTCAACGACATGGCCTGCGTGGGCGCGCTGTCGGCGGCCGGCGAACTGGGGCTCGCCGTCCCGCGCGACCTGTCCGTGGTCGGCTACGACAACACGAGCGTCTCCCGGCTGCGCCACGTGTGGCTCACGACGGTCGACCACGCCGGCCACGAGGTCGGCCGCCGCGCCGCCCGCTGTCTCCTCGACCGCCTCGCACGGCCCGGAGGAGAGGGGCGCGTCCGGTTGGCGGCGCCGACACTCGAGGTGCGGGGGACGACGGCACCGCCCCCGCCGGAGGCATGACCGGCCGGCCCGGCCGGGCCCGGCGATCGGGATCACGCACGGACGGGACGGGGCAGGGGCCCGGTGGCGCGCAGGCGCCGCCGGGCCCCGCCGTGATTCGGGCGGCTGTGCGCCGACCATGAATCGCCAATATGGCAGACAAAATTGTTGACAATCTTGTCTGGCTAGATTTAGGTTCGACAGGCACTCACTCAGGGAGGGCAACGATGCCGAAAGAAGCCCGTCCGAGCACCGGCGAGCAGGCCAAGCAGCATGCGCTCGCGCAGCTGCGGCAGGCGATCCTGCACGGCGAGATGGCACCGGCGCAGCGGCTGGTGGAGAACGAGCTCGCCGAGCAGTTCGGTGTGACGCGGGCCAGCATCCGCGCGGCACTCATCGATCTGGAGTCCCAGGGGCTCGTCGAACGGATCCGCAACCGCGGGTCGCGGGTGCGGGTGGTGACCGTGGACGAAGCGGTCGCCATCACCGAGTGCCGCATGGTCCTGGAAGGGCTGTGCGCGGCGAAGGCGGCCGTCGCCGCCAGCGACGAGCAACTGGCCGAGCTCACCGACCTGGGCACGGCCATGACCAAGGCCGTCGCCGACGGCGAGCCGGTCACCTACTCCGACCTCAACCACGAACTGCACGTGCGCATCCGGGAGTTCTCCGGCCAGCAGACCGCACAGGAGCTGCTGGAGCGGCTCAACGCCCAACTGGTACGGCATCGCTTCCAGTTGGCTCTGAGGCCGGGGCGTCCCCAGCAATCCCTGAACGAGCACCTGACCATGATCGAAGCGATCCGGGCCAGGGACCCGCAGGCGGCCGAGACGGCCGTCCGAGCCCACCTCACCAGCGTGATCGAGGCACTGCGCGACTGATCGCGGCGGTGCGAGGCGGGCGTCCACCTGCCACCAAGGAGATTCCAGCATGACCCAGGCCAACGCGCCCGCCTCCCCACGATCGACCCTCGTCGTCACCGCGCACGCCGGGGACTTCGTGTGGCGTGCGGGCGGCGCCATCGCCCTGGCCGCCTCCCGGGGGGAGAAGGTCACCATCGCGTGCCTGACCTTCGGCGAGCGCGGTGAGTCCGCCAAGGCGTGGCGCGAGGGCAAGAAGCTCGACGAGATCAAGGCGATACGCCGGGACGAGGCCGAGCGTGCCGCCGCCACCCTCGGCGCCGAGGTCCGCTTCTTCGACGCGGGCGACTACCCGCTGGTCCCCACCGCCGAACTGACCGACCGGCTCGTCGCGGTCTACCGCGAGACCCAGCCGGACGTCGTCCTCACCCACCCCACCGAGGACCCCTACAACGGCGACCACCCCGCCGCCAACCGCATGGCCCTGGAGGCCCGCGTCCTCGCCCAGGCCATCGGCTACCCGGGTCCCGGCGGGATCATCGGCGCCCCGCCCGTCTTCTACTTCGAGCCGCACCAGCCCGAGATGAGCGGGTTCAAGCCCGAGGTGCTCCTCGACATCACCGAGGTGTGGGAGACCAAGCGCAAGGCCATGGAGTGCCTCGGCGCCCAGCAGCACCTGTGGGACTACTACACCGACCTCGCCGTCCGCCGCGGTGTCCAGCTCAAGCGCAACGCCGGCCCGAACCTGGGGCTCGCGCACAAGACCATGGCCGAGGCGTACATGCGCCCCTACCCGCAGATCGCGGAGGAGCTGGCGTGAGCGGCGTGATCGTCACCAACCCGCCGAAGGCGGACGCGAAGGACGTCGACGCGCTGGCCGGCTTCGGCGTGGCCACCGTGAGCGAGGCGATGGGCCGCACCGGCCTGCTGGGTCCGCGGATCCGGCCCGTCCAGCAGGGCGTGCGCGTCGCGGGTACGGCCGTCACCGTGCTCAGCTGGCCCGGCGACAACCTCATGATCCACGCGGCCGTCGAGCAGTGCGGCGAGGGCGACCTCCTGGTCGTCACCACCACCTCGCCCTCCACCGACGGCATGTTCGGCGAGCTGTTCGCGACCGCGCTCCGGCAGCGCGGGGTGCGCGGCCTGATCATCAACGCGGGCATCCGCGACACCCAGGAACTGCGGGAGATGAACTTCCCCGCCTGGTCGCGGGCCGTCTCCGCGCAGGGCACCGTCAAGGCCACCGGTGGCTCGGTCAACGTGCCGGTCGCGATCGACGGCCGGGTGATCCGCCCCGGTGACGTGATCCTCGCCGACGACGACGGCGTGGTGGTCGTCCCGCGCGAGCGCGCCCGCGCCACCGTCGAGGCGTCCGAGGCCCGCGAGGCCAAGGAGGCCACGTCCCGCGCCGCCTTCCTCGACGGCGAACTCGGCCTGGACCGCTACGGGTTGCGCGAGACGCTCAAGCGCCTCGGGGTCGAGTACAAGAGCTACGAGGAGTACGCCGGCGAGGGGGCGGGGTCGTGACCCGGCTGCCCGAGGAGGTGCCCTGCCTGCTGATGCGGGGCGGCACCTCCAAGGGCGCCTACTTCCTCGCCGGCGACCTGCCCCCCGAACCGGCCGCGCGCGACGACCTGTTGCTGCGCGTCATGGGCAG
Source organism: Streptomyces sp. NPDC052016 (assembly GCF_044548445.1). Lineage (NCBI taxonomy): Bacteria > Bacillati > Actinomycetota > Actinomycetes > Kitasatosporales > Streptomycetaceae > Streptomyces > Streptomyces sp. NPDC052016. The sequence continues at coordinate 26,795 of NZ_JBIUBX010000013.1, forward strand.
CCCCGACGACCGCCAGATCGACGGCCTGGGCGGCGCCCATCCGCTCACCAGCAAGGTCGCCGTGGTCTCGCCCTCGGCCCACCCGGACGCCGACGTCGACTACCTCTTCCTTCAGGTGGCCGTCGACAGGGCCGAGGTGAGCGGCCGTCAGAACTGCGGCAACATCCTGGCCGGCGTCGGCCCGTTCGCCGTCGAGCGAGGGCTCGTGGCGGCGGGGGAGGAGGAGACCTCCGTCCGCATCCGCATGGTCAACAGCGGTGACCTGGCGACGGCGACCTTCCCGACCCCGGGCGGGCGCGTGGACTACACCGGGGACGCCGAGATCTCGGGCGTACCGGGGACGGCGGCGCCCGTGGTCGTCGAGTTCCCGCCCGGCGCGAACCCGCTGCTGCCCACCGGCAACGTGCGGGACGAGATCGACGGCGTGCAGGTGACCTGCGTCGACAACGGCATGCCGACCGTCCTCGCCGCGGCCACCTCGCTCAAGGTCACCGGCTACGAGTCGCCCGCCGAACTCGAGGCCGACGAGGAACTGGCCGACCGGCTCCGCGGGATCCGCCTGCGGGCGGGCCGCCTGATGGGCCTCGGGGACGTCCCGGACGCCACCGTGCCCAAGCTCACGCTGCTCGCCCCACCCCGTGCCGGCGGCGCGATCAGCACCCGCACCTTCATTCCCGTGCGCTGCCACCCCTCGATCGGGGTGCTCGGCGCGGCCAGTGTCGCCGCCGGCCTGCGGATCGAAGGCAGCGTGGGCGCGGACCTCGCACGGCTCACGTCCGGAAGTGACCGCGTGCGCATCGAACACCCCACCGGTTTCCTGGACGTCGAAAGCAGCCTCGGCAGCACCCCCGAGGGGCTGCCCTCCGCCCGCCGCACCGCCGTGGTCCGCACGGCCCGCAAGATCTTCGACGGCACCGTGTTCCCCCGGTCCGCCGAGACGGCACCGATCCCCCCGCACCCTCAAGGAGGTCAACGATGACTCCGCCGCTCGGCGACATCGCCCACATCGGCCACGCCCAGCTCTTCACCCCGGACCTGGACGCGAGTGTCGGCTTCTTCACCGACTACCTGGGGCTGACCGTCAACGGGCAGGACGGCGACACGGTCTACCTGCGGACCTTCGACGACTACGAGCACCACAGCCTGGTCCTGACCGCCCGCGACCAGCCGGGCCTCGGCCGGCTCGCGCTGCGCACCTCCGGTGAGGAGGCCCTCCAGCGCCGGGTCGGGGCGGTCGAGGAGGCCGGTGGTACCGGCCGCTGGGTGGAGGACGAGCCGGGCCTGGGCAAGCTCTACGTCACCACCGACCCGGACGGCCACGAGCACGCGCTGTACTGGGAGAGCGAGCACTACCGGGCCCCCGACGCGCTCAGGCCCGCCTTGAAGAACCAGCCGCAGGCCAAGCCCAACCGGGGCGTGGGCGTACGGCGCCTGGACCACGTCAACTTCCTCGCCGCGGACGTCCTCGCCAACGCCGAGTTCCAGCAGAACGTCCTCGGCGCCCGGCCGACGGAACAGATCCGGCTCGACAGCGGGAAGATCGCGGCACGCTGGCTGACGTACACGAACAAGTCGTACGACGTCGTCTACACCTCGGACTGGACCGGCTCCAGCGGGCGGCTGCACCACATCGCCTTCGCGACCGACACCCGCGAGGACATCCTGCGCGCGGCCGACCTCGCCATCGACGCCCACGTGTTCATCGAGACGGGCCCGCACAAGCACGCCATCCAGCAGACGTTCTTCCTGTACGTCTACGAGCCCGGCGGCAACCGGATCGAGCTGTGCAACCCGCTCACCCGGCTGGTGCTGGCGCCCGACTGGCCGCTGATCACCTGGACCGAGGAGGAGCGGAAGAAGGGGCAGGCCTGGGGCCTGAAGACCATCGAGTCGTTCCACACGCACGGAACGCCACCGGTTGCCTAGACGGCCGGAGACGGGGGGTGGGCGCGCACGGCGGTGCGTACCCACCCCTCCCCGTCTCCATATCGTTGATGAGATTGTTGACAAAAGCGTTGACTCTTTCGGGGCGGGTCCCTAGCGTCTAGCGCACACGGGGTCAGCCGCACGAGCCGCGTCGACCCTCCCCCGAGCTCTCGACTTCGCTCGAGTTGCGGGGGCCCCTCACATGAGTCCCCCTCCAGGGAACGTCTCCTGGACGAGAGGAAAACAACGATGTCCTCCTCCCCCGCTCTGTCCGCCCGCGGCAGCAGACTGGCCCTCCTGGTCGTCGGCCTGTGCTGGCTGGCCGTCCTCTTCGACGGCCTGGACATGTTCATCTACGGCTCGGTGCTGCCGCACCTGCTGGAGACGAAGACCTTCGGGATCACCCCGGACCAGGCCGGCGACCTCGGCAGCTACGCCACCTTCGGCATGCTGGTCGGCGCGCTGACCGCGGGCACGGTCGCCGACCGGATCGGCCGCAAGAAGCTGATGGTCGCCTGCGTGACCCTCTTCTCGCTGGCCTCCGGTCTGTGCGCGATCGCGGACAGCGTCGCCGTCTTCGGCCTCGGCAGGACCGTGGCGGGCATCGGCCTGGGCGGTCTCCTGCCCACCGCGATCAGCATGGTCTCCGACTACGCCCCGCGCGGCCGCGGCGCCATCGTCATCGGCCTGCTGATGACCGCCCACCACGCGGGCGGCATCCTCTCCGCCTACGTCGCCAAGTGGCTCGTCGAGCCGGTCGGCTGGCGCGCCGCGTTCTGGGTCTGCGTGCTGCCGATCCTCTTCGCGCCGGTGCTCGCCAAGTTCCTGCCGGAGTCGCTGAGCTTCCTCGTCGCCAAGGGCCGCACCGAGGAGGCCCGTGCGCTCGCCGCCCGCTACGACGTCGAGCTGCCCGAGGCCAAGGCCGGCAAGGCGGGCGCGGCCGACCGCTGGACCAACCTGGTCAACCTCTTCCGCGGCGGCGAGTGGATCCAGACCCTGCTGTACTGGCTGGCCTCCTTCGGCGGCCTGCTCCTGGTGTACGGCGTCGCCACCTGGCTGCCCACCCTGATGCGTGCCGAGGGCTACGAGCTGGGCTCCGCGCTGTCCTTCGTGGTCGTCTTCAACCTCGGCGGCATCGTGGGCATGCTGGTCGCAGGCCGGGCCGCCGACCGCTTCGGCGCCCCGCGCATCTCGGCGATCTGGTTCGCGCTGACCGCCGCCGGCGTCTTCCTGCTCAGCGTTCACATGCCGATGACCCTGACGATGATCGTTGTCTTTTTTACCGGCGTCTTCCTCAACAGCGCTCAGACGATGATCTACGCGACGGTCTCCATCCGCTCCAACCCCGACAACCGGGCCACCGCCGTCGGCTGGACCTCCGGTATGGGCCGCTTCGGCGCCGTCTTCGGCCCGTGGCTCGGCGGCCAGCTGCTCGCCGCGAACCACGGCGACTGGGGCTTCACGGCGTTCGCGCTCGCCGGTGTCTCCTCCATGGTGTTCATCGGCATCGCCGCCCTGCGCGGCGCGAAGCCGGCCGGCGGCCAGGACAGCGCGCAGGAGAAGCAACTGGCCGCGCACTGAGCAACTGGGCAGCCGGGCGGACGAGCAGCCGGTCAGGGGTTGCCCGGTCGCCCGGGCGCAGGTCGGACGCCGGCCACCGCACGAGGGAGGTGCGGGGCCGGCGTCCGGCGTTCGCGGGCGGGCGGGTGGGACGGTCCCGACCGGATGGCGCGTCCCAGGCCCGTGCTGCTGCCGCGGTCAGGCGGGCCGGCGCGGGCTGTGGCCCACCGCTGCCGTGCCGACGTCCAGCGTGAGGTCCGGGGACGCGACGGTGAGGGGACCGGCGAACCGCTCGGCGGCGGCCGCGTGCGACAGGGACGGGTCCGTGCCCGGCCACAGGTGGGTCAGCAGCAACCGGGCGACCCCGGCCTGCGCGGCGTAGTGGCCGGCCAGGTCTGCCGTCAGCAGGTACGGGGCGTCGGCCTCGGGGACCCGGTGGACGTAGGTCGCCTCGCACAGGAAGATGTCGGCGCTGTCGGCGAGGCGGGGCACGGCGTCGCCGGGACCGGTGTCGCCGGTGTGGACCAGCACGGCGTCGGGGGTGGCGATGCGCAAGCCCGCGTTCGGCACGTGGTGCGGCAGCAGCCGGGTGGAGACCGTGAACGGGCCGACCTCGAAACGGTCGCCCGGGGTGAAGTCGTGGCGCCGGTAGGCGCCCGCGAGCATGTCCGGCCGGTCGAGGGCCAGGACGGCGTCCAGGGCGCCGTGCGGGGCGTGGAGCGGCAGCGGCGCGGGCGGAGCGTCGCTCAACGCCCGGGCACGCAGCAGGGGGTGGAGATCGGCACAGTGGTCGGGGTGCCCGTGGCTGACCAGTACGGCGTCGACCGCTTCGGCGGTGCCGTACCTGAGCAGGCGGGGAAAGACGGCGTAACCGGGATCGACGAGCAGGCGGAAACCCTCGTGCTCCACGAGGTAACCGCTGCACGCCTCAGAAGCGGTGGGCCAGGCCCCGCAGCCGCCGAGAACCGTGAGTCGCATGGCACGACACGCTAGACCGTTCCACCGGTGTCGGCGGCTGAATCTTCCGGCCGTTGAAGGCCGTTCGGGGGCCCCGCGGTCAGTCGTCCGAGCCCATCTGGTCCTCCGCCGACAGGTGTTCCACCGTCCTGCCCGTCTCGGTGCACGTCCGCGTCACACGGCCCGAGCCAGACCGGCCAGCGGTGCACCGCCACCAGCCGGGTGATCGTCGAGCAGCCGGTGTACGAGGAGTTCGCCCGGCTGCTGGTCGAGGAGGTCGAGGCGCTGACGATCGCCCCGGGCAGCGACCCGGCGACCACCCTGTGCCCCCTGTCCGGCCGGCCCCAAGCAGCGCGACGGCGTCCTCGCCCACCTGGCCGGGGCTGTGGAGCAGGGCGCCACCGTCCTCACCGGCGGCACGGCCGACACCGAGGGCGAACCGGCGCAGGGCTGCTCCGTGCGGCCACCGTGCTCGCCGGCGTGACGCCCGAGACGGCGATCTGGCCCGAGGAGGTCCTCGGACGGTCCTCGCACTGCGCGCGGTGCCCGACTTCGACGCGGCCGTCGAGGCCGTCGACGACTCCGGCTCCGGGCTGGCCGCCGCGGTCTTCACCCGCGAACTGTCCCGCGCGTACCGTTTCGCCGACGCGGCCGAGTGCGGGCAGGTCGCCGTCAACACCACCACCGGCTGGGACGTCCACCTGCCGTTCGGCGGGTTCCGGGACTCCGGCACCGCCGGGGAGCAGGGCGAGGAAGTCCCGCGCTTCTCCACGCGCGTCAAGACGGTCGCCGTCCACTTCGGGGCCTGTTCGAGCGGGAGCGGCAACACGAGAGAGGAGGATGCCGATGGCTGACGAGACGATCGGCGTCGTCGGCGCGGGCATCGTGGGGCTGGCCACGGCGCGCGAGATCGCCCTGAGCCGGCCCGGCACCCGGGTCGTGGTCCTCGAGAAGGAGCGGGAGGTCTCGCTCCACCAGACCGGCCACAACTCGGGCGTGGTGCACGCCGGCATCTACTACACGCCCGGCAGCCTCAAGGCCGACCTGTGCGTACGCGGGGTCGCGCTGCTGCGGGAGTACTGCCAGGACCGCCGGCTGCCGTACCGGGAGATCGGCAAACTCGTGGTCGCGGTCCGCGAGGACGAACTGGGCCGGATGGACGGCCTCTACGAGCGGGCCAGGAACAACCACGTGCCCGACCTCAGGAGGATCTCGAAGGAGGAGATCCGGGAGATCGAGCCCCACGCCGGCGGGGTCGCCGCCCTGCACTCGCCGCGCACCGCGATCACCGACTACCCGGCGATCGCCCGCTCCTTCGCCCAGGACGTCGTCGACTCCGGCGGGGAGGTGCGGCTCGGCTTCCCGGTCACCGGCGTCACCACCGTGCCGGGCGGCATCGAGGTCGCCTCCGGACAGCACAGGGTGCGCGTGGACCGGCTGATCCTCTGCGCGGGCCTCCAGTCCGACGCCGTCGCCCGGCTCGCCCAGGACCGGCGGGAGCCGCGGATCATCCCGTTCCGCGGCGAGTACATGCTGCTCAAACCGGACCGGACGGACCTGGTGCGCGGCCTGATCTACCCGGTGCCGGACCCGCGCTACCCCTTCCTGGGGGTGCACTTCACACCCCGGGTCGACGGCTCCGTCGAGGTCGGCCCGAACGCCGTCCTGGCCCTCGCCAGGGAGGGCTACACCCGGACCAGTATCTCCCCGCGGGACCTGCTGGGCCTCGCCGCCTACCCGGGGGCCTGGAGGATGGCGGCCCAGCACTGGCGCACCGGCGTCAAGGAGTACCGCGGGTCCTTCTCCGCGGCGGCCTTCATGCGGGACGCCGGGCTGTACGTCCCCGGCGTCGGCGTCCGCGACGTCGTCCGTGGCGGGGCGGGGGTCCGCGCGCAGGCACTGGACCGGGACGGCACGCTCGTGGACGACTTCCGCATCCACCGGGTGGGGCGGATCACCGCCGTCCGCAACGCGCCCTCGCCGGCCGCGACGGCGTCCATGGCGATCGCCGAGCACATCGCCGACGCCGTGTTCAAGAACGCCTCCGCAACCTGAAAGTGCCCTGCGTACAGCGCACTTTCACGCAACGACGAGCCGGGGCCGCCGGAGCGGCGGCTCGCCGGCCGGGTGAGGCCCTGCAGCGTCCTGGTGGCGCGGGTGGCCACCGCCGGTCCGGCCAGGAGGGACAAACGGGATCCGTTCTCGAGCCGAGCCGTCGACCATCAGGATTCCTGTTGACGGGCGGGCCGAAGCCAGCACGCGCGTGCGAACCCGTCACCGGCGGCGAGTCACGGAGGGGATACGCCGTGGCGCAGCGGGCCGGGGACCAGCGCCGTCAGGTGGGCCTGGAGGAGGACGTGGTCAAGGGGCGATGTCCGGCGGCCGGGCAACGCCGTCGGGCACGGTCCGGGGCGGGTGTGACCACCCCTCGCGCCCCGCGGAACGCTCGCCCGCACCCGCGCGGAGCGGCCGGGAGACCGGGGCTTCCGACCCCGGCCCCCCGTCTCCGGTCGGCGGGTGCGCGGGGGTCACTCGCGCCGGGCCACGATCCGGTACGCGTTGGACACGCCCAGCCGGTGCGCCAGCGGCCGCACCGCGAACCGGTCGAGCAGGGTGGCCGCGACCAGCGCGGGCACGCCCGCGATCAGCACGGCGGCCCGCAGGGCCCGCCGCGGCGCGCTCGGCGGCTCGGGCAGCCACGGCGCGTCCTCGCGCGGCGCCGCGTGGTCCAGCGCCAGCCAGACGGCGGCCAGGAGGTCCACCGGGTCGTGCGGCTCGGCGTGCTGCTCCGCCACCACCGTGAAGCCCAGCGCCGCCAGCCGCTCACACAGGTTGGCCACCGGCACGAAGTGCAGGTGCTGCGGCTGGAGCCAGGGCAGCCACCAGCGGCCCAGCAGGCGGGCGTAACGGCTCTCCGGATCCGGCACCTCGACGAGAAGGTGCCCGCCGGGCCGGACCGCCCCGTGGGCGGCGCGCAGTTCGCGCTCGGGGTCGGTGCTGTGCTCCAGGTAGTGGAACATGCTGACGACGTCGTAGCGGCCGGCCAGTTCGGGCGCCAGCTCCGGGAAGCCGCCCCGGTAGCCGCGCGCCACCCGGCCCTCCCGCTCGGCGAGTTCCACGCCGTCGGTGAAGTCGAGCCCGTCGAACGTCGTCCCCGGCAGCACCTCCCGGGCGGCCGCGCAGAAGTGGCCGTGCCCCGTGCCGACGTCCAGCCAGATCTTCGGGCGGGGGTCGTGCGGCAGCATCGACTCGGCCCGCCCGCGGTACATCTTCGTACGCCCGCCGAAGGTGTCGCCGAGCTTCTTCTCGCCGAGGCCGTCGTAGAAGTCCCGGTAGTAGAACTCCAGGCCCGCCGCGCTGAGCCGGGGGTTCTGGAAGGTGTGCCCGCAGCCCCCGCACCGGTCCAGGACGAAACGGCCCGGCTTGTGCTGGAGCAGGTCGGTGGTGCGCAGCCGTGTCGTGAGCCGGTCCGAGCCGCACCAGGGGCAGGTGGTGCGCCGGGGCTCGAAGAAGCGGTCCGGGCCGGCCGCGAGGTCGGCCCGGTAGCCGGGGCGCAGCGCGGCGATCCGCTCGGCGGGCTTGGTGTCGTCGCTCATCACAACTCCCGGGCCAGTGCGTCGAGATGGTCCGCCGCGGCGGGGGCGCCCCCCGCGGCGCGGAACGCCGTGCGGATCCGGCCGGCCGCCACCCGGTAGGCGGGTTCGTCGAGCACGGTGTCGAGGGCGGCGCCCAGCCGCCGCGCGGTGACCCGGCCGAACCGCACCCGCACCCCGGCGCCCGCGTCCGCGACCTGCCCGGCCACCACCGGCTGGTCGTCGCGGACGGGCGCCACCACGAGCGGGACCCCGTGCCACAGGGCCTCGCACACGGTGTTGTGCCCGGCGTGGCAGACCACCGCGTCCACCCCCTCCAGCAGGGCGATTTGGGGTACGGAGGGCACCACGAGCACGTCCTTGTCGTCGCCCGGGCCGCCCAGGAGTCCGCCCGGGTCGACGATCACTCCCTGCATCCGGTCCGCCCGCTCGCGCAGCGCGGCGCGGCACACGTCGAGGAAGCGGCCGCCGACGTCGGTGTTCGCGGTGCCGAGCGTCACCAGCACCGTGGCGCGGCCGGCGTCGAGCCACTCCCAGGGGAAGCCGGAGAGGGACGGGCGGGCCGCGATCGAGGGGCCCACCCAGCGGACATCACCGGCGGCGGCCCCGGCCAGCTCCCGTGCGCTGTACGCGAGGACGAGGTGCGGGGAGAACCGCGGGTCCGCGGTGCCCGCCGGATCTCCGATCGCGGCCCGCAGCTCCGCGAGCCGCCCGTCGAGCCACTCCCGGACCCTGGGCAGCCCGGCCAGCGGATCGGTGAACTCGGCCGAGGTGGTCGCCGAGGTCGCCCACACGACCCCCATCCGCTCCGCGACCAGCGCCCCCGCGAAGGCCTGCTGGTCGGCGACCACCACGTCCGGCCGGAACTCCTCGACCGCCGCCCGCACCCCCGGCGCCATCGCCTCGGCCAGGGGCAGCAGGTACCACTCCCACAGGAACCGCAACGCCTCCGGCCCGCGCAGCTCGGGCGGCCTGCCGCCCTCCACGGCCCCGGCACACGCGAACACCTCGGCGCCCTCACCCGCGAGCCGCCGGACCAGCCCGGCGTCGGCGCACACCCACGCCACCCGGTGCCCGCGTCCGGCCAGTGCGGCGGCGACGCCGACGGCCGGATTGATGTGCCCGGTCAACGGCGGCACGACGAACAGGAACCGGCTCACCGCGCCTCCGCCGCGGCCCGCTCCGTGCCCAGCACGAGCCCGAGGATGTGACCGCCCACGGTCCCCGCCGCCTCCACCAGCACCGAGTGCTCGTGCCCCGGGACGACCACGGTCCGGCAGTCCGGCAGCGACGACTCCAGCCACGGCACGAGGCCGGCGAGGTCGGAGTCGCCGCCGTACACGCCGAGCACCGGGCAGCGCACCGCGCGGATCTGGTCCTCCGTCAGCACACGGCTGGCCGGGATGTCCCGGCCGAGGGTGGTCTCCCGGGCGAGCCGGGCCGCGCCCCTGGCCAGCCGGGCCGTGTTGTGACTCCGGTGGGCGGTGATCCAGGCGATCGCGTCGCGCTCGTTGTACGCGAGCTCGGTGACCACCCGGCGCAGGATGCCGCCCAGCTTCTCCGCCCAGGCCGCGGTGGCCGGCTCGGACTCGACGAGGCTGACGCTCGCCGCCCGCTCCGGGTGCCGGGCGGCGTAGCCGAACGCGACCGTGCCGCCGTAGGAGTTGCCCACCAGGTGCACCGGGCCGGTCACCGCCAGGCGGTCGAGGAGCGCCTCCAGGTCGTCGATGCCGTCGTCCAGGGTGTAGCCGTCGGCGGGGCGTGCGCTGCGGCCGTGACCGCGCAGGTCGTACATGACGACGTCGAGACCGGCGGCCGCGAACGCGGGCGCCACGGTGAAGTAGTAGCTGGCCAGGCTGTCGGTGAGCAGGCCGTGCACCAGCACCATGGTGCCGGTGACCGGCCGGCCGGCGCGGGGGCCGATCCTCTGCACGTGCAACCGGACGGCGCCGGTGTCGACCATCGCCATGGCTCAGCTCGCCTCCGCCGCCTTCAGGCCGGTCACCACGTAGGCGACGAGCCGTCCGACGGTCAGCTCGATGATCTCGTCGAACTCCATGCCGGCCAGGAACTCGGCGAAGTTGACCCGGTCGCCGTACCGCTCGCGCAGCATTCCGGCCAGCGTGACCAGGTCGATGCTCTCCAGCTCCAGGTCGCGGTTGAAGGTGGTCCCCATGCCGATCTCGACGTCGTCGAGGCCGTACTCGTCGTCCAGGAGGCGGGCGAGCATGCCCCTGAGGTCGGCGAGGACGGTCTCCTCGTCCGCGGTGACGGGGGTGTGGGGGGTCATCGGCCGTACTCCTTCGCTGGGATGGGTCCGGTGGTCCAGGCCACGACGTACGTCCGGGCCGGCAGGCCGGGCGGATTCGCGGCGGGCGCGCAGTGCACGGTGTAGGCGCGTTCCAGGCGGCCCGACACGGTCAGCCGGCCGCCGTCCGCGGTCGCGTCGAGCACGGCGAAGTCCCGCGGCCGGCCGCGGAATCCGGTGCCCTCCGCCTTGGCGACCGCCTCCTTCGCCGTCCAGAAACGCGTGAACCAGAGCGCTTCCGCTTCGCCGCCGGCGGCCCGCAGGTCCCGCATCAGGCGCCGTTCGGCCTCGCCGAGGGCGGTCGCCACGGCCTGCGGGGTGCGCTCGGTGACCTCCTCGATGTCGATGCCGGGGCCCGGGCCGGGGGTGTGGGACCGCACGATCGCGACGGCCGCCTCCGCACGGTGGGCCAGCGACACGTCCAGGTCGGGCAGGACGCGGCCGTGCACGCCGGTGACGTACGGGCGGCCCGCCTCGTCGTTGCGCACCCGCAGCTCCGCCGGGAAGACGGGGCCCTCGCCGTGGTCCCACAGCCACCGCCGTACGGCGTCCTTCACCGCGATCCGGCCCAGCAGCCACTGCCGGCGGCCGCGCGGGCCGTGCTCGGCGTACCGTGCCCGCTCGGCGCCGCCCAGCGAGTTGCGCATGATCAGCTCGCGGGAGGCCAGGTCCGGCCAGCGCTCGTGCAGCAGCGACCAGCCGCCCGGCCGGGCCTCGGAGAGCGTGTGGCGTTCCGGGAAGCGCTCGACGGGACGGGTCGTCGGGTCGTTGTCGAAGCGGCGGTCCTGCCAGCCGTACAGCTCCGCCCACACCGTGCCGTCGACGGTCAGCTGGACGTCGGCCTCGAGGACGGTGTCGGTGAGGGACGTGATCCGCACCAGGCAGGCCACCTCGGTGCCGGGGGCGGGGTGCGGTCCGTGGAAGCGCATCTCCCGCATGCCGACCGGGAACACCACCGTCCGCTCCGTGCGGGTCGCCATGATCCAGTAGCCGAGGAGCTGGCCGACGTTGTCGAGCAGGGCGCCGGGTGCCGCCGGGGTCGTGATCACGCCCCGCACGTGCCGGTCACCGAGCGCGGTGAGCTCGGTGACGCCCCGGAACGCCGGCCCGTGGAACATCCAGCGCTCGTCGTAGAGCTGGGCGGCGGTGTGGTCGGGGACGCGCTCGCCGGTTGGATCCGCGGGCCAGGGGGCGGGCGGCGGCGGATACGCGGTGGCGAGCTCCACGGTGGCCCGGGCCCGGGGGCCGAAGGAGACCGCCAGCCGGTCCGGGCCCTCGGGGGTCGCGGTCACCGGGACGTCCACGGCGGGCGTTGCGGTGAGCCACTCCTCGAAGCGCGCCCCGTGCACGGCGACCGGCACCCGTCGGGGCGCGGCCTCCCGTGCCGTGTCGACGATGTGCTGCACGATCGTCGTCGCCGGGACGACCGGCCACCGGTCGGCCACGTCCGGCCAGCCGGGCCGCTGCGGGAAGAAGCAGTGGTCCAGGAGGTACGGCATGGTGTCCGGGGAGACGCGGACGGTGGTGCGGCGAGGAGCGGGGGCCGGGGGAGGCGGCGGGGTCCTCCGCACCCGGGCGGGGGACGGCGCCGTGCCGGAGGCCCGTGCCGTCAGGAGGGCGGCGGCCGTGTCCGCCGTGTCCTGGAGCAGGGCGCCGAGTTCGGCGGCGACGGGGGAGTGCGCGGCGAGGGCGTCGAGCGGGGCGAGGGCTCCCACGGTGGCCGCCGGCCGCAGCTCGGCGCGGAGTGCGGCCAGGCGCGCGGGCGCCAGGGACACCAGGGCGCCGTCCAGGTCGAGCCGCACCGGTGGCCGCGGCGCCGCCCGCGGGACGGCGGCCGGGGCGGTCCGGGACAGGGCGGGCGCCACCGGGGCGCCGGCCGCCCACAGCGCGGTCGCCACCCGGCGGAGCTGGGCCAGGCCCGAGCGGTGGGGAGAGTTGGCGGCGACCACCACGTGGTCGTGGCCGCCGAGGGTGTCACCGACGAGGGAGCCGAGCCGGCCGGGGCCGACCTGCACGTACACCCGGTGGCCGGCCGCGTACAGGGCCTCGGTCAGCTGCCGGAAACGGACCGGCTCCAGCAGGTGCCGGACGAACAGCGCCCGGGCCTGCGCCTCGTCGTCGGGGAAGGGCGCGGCGGTCGTGCCCGACCACACCGGGGTGTGCGGCGGGTGCAGCCGGAAGCGGTCCGCCGCCTCCTTGATCGGCCCGAGGTGGGGCTCCAGCATCGGCGTGTGGAAGCCGGACCGGAACGGCAGGACCTGGCCGAGCACACCCCGCGCGCGCCGCGCCCGCACGAAGTCCTCCACCGCCGTGTCCGGGCCGCACACCATCGACTGACCGGGCGCGTTGTCGTGGGAGAGCACCAGGCCCGCCTCGGCCCAGCCCTCCTCGCGCAGGGCCGCCAGCACCTGTTCGGCCGGGGCGCCGACCGCCGCGAAGGCCAGGCCCGGCACGGTCACCGTGTCCGGGTCGAAGGCCGCCATGAAGGCGTCGACCTCGTCCCCCGCGTACAGGCCGCCCGCCGCCATCGCCGTCCACTCGCCGACGCTGTGCCCGGCGACCGCGTCCGGCACGATCCCCGTCCGGCGCAGCGCGGCGTCGAGGAGGCGGCCGACGGCGACGACACCGAGGCCGTGCCGGCCGATGTCACCGACCCGGTCGTCGCCCACCCGGTCCTCGGAGACCACCAGCGGCGGCAGGCCGAAGTGCGCGGCGACGTCGTCGACCCGCGGGGTGAAGTCGCCCTCCAGTCCGGGGAAGAGGAACGCGAGTTTCCCCCCGCCGGCGCCGAGCAGGGGGCCCGGCCGGAACCAGACGTCGCCGCGGCCGTGCCAGGCACGCCGCTGGGCGACGGCGCGCCGCGCCAGGGCGAGCCGCTTGGCGGTCGGCTCCACGATGCCCAGCCGGGCGCCGCCCGCGTCCGGGTGCGGGTGGGTGGGGGCGAGTCCGGCGGCACGTACGGCGGTGTCGTCGGCGTCCAGGAGGGCGGCGAGGCCGTCGGGGGAGCCGGCGGCGAGGAGGAGCACGGCCTCGGGCTCCGTGACCGAGGCGACGCCCGTGGCCGCTGCGCCTCTCGTGTCCGGGACCCCCGTGGCCCGGGTGCCCTCCGGGCCCGCGTGACGCCGTGCGGGGGTACGGGCGTCCGGCGCCTCCTCCAGCACCACGTGCGCGTTGATCCCGCCGAACCCGAACGCGTTGACCGCCGCCCGCCGCACCGGCTGACCGGAGGTCGTCTCCCAGGGCGCGGCCCTCTCCAGCGTGCGGAAGCGGGTGCGGGCCAGCGCCGGGTGCGGGTCGTCGCAGTGCAGGGTCGGCAGGAGCGTGCCGTGGTGGACGGCGAGCGCGGCCTTGACCAGACCGGCCACCCCGGCGGCGGGCATCGTGTGCCCGATCATCGACTTGACCGAGCCCAGCACGGCCTCGCCGTCCCCGGGCCCGAACACCTCGGCCAGCGTCGCGAGTTCGGCACCGTCCCCGGCCGGGGTCGCGGTCCCGTGGGCCTCCAGCAGTCCGATCGAGCCGGGCGCGGCCGGGTCGAGCCCGGCGGCCCGCCAGGCCTGCCGCACGGCCCGTGCCTGGCCGGCCGGATCGGGGCTGACCAGACCGGCCGCCCGGCCGTCGCTCGCCACCCCCGTGCCCCGGACGACCGCGTAGATCCGGTCGCCGTCGCGCTGCGCGTCCGCGAGCCGCTTGAGGACGACCACCCCCGTGCCCTCACCGATCAGGATGCCGTCGGCGTCCCGGTGGAAGGGACGGATGCGCTGGCTGGGGGAGAGGGCGCGCAGCTGGGAGAAGACGGACCACAGGGTGATGTCGTGGCAGTGGTGGACGCCCCCGGCGAGCATCACGTCGCAGCGCCCGGAGACGAGTTCGCCCACCGCGTGGTCGACGGCGACCAGCGACGAGGCGCACGCGGCGTCCACGGTGTACGCCGGACCGCGCAGATCGAGCCGGTTGGCGACCCGGGAGGCGGCGAGGTTGGGCACCAGTCCGATGGCCGACTCGGGGCTGTCGGGGCCGAGCCGCTCGGTGAACGCCTCGCGGATCCGGTCGAGCTGGCGGGTGGTCAGGTCCGGCAGCAGCTCGCCCAGGGTGCGCACGAGCTGGCCCGCCGTGCGCACCCGCTGGTCGAGGCGGACCAGGCCGGGGGTGAGGTAGCCGCCCCGGCCGAGGACGACGCCGGTCCGCCCCCGGTCGGGGAGGCGGTCGGCGCCGCCCGCGTCGTCGAGGGCGGCGGCGGCCACGTGCAGGGCGATGAGCTGGTCGGGCTCGGTCCCGGCCACCGAGTTCGGCATGATCCCGAACCGGGTGACCTCCACCCGGGCCAGCCCGTCCACGAACCCGCCCCGCCGGGCGTACACCCGGTCGGCGACGGCCGGGTCGGAGGCGGTGCCGGGACGGTAGTAGCCGGCGTCCCAGCGCCCGTCCGGCACCTCGCCGATCGCGTCCACACCGTCCCGCAGGTTCCGCCAGTACGCCCCCAGGTCCCCGGCTCCTGGCAGCAGCACCGCCATCCCGACGATGGCGACCGGGTTCTGACAGCCCGTCATGCCGCCGGGGCCGGAGGGCGGGGCGGACGTCGTGGGCGCGGTCGACACGGAGGCCGTCACCAGCCCGAAGCGGTGTAGACGACCGCGGTCGCGGACTCCTCGCCCCAGGCGAGCTCCCGCAGCAGCGCCGCGGTGCCCTCCTCGGGGTCGATCAGCCGGATGCCGCGCCGGGCGTACTCGCGGGCCAGCTCCGCCCCGACCATGCCGCCGTGACCGGCGGCGGGCGCCCACGGACCCCAGTGCACGGTCAGCGCGCGGTGCCCGGTACGGGCGGCGAAGGCCGCGCCGAGCGTCTCCAGGGCGTCGTTGGCGGCCGCGTAGTCCACCTGGCCGCGGTTGCCCAGGACGGCCGAGACACTGCCGAACAGCACCGTGAACGCGGGCAGGGCGGGCAACTCCTCCAGCGCCGTGAGCAGGGCGTGGGCGCCGGTCGCCTTCGTGCCGTAGACCCGCTGGAAGGACTCGGCGGTCTTCTCGGCGATCAGCCGGTCCTCGATCACGCCGGCCGCGTGCACCACGCCGTCCAGGCGGCCGTGCTCGGCGTGGATCTCCTTCACCGCCTGGCGCACCGCGTCGGGCTCCCGGAAGTCCACGGAGCGGTAGCGGACCCGGCTGCCGAGCGCGGTGAGCTCCTCCACGGTCGCCCTGATCTCCCGCTGCGCCAGCAGGAGTCCGGCGGCGCGCTGGATCCCGGCCGGCTTCAGGCCGCCGCGAGCGGCGAGCGCCGCGCGCAGCTCCTGCGGGGTGCGCGCGGCGGCGGTGTCCGCGTCCTCGGGGCCGTCCGGTGCGGGCGTGCGGCCCAGCAGCTCCAGGCGGCAGCGCGCGGCACCGGCGAGCGCCGCGGCGAACTGCGCGGTGATGCCCCGCGCCCCGCCCGCCAGCACCACCACCGAGTCCCGGTCCAGGCCCAGCGCTGCGGCCTCCGCGGCACCGTCCCCGGCCGGCCCCGCACCCGCGCTGCCGAGCGCGCCGAGCGGCTCCTCCACCAGCGCGAACCCGTGCCGTCCGGCCGCCGTGCGCAGCACCACCGGCGTCCGGTCCGGCGCGACCGCCTCCGCGATCACCGCGTCCGCGACGGCGGACGGCGAGACGTCGGCGAGGTCCACGACCCGCGCCACCGTCTCCGGGTACTCCCGCGCCACCGTCCGGAACAGCCCGCGCAGCCCCGCCGCGCGCGGGTCCGGCGCCGCGCCCTGGGCGGGCCGCACGGCCAGCAGCCACCTCGGGGCTCGCGCCAGCGCCGCCTTGAGCACGGGGAACGCCTCCGGCAGCAGCGGGTCCTCACCGTCCGCGAGCGCGCCCAGGTACAGCACGCCGTCCACGGGCCCGTCCGCGTCGGTCGGCTCGTGGTCGCGGGCGCGTACGACGACGTCGGCGCCCGACGCCCGCAGACGGGCGGCGACTTCGGGACCGTCGCCGAGGACGGTCCAGCGGGTGCCGGAGAGGACGGAGGCGCCGGCGGGCGCGGCGGGGGCGTCGTCCTGGACCTCGAGGGGGACGGGGCGCAGGACGTGGCGGCGGGGTGGCTCACCCGCGACTTCCTCGGTGACCGGTGCCGGGGCGGGGGCTGGGCCTTTCGCCGATGCCGGTGTGGGATGCGGTGCCGGTGCCGGTGCCGGTGCCGGTGCCGGTGTTGTGGCCGGGGTCGGGGTGGGGTCCTGGGAGGGCGGCCGCCCGGTGGACCGCTCCTGCCCGGCCGGCGCTCCCAGCCGTGCCGTGAGCCAGTCGGTCACCGCCGCGGCCGTGCGCGCCTTCGCCAGCTCCTCCAACTCGGCGTCGCCCAGCGAGGTGAGGTCCGCGCCGCCCGCGGCGCCCAGCCGCCTGGCCAGTTCCCCGGCGATCTCGGCCCGCTTGATGGAGTCGATGCTGAGGTCGGCCTCCAGGTCGAGGTCGGGCTCGATCATGTCGACCGGGTAACCGGTGCGCTCGCTGATGATCTCCAGGACGACCTGCCGGACGTCGGCGGGACCCGTGGACGCCGTGGGCGCCGGGGAGGCGGGCAGTGGGGAAGCGGGCGCCGGGGAGGCGGGCGCCGCCTCCGGCTCTCCTTCCGCCGCGGCAGGTACGGAGGTCACCGGGACCGCGTGTGGCGCGGGCGCCTGCGAAGGCACGGCCTGGGCGACCGTCGCTCCGGGAGCGGCCCCGAAGTAGGTGAGCAGGACGTCCCGTTGGGCGGCGATCATCTCCCGGCTGGTGCGCAGGAACTCGGAGACGAGCGCGTCCCGGTCGGCCGCGACGCCGTGCGAGGGGTCGGTCGGGACGCCGTGCGAGGGGTCGGTCGTCACAGTGGTCTCCCGGGATTCCACGACGCGTCGGGCCGGTGCGAGCGCACCGGGAAGGAGGGCGCCGGAGGCGGTACGGACGAGCTGCCCGTCCACCGTCCAGCCGGGCCGCTTCGGCGCGGTCGTGCGCAGCGCGTCGACGGCGTCCCGTCCGCGCGTCAGCCGGCCGGTGCGCACTGGCAGCCCCGCGACGGCGAGCCGGGCCAGGGCGTCGAGCCAGCCGCGCAGACCGCTGCCGGGGCGGGGCTCGCAGGCCACCGCGGTGTGCGGGCGGTCGCCGAGGATCTGCCCGACCAGCCGGGTCAGCACGAACCCGGGGCCGGCCTCGACGAAGACGCGGGCTCCCGCCTCGTACATCGCCTCGATCTGCTCGGTGAAGGCGACCGGGGCGCCGATCTGGGCGGCGAGCTCGGCCCGTACCGCGTCGGCGTCGGGGGCGTAGGGGGCGGCCGTGCGGTTGGCCCACACCGGGAACTCCGGCGCGTACACCGGGCGGGCCGCGAGCGCCCGCGCGAACCGGTCGCCGGCGCCGGCGACCAGTGGGCTGTGGAAGGCGCAGGCCACCGGGAGGCGTTTGCAAGCGAGGCCCGCCTCGCGCAACAGCCGTACGGCGTCGGCGATCGCGTCCGACGGCCCCGAGACCACCGTCTGGCGGGGCGAGTTGCGGTTGGCGACGACGACGGAGTCCGGCGCGCCGGAGGCCGCGAGGGCCCGCACCACCTCCTCGGCGCCGGCCGAGACGGCGGCCATGCTCCCGGGTTCCTCCCCGGACCCGGCGGACGCGGCGGCCTCGAGGATCGCCGCCGCCCGCTCGGAGCTCAGCTCCAGCAGCGTCTCGGGTGCGAGGGCTCCCGCCGCGCAGAGGGCGACCAACTCGCCGTAACTGTGGCCGGCGGCCATGTCGGGCCGGACGCCGGCGGCGGTGAGCAGGGCGTACGCCGCCAGCCCGGCGACGCCGAGCGCCGGCTGCGCCACCCGCGTGTCGGTCAGCGCGTCCCGCTGCCGCTCGCGCCCCGCGCCGTCGAACGCGGCCGGCGGGTACATCACGTCCGCATACGCACGTCCGAGCTCCAGACAGGCACGCAGCTCCGGCAACGCGACGAACAGCTCACCGAGCATGCCGGTGCCCTGACTCCCCTGCCCGGGGAAGAGGAAGGCGACCTTCCCGACGGTCGGCGCGTCGGTGGCGCCGACGGAGGTGACCGGTGGGGTGACGGAGGTGGCCGGTGGGGTGCGCGCGGGCGGTGGGGTACGGAGTGCCCCGTCGGACGGGGTGCCGGACCTGGTGGCCCCGGCTGCCGTGGGCGTGCGGGTTCTGGCGTTCGTGGCGGGGGTCGGCGCGCCGGGGCCGGTGCGGGCGGCGGCGTGGCCGTCGGGATCGGCGCCGGGCGGGGTGGCCGGCCCGGCGGCTTCGGCGGGCCGGCCCGCCAGGTGGATCCCCGCGGCCGGATCATGGGCGTCGGGGTCCGTCAGGATCCGCCGGAGTTTCGCCACCAGGTCGTCGACGTCGGTCGCCACCACCGCGCACCGCGCCGGGTCCCCGCCGGCGTCCGCGCGGCGGGCCGCGCCCAGGGCCAGGTCCCGTAGCCGCCACGGCCGTCCCTCCGCCTCGGCGGCCTTCAAGAGGTCGTCCACAGCGCGGCGCGCCGCCTGGTCGTCGCGGCCCCGGAACAGGAACAGCTCGGCCGGCCAGGCGTCCAGTATCCGCACGGGCGGCACGCCGTCGGCGTGGGCGCTGAGGACGACATGGAAGTTGGTGCCGCCGAAGCCGAACGCGCTGACCCCGGCGAGGCGCTCCGCGGCGGGCGCCGCCCAGGGCCGGGCCTCGGTGTGGAAGACGAACGGGCTGTCCGCGTCCCAGGCGGCGTTGGGGGTCCGTAGGTGCAGCGTCGGCGGCCGTACGCCCGTGTACAGCGCGAGCAGCGTCTTGATCAGGCCCGCCAGGCCCGCGGCGCACTTGGTGTGCCCGATCTGCGACTTCACCGAGCCGAGCGCGCAGGCGCCGGGCCGGGCGCCGGACGCGGTGAACACCTCACCGAGGACGCGGAGTTCGGTGCGGTCGCCGACCACCGTGCCGGTGCCGTGCGCCTCGACGAGCCCGACATCGGCCGGGGAGACGCCCGCGTTGCGGTAGGCCCGCTCCAGCGCGGCCCGCTGCCCTTCGGGGCGGGGCGCGGTCAGGCCGAGGGAGCGGCCGTCGCTGGAGGAGCCGACGCCCTTGATGACGCCGTAGATCCGGTCGCCGTCGCGTTCGGCGTCCGCGAGCCGCTTGAGGACGACGCAGGCCACGCCCTCGCCGAGAGCGATGCCGTCGGCCGAGGCGTCGAAGGCGCGGGAGCGGCCGGTGGGGGACAGGGCGTGCACGGAGGAGAAGAGGACGTAGTCGTTGATGCCGTTGTGCAGGTCGGCGCCGCCGCACAGCACCACGTCGCTGGTGCCGCCGACGAGTTCCTTGCAGGCCACGTCGACGGCGGCCAGCGAGGAGGCGCAGGCGGCGTCGACGGTGTAGTTGGCGCCGCCGAGGTCGAGCCGGTTGGCGATCCGGCCCGAGATCACGTTGGCGAGCATGCCGGGGAAGGAGTCCTCGGTGAGCCGGGGGAGCTGGTCCGCGAGGCCCTCCGGGACCTTCCCGTAGTACGAGGGCAGCACCGCCCGCAGCGTCGCCGCGTTGGAGAGGTCGCTGCCCGCCTCCGCGCCGAAAACCACCGAGGTCCTGGACCGGTCGAAGTCCCGTTCCCCGTCGCCGTATCCGGCGTCCTCCAGGGCGCGCCGGGCGGCCTCCAGGGACAGCAGCTGGACCGGCTCGACGCTGCCGAGGGACGCGGGCGGGATGCCGTAGCGCAGCGGGTCGAAGGGGATCGGGGGCAGGAAGCCGCCCCATTTCGACGGCGTGGCCTCACCGTGGTGCACGGCCGGGTCCCACCGTTCGGGAGGCACCTCGGTGACCGCGTCGTGGCCGCCGACGACGTTCGCCCAGAACGTGGCCAGGTCGGGTGCCTGCGGGAACATGCAGGCCATGCCCACGACGGCGATGTCGAGCGGCGGGGGCGCCTCCGGCCGCGCGGCCTCGGTCCGCGTGCGCGGCTCCGTCGCCCGCCGGGACAGGAACGCGGCCGCACCGGCCGTCACCGACGCGTGGAGCCGGGCGACCGTCGTGGTCGCCGAGCGCAGCACGGCCACCTCCCCGGCCATGAACATCCCCTCGGCGAGCTGGCGTCGCTCGTCGACGGGCGCGAGCGCGCCGTCGGCGTCGCGGGTCACGCCCTTGCTGGCGATGCGCAGCCGGCCGACGTTCAGCCGCTCCAGCTCCTCCCAGATCCGCCGGTCGGGCACGCCCTCCGCGCGCAGCCGGGCCTCCTCCTCGCGGTACCCGGCGGCGAACGGGCTGGGCACGCAGCGCGTGGCGTGACCGGGCGCCGACTCCAGCAGCGTGGTGCGGTCGGCGGCCAGGACCTGCCGCTGGAAGAGGGGCCGGATCGCGCCGTGCGCCACCGCCTCCTCGGTGAACAGGTAGGCGGTGCCCATCAGGACGCCGACGGCCGCCCCGCGCGCGGTCAAGGGCGCGGCGAGCGCGGCCACCATCGCCGCCGACCGCTCGTCGTGCACCCCGCCCGCGAAGAAGACCTCGACACCCGTGGCGTCGGAGCCGGCCGACCAGTCCTCGAGCACCGCCAGTTGGGCCTCCCACAGCGGGAAGCCAGCGCGCGGCCCGACGTGCCCGCCGCACTCGGAGCCCTCGAACACGAACCGGCGCGCCCCCGCCTGGAGGAACTGCCGCAGCAGCCCCGGCGAGGGCACGTGCAGGAAGGTCCGGATGCCGTCCCGTTCCAGCGCCCGGGCCTGGGATGGCCGGCCGCCCGCGATGATCGCGTGCGTCGGCCGCAGTTCCCGTACGGCCTCCAGCTGGGCGGCCCGTACGTCCTCCGGCGCGAAGCCGAGCACGCCCACCCCCCAGGGGCGGCCGGCCAGCGCCTCCCGGGCCTCCGCCAGCATGGCCCGCGTCCGCCCGCCGTCCGCCAGCGCCAGCGCGAGGAACGGCAGTGCCCCGTCCGCGGCGACCGCCGCGGCGAACGCGGCCCCGTCGCTGACCCGTGTCATCGGCCCCTGCGCCACCGGCAGCCGGGTGCCGAGCGCCCGGCTCATCGGCGCGTCGGCGCCCAGCGCACGTACGGCCGCGTCCGCCCGCAGCGCCTCGCGCACCGCGTCCCGCAACGCCCGCACGGTCCGCCGTACGTCGCCCCAGCGGTCGGCGAACCGGGCGGCGAGGAAGCCGTCCTGGCCCACCGGCAGCAGCTGGGTGCGCGGATCCTGCGCGCCCAGCACCGCCGCGACCCCCTCGGGCCCGGCGCCCTCGGGGACTCGCGGGGCGTCCGGGCCGCGGCGGGCCAGGACCCGGTGTCCGGCCAGCACGACGGTCTCCGAGCCGTCCAGGGTGCGCAGCGCGGCGGCCGCCGACTCGGGCAGCGCGGACTCCGCCAGCAGGGCGAGCTGGGTGTCGAGGACGACCCCGGCCGCACCGCCGGCCACCGCGGCGGCGGCCGTGCGCGGGCCGATCCCGCCGCAGGCCCACACCGGCAGCGCCAGGTCGGGGGCGGAGAGCAACTGCTGGAGCAGGACGAAGGTGCTCAGCTCGCCGATCCGGCCGCCGCACTCGCTGCCCCGCGCGATCACCCCGTACGCACCGGCCCGGGCGGCCTCCCGCGCACCCGCCAGATCCGTCACCTCCACCAGGACCCGGTGTCCGGCGGCGACCTGGGCGACCGGCCAGGGCGCGTCCGCCGCCAGGACCACCGTGCGCGGACCGCCGCGTGCGAGGTCGGCGGGTGCGAGGTCGGCGGGGGACATCCGGCAGCGGGGGCCGATCCTGATGCCGAAGGCGCCCGGGGACGCGCGGCACAGCCGGGCCAGCGCCTCACGCGTTCCCCGGTCGCCGGCACCGAGATCGAGGACGCCCAGCGCGCCGGCCCGGCCGACCGCCAGGGCGAGCCCGGCATCGGGTTCGCCGAACGGGGTAATGCCGATGATCATGTCCTCGGAACGCACAGCGGACGTCATGATTCTCCGAATCAAGGTGAAACTGCACGGTGGGGGGTTCGGGACAGCAAAGGCGGCACACCGGATTCCAGCGGGCAGGGATCACCGCGGAACGCCGACCAGAGAGCGCTCGAGCGAACGCGTCGAAGGTAGTGGCGTTGTTACTGACTGGTCAACGTTTGAACCGTCGGTCGCCCTGCGGGGACGCACCGATTCGGTCAGCCGGGCGGGAACGGCCGCGGGTGGAGAAAAACGGATCAATTACTTCCGGCGTGACCCTGTTCGTCGCCTTCGGGCATTGTTGAAACAGGCATTACCTCGGAAAATGAGTTCCTTTGGGTTGCATGTCCGGAAAGGCGAGTGCATTCACGGCGGCGCATGGGTGGCGGGGAAATTCCGCCTGTCGGTCGTGGACTGACCGGAAGGGGCTGGGAGGCGGCCGGGATGCGGCCGGACCCGTCGCGGCGCCTTCGGGTTCTGCCGGACCGGCCGGGGCGACTGCGGGTCTTGACGTCGCGGCGCAGCCGGTCGGGCAGGGCGCCGAGACGCTCGCGCCCATCGAGCCTCCGCGCTTCCGTCGCCGTCACCGGCCCCGGCCCCGGCCCCGTCACCGGGCCCCGTCACCGCGAGCCGCCGTCGCGCCCGACACGTCATCCGGGGCCCGACACCTCACCCGGGGGTCCGACAGGTCGCCCGGGGGTGTGGTGCTCAGCCCCGTACTCGCCGAGGCCGCTCCTCACCCGGGCCCGGCTCGACCACTCACCGGCCGGCCCTGGCTCGCAGCGTGTGGCGCGCACCCCGTCCAGGGCGATGGCGAGGACGCGGTCGCGCTGCGCGTCGTCCAACGAAGGTCGTCGCGGTGATGCCCGCGACCATGCGCAGGAGGTCGCCGAAGTCCATGTCCGTCCGGGCGGCGCCGGCCGCCTGCGCCCGCTCGACAGCGGGCCGCCCGCCGCGTACATCGACACCCGGCAGGCATCGAAGATCTCCGACTGCTCCTCGAGGGCCTCGCGGACTTGTGAACGCCAACATCCGCACCAACGGCGGCTCCATCGGCGCCGCCGTCACCGGCGTCCTGGTCACCAGCCGGCTCCAGCCCTCCGGTCTGCCCTACGACTCCGGCTACACCCACGGCTTCACCCTGCTGGCGATGCTCTGCCTGGGCGCCGCCCTCGCCGCCCTGCTGGTCCCCGCCGGGCGCCGGCCGGGCCCCTCGGGACCGGTGGCCCACCCGGTCCCGGCCGCCGCACCGGCACGCGTACGGTAGTGTTTACCTGCGCGTTCCCACGGTTCACCGTCGCGGGGCGCGGCGGGACGTGGCGCAGCTTGGTAGCGCACTTGACTGGGGGTCAAGGGGTCGCAGGTTCAAATCCTGTCGTCCCGACCAGCTTCATCTGGGTCGGAGGCCGTCTTCTCGTACGGGAGGGCGGCCTTCGCCGTGCCGCACGCCTGTCCGCGGCCTTGCCGGACGCCGCCTGTCCGCGGCGCCGCCCGTCCGACGCCGGTTGGCCGCCCGTACGACGCCTGCCCGTCCGCCGCCCGTCCGCCGCCCGCGCCGTGGTGCACTGCCGGGGTGGTGCCTGAGTGCCCTGCCGGGGCGGTGCCCGAGGGCCCTTCCGCCCACGGCGCCTTCCCCGCCGCCCCCGGGACCCGGTTCCCGCCCGCCGGACGTCACCGGCACGCCGGGGGCGGGCCGCTCACTCCGGTCGGGCCGGTCGGCCCGCTCGCGCCGCGTGGGTCACGGGCGTGAGGGGGAGCGCGCCATCACCGCGGCCAGATACCCCCGCAGCATCACCTTCGCCTCGTCGAGGAGGTCCGCGTCCCCTTCCGCATCCCGCCGGAACGCCTCCTGGGCGAGGGCGTCGGCCGCCAGGACCGCGGCGTGGCACGAGCGTGCGAGAGCCTCGTCGTCGGCGGCGGCGCCGAGGGCGAGCAGCACGCGCCGGACGCCGTCCGCCATCCGGTGCTTGTGCTCGCGGTCGGCGGCCCGGGCCCGCTCGGTCAGGCCGCTGCCGAACCACAGGGCGCGGAAGCCGTGTTCCGTGCGGTAGATCCCGGCGAACGCGTCGACCAGCACGCCCACCGGGTCCTCCCACCGCTCGGTCGCCGCCGCCCGGACGAGGTCGTCCATGACGGCTTCGAGGCGGGTGAAGTAGCCCGCCGCCAGGGCGTCGATGATCGCGCCGCGGTCGGGCAGGTACTGGTACAGCGAGCCCACCGACACCTTGGCCTCGGCCGCCACCCGCGTCGTCGTGAGCGCCTGGACCCCCTCGTCGACGAGGACGCGTTCCGCGGCCCGCAGCACCAGTGCCAGCCGCGCCCTGCTGCGGGCCTGACGGGGCGTTCGGCGCAGCGGAGTGCGGCCCGGATCGGCGGTCGCGTGGGCCAAGTGCGGCCTCCAGACATGAACGTGACTTTGTTTCACCTTTACGCTACCGTCGCGCCCATGACCGACTCAAGCTCCGCGCTGGGTCAGGAGCGGGCCGCCGTGGCGGACGCCTGCCGGCGCCTGGGGGCCGAGGGCCTCCTCATCGGCACGGCGGGGAACGTCAGCCTGCGAGTGGGGGAGAGGGTCGCGATCACCGCGACCGGAGCGGTCCTCGCCGAACTGACCGCCGAGCAGGTGACCGTCGTCGACCTCGACGGGAAGGTCGTGGCCGGAACCCTCCGGCCCACCTCGGAACTGGATCTGCACCTCGGCGTCTACCGCCGTCACGGCGCGGGCGCGGTCGTCCACACCCACGCGCCGATGGCCACCGCCGTCTCCTGCGTCCTCGACGAACTCCCCTGCATTCACTACCAGTTGCTCGCTCTGGGGGGCACGGTGCGCGTCGCTCCGTACGCCACCTTCGGCACCCCGGAGCTCGCCGAGTCGGTGCTCGCCGCACTCGACGGCCGCAGCGCCGCCCTCATGGCCAACCACGGCGCGGTCACCCACGCCTCCACGCTCGGCAAGGCGGTCGAGCACGCCCTGCTGCTCGAGTGGGCCTGCGGCGTCTACCAGCGGGCCGCCGCCATGGGCCGGCCCCGGGTCCTCGACGAACAGCAGCAGCGTGCCGTGATCGAGGCGGCGCTCGCCCGCGACTACGGCACCACCCATCCCGTACCACCCGCGCTGGAGGGAAACCGATGAAGGTCGTCACGATGGGCGTGCACGTCCTGGACGTGCTGGTGCGGCCGGTGGAGGCCATACCCGAGGGCCAGGGCGCGACCCTGGTGGACGACATCCGGATGACCGCCGCCGGTACCGCCGGCGGCACCGCCCTCACCCTCGCCAAGCTGGGCGCGTCCGTCCGCAGCGCGGGCGCCATCGGCGCCGACCCCACCGGAGACCTGCTGGTCGAGCTCCTCCGACGGGCCGGGATCGGCACCGAGTCGCTCGTCCGCCGCGCGGACACGCCGACCTCCGCGAGCGTCCTGCCGATCCGCCCCAATGGCGACCGGCCGTCCCTGCACCTGCTCGGCGCGAACATCACCTACGGCCTCGACGACGTGCCCTGGGACGCCATCGCGGAGGCCACCCATCTGCACCTCGGCGGGCCCGAGTTGATCGGCGTCGACGTCGCCGCCCGCATCCTGTCGTACGCCAAGGAGCACGGCACGGTCACCTCCGTCGACCTGCTCGCCCCGGGTGAGCTCGGCAGCTTCGAGCAGATCGAGGCGGCGCTGCCCCATGTCGACCACCTTCTGCCCAACGAGGACCAGGTGCTCGGCTTCTCGGGCGAGCGCGAGCTGGCGGCGGGCGTGGAGAGGCTGCGCGGCGCCGGGGCCGGCGTCGTCGCGGTCACCCGAGGAGGGGAGGGCGCGCTCGTGGTGACCGGGGAGGGCAGTGAGACGGTTCCCGCCTTCGCGGTCGACGTCGTCGACACCACCGGGTGCGGCGACGCCTTCTCGGCCGGCTACCTGCGGGGCCTCGGCCTCGGGCGGGCGCCGGGTGAGGCCGCCGTCCTGGGCTGCGCGGCCGCGGCCCTGGTGGCGCAGGGCCTCGGCAGTGACCACGGCGACTTCGACCTCGCCGCCGCGGAGGCGTTCGCGGCGAGCGCGAAGACCCGCGGGTGAGGCGGTCCGCCGGGCGGGGCTCTCCGCTCCCGTGGGTGAGGCGGTCCGCCGGGCGGGGCTCTCCGCTCCCGTGGGTGAGCCGAACCGCCGGGCGGGGCTCTCCGCTCCCGCGGGTGAGGCGGTCCGCCGGGCGGGGCTCCCCGCTCCCGCGGGTGAGGCGGTCCACCGGGCGGGGCTCCCCGCTCCTGCGGGTGAGGCGGTCCGCCGGGCGGGGCTCTCCGCTCCCGTGGGTGAGGCGGTCCGCCGGGCGGGGCTCTCCGCTCCCGTGGGTGAGGCGGTCCGCCAAGCGGGCTCCCCGCTCCCGCGAACCGCTCGCGGGCAGGCGCCGCCGGGGTCACCGACCCCGGTCGAGCTGATGCTCGGGCGTCCCCACCGACCGCCCGTACGCGACTCCGTCGGCCCGCCCGCCTCAGCCCGCCCGCCGTCGTGGCGGCGCACCCAGGCCTCGGCCGGCCCGGCCCGCCCCGTCGCCACGCGCGATGCGGAAGTGCTCCGCGAAGACCACGATCCGCTCGTCGCCCACCGCCAAGTCGGCGTACCAGCCGAGCTCGGGCCGCGACGCGGCGGCGAGCGCGTCCGCGATCCCTGCCGCGTGGTCCTCGTCCGCCTTCCACTCGACGAACGTCCACAGCCCCGGCTGCCCCTCGGCCGTGCTCCCCGGCACATCGACCTTGCGCACGCCTCGCGCACGCCCCCGGAGCCCACGCCCCCCGGAGCCACAGGCATTCCGGTGCGAACGCCGCGCCGGGGCGCAGGCTTGCGCCGATGACGTAGCCCGCCGTGGTCACGCTCCGGCGCCGCGGCCCCTTAGCACCGGTCGTCGCGCTCCGGCGCCGCGGCCCTTCCCGCCGGTGGTCGCGCTCCGGCGCCGCGGGGACGGCGCCGCACAGTGCGCAGGACCGGGAACGGCCTCTGCTCGGCTCCCCGGGCCGGCCGCACGCGGTGCGGCCGGGGACGTCACCCTCCCCCGAGCGGCGACGTCCCCGGCCTTTCCCCCGGCGCCGGACTGCGGTCTGTGTGGCCGTGTGCTCTCACCAGCACATGACGGCCGTCTCGCCCGACCCCCAGCCGGAGTACAGGCGGACACGGACGAAGTAGCGGCGGCCCCTCACCAGCCGGGCCCTGATCGTGGCGTTGTGCGGGGTGCCCCCGTCGTCCCGGCCGGCGAGGAAGCGGGGCTCCCCGTCCCGCTCCTCGAAGACGACCACGACCGCGTCGCTCGCGCCGAAGGTGCCCACGGTGTAGTCGCGGGTCTCCGTCGGCTCGACGGTGAAGTCGGCCTGCTCGCCCGGCCCCAGCCGCAGCGGCACCGAACGGAACGGCACCAGCGCGGGCGGCCGTGGCGTGTCGAGCGGCGGATACCAGCGGAGCACGAACTCCTTGTCCAGGGGCGACAGTCCGCCGGGCGGGTGCACACCCCCGCGGAACTGTTCGGGCTCCAGGATCAGCCCCGCCGCGAACGGATACTCCATCACGGACTGCGGGTCCCACACCGAGCCGTTGACCTCGGCCGGGTCCAGCTTGCGCAGGATGTTGAAGAAGGTGCGGTCCCGGCTCCAGAAGTTCGGCGGGCCCGCCAGATCGGCGTACACGGCCTCGTCGTCCCAGTGGATGCCGGCGAACGGGCTCTGGTGCTCGTGCTGCATCCCGAGCGCGTGCCCGATCTCGTGCAGGGCCGTCGCGCGCTCCCCGGGCGCGGTCAGGTCCCAGCCGAAGTTCATGGTGCGTTCGTGGAGGCCCGCCAGCAGCGCGTCCCGGCCCACCGTCGACCAGGAGCCGTCGCCCTGCTGGAAACCGATGCGCAGTTCGGCCTCGGAGCGGTCGGCGACCTCGGTGAACGTGACCCCGATGCCCAGGTCCTGCCAGGCGCGGAAGCAGTCGCGCACCACGTCCCGCTGCTCCTTGCCGCCGACCCAGGACACCCGTCGGGTTCCCCCGGCGCCCGGTACCGGGACGACCGACGCGTCGGCCTCGCCGTCGAAGAAGTAGTAGTGCAGCACGGTGCCGTTGACCCACATCCGGCGTCCGCCCATGAGCGCACCGAGCCGCTCGGCGGCCAGCCCCGGGGCGAACGCGGGGGCCGGCTGCTGCGCGAGCGAGCAGTAACGGGCGGTCATGGACTCCAGGTTGCCCTGGCCGGCCACCCGGGGACCTGAGTCGGGGGCTACTCAAGTCACCCTGTATCAGGGCTGAGTAGCCGGACTCCCGTTGATGTGACGACTTCCGTACGCGACGCCGCCCCGCCCCTTCCGCCGTATCGCACGCCGCTCCGGCCGGCGCCCCCGACGGCGCCCCCGACGGCGCCCCTGCCGGCGTCCTGGCCGTTCACCGGCCGGGAGGAGGAACTGGAGCTGGTACGACGCTCATTGACGGCCGGCCGCCCCGGCATCGTCGTCACGGGCCCGGCCGGCTGCGGCCGTACCCGCCTGGCTCTGGAGGCGGTCCGCGGCACGGACTGCGCGAGGGTGGCCGGCACCCCCGAGTCGCGGGGCATCGCCTTCGCCGCGTTCGCCCACCTGCTCCCCGAGGGCGTCACCCTCCACCGTGCGGTGCGACTCCTGACCGCGACACGCCTGCTGGTGGTCGACGACGCCCAACTGCTGGACGACGCCTCCGCCGCCCTGGTCCACCAACTGGCCGTCCAGGGCCGCACCCGCCTGCTGGTGCTCGTCGCGGACGACGTACCGGCGCCGGGCGCCGTGACCCGCCTGTGGACGGGCGAACTCCTGCCCCGCCTCCCGCTGGAACCCCTGGCCCGTGAGGACACGGCGCACCTGCTGACCACGGCCGCCGGCGTCCCCCTGGAGCCCCTCACCCTGGACCGCCTGCACCGCCTGTCCCGGGGCGACCTCCGCCTCCTGCGCCACCTGCTGGACGCCCTGCGCGAGCACGGTCTGCTCACCCGGGTCCCGCACACCGGCGAGTGGCGGTGGCGCGGCCCGGTCCCCCCGGCCCCGGCCCTGCGCGACCACGTCGCCCCCGTCCTCACCCGCACCCGGGCCGACGAACGCGAGACCCTCGACCGGCTCGCCTTCGCCGAGCCGCTGCCGCTCCCGGCCGACGCCCTGGACCTGCACGTCCTCGAACGCCTGGAGGCGGACGGCCTGATCCACGCCGACGACGACGCGACCGTCCGCCTCGCCCACCCCCTGCACGGCCCGATGCTGCGCGCGGCGGCGGGCCGCCTGCGGGCCCGGCGCCTGACCGGCGGCCGGGCGCCCCGCCCACCGGCCCTCGACGCGGAGTCGGCCGCGCTGGCCGACGCCATCGACCGCCTGGACGTCCGCGCGACGCCCACACCGGTGGGGGAGTGGCTCGTGGCCGAGGGGGAACCGGTCCCGGCGGCCTACGCGGCCGTCCGCGCCCGCTTCGCGCGGCTGCGCGGCGAACTGCGCGACGCGGCCGCCTGGGCACGCGAGGGGCTGGCCTCCGCCCCGGAGGACACCGCGTGCCTGCACGAACTGACGCTGGCACAGGCCCAGTCGGGCGCCGCGACCGACGCCCCGCAGGCCGCCCACGGTTCCCGGGACCCGTCTGCCGCCTACGACGCCGTCCGCCTCGGCGCCCCGGAGCGGGCCACGGGCGCCCTGCCGCCCGGCGGCGTCCTCGCCCGCCACGCCGAGGCGCTCGCGCGGGGCGACGGACCGGCCCTCGACCAGGTCGCCCAAGAGCTCGAGGAGCGCGGCTTGCTGCTGTTCGCGGCGGAGGCCCACGCCCAGGCCGTACGAGCCCACCGCGACCCCCGTGCGGCCCGCACCGCCCGCACGCGCGCCGTCGCCCTGGCCCGCCGCTGCCAGGGCGCCCGCACCCCCGCCCTCGCCGGCCTCGTCCTGGGTGAACTCACCGCCCGCCAGCGGCAGATCGTCACCTTGGCGGCGGCCGGCCTGAGCAACCGGCAGATCGCCGAACGCCTCACCCTCTCCGTCCGCACCGTCGGCAACCACCTCTACAGCGCCTACACCCGCCTCGGGGCGAGCGACCGAGCATCCCTGCCCTGGCTGACGGAACCCCCGCAGCCCCGCTCGGCCTGACCGGAGAACGCCCCACACCACAACGGGCAGCACCCCGTAAGGGCCGCGGGGAACTCCGCGACCGGCCCCCACGTGCCCGCACATGAGCGAGAGCGCCTCCCGCGGAGCGGCTACGGGGCGACCGGTGGCTGGCCCCGGCCCGCCGCTGCGCCGGTCCGGCGGCCCCGTTCCGCGGGGGCGTGAGCGTCGACACGGACGCACGCCCGACGCACGCCCGACCGAGCGGGCAGCGCCCCGTAAGGGGCGCGGGGAACTGCGCGACCAGCCCCTACGTGCCCGCACATGAGCGAGAGCGCCTCCCGCGGAGCGGCTACGGGGCGACCGGTGGCTGGCCCCGGTCCGCGGGGGCGTGAGCGTCGACACGGACGCACGCCCGACGCACGCCCGACCGAGCGGGCAGCGCCCCGTAAGGGACGCGGGGAACTGCGCGACCGGCCCCTACGTGCCCGCAGACGAGCGAGAGCGCCTCCCGCGGAGCGGCTGCAAGGCGATCGGTGGCCGGCCCCGGCCCGCAGCTGCGCCGGTCCGGCGGCCCCGGTCCGCGGGGGCGTGAGCGTCGACACGGACGCACGCCCGACGCACGCCCGACCGAGCGGGCAGCGCCCCGTAAGGGGCGCGGGGAACTGCGCGACCGGCCCCCACGCGCCCGCAGACGAGCGAAGGCGCCTCCCATGGCGCGCGAGCGCCGGGCCGAGGCTTGCCGGAGCCGGCACACCGCTGCCCCGGCCGCCCGGCCGCCCGGCGCCGAAGGCGCCGCGCCTCCGCGTTCAGGCGGCTCCGAACGCCGTGAACGCCCACCCCGTCGCCTGGTGCAGCGCGTCCCCCGGCAGTGCCGTGCGCGCGTCGCGCAGGGCCTCCGCCAGGGTGAGGCCGCCGCTGAGGCCCTTGTGCAGGGCCAGCATCAGGGCGACCACCGCCTCGTCGTTCACGGGCGCGCTGCTCGCCACCACCCCCGCCGTGCCCAGCGGGAGCAGCGCCGTGACCAGCCCGAGGAGTTCGTCGGCGCCGACCGACGCGAGGCGGGCGGTGTCGCAGCTGGAGAGGATGATGCGGTAGGGGCTGCGGGCCAGGCGTTCGAAGTCGTGGACGATCAGCGGGCCGTCGGCCATCCGCAGGGACGAGAACATCGGGCTGTCGGCCCGGAAGGCGCCGTGCGCGGCGATGTGGGCGAGGGCGGCGCCGTCCAGCTCCTCCAGGACGCGCGGCACGCGCGCGTCCTCGTGTTCCAGCACCGTCGGCCGGCCGTACCGTCCCGCGACCTCGGGCACCTCCGCCCCGCCGGTCGCCAGACCCGGCCCCCGCACCAGGACGTGGCGTCCGCCCGGCGGCGGCTCGGTCTCCCGGGCGCGCAGCCAGCTGCTCGCGGACGGCGACACGCTCAGCACCCGCTCCCGCAGCGAGGGCAGCAGCGCCCAGGGCACGCGGTGCAGCCGGGCCGGCGGGACCACCACGACCGGCCCCGAGCCCAGGTGACCGGCCGCCTCGCCCAACAGCAGCTCCTCCAGCCGCCGCCCGGCCGCCTCCACCACCGGCAGCCGGCCGTCCGCGCCGGGGTGGGCGAGCCGCCGCAGCCCGGCCTGGACGTGCTCCGCCTCCCGTTCCGCCTCGGCGAGCAGCCCGCCCGCGAACCGCCGTACCCGACCCCCGCCGCACAGCAGGACCTGCACCCGCCCGTCCAGGACGGCCAGTTCGACCAGCCGCCCGTCACCGAGCCGCTCCAGCAGCCGGCCGACGTCGAACCGGTCGCCGTCGCCGGGCGCCTCCCCGCGGATGTGCAGGGTGCGGGAGCGGATCTCCCGCTCCAGGCGGCGCTGCTCCCGCTCCAGGGCCGGCACCGGCCGGCCGTCCATCCGCGCCATCTCCGCGCGGGCGGCGATCTCGCGGAACGCCGTCAGCCCGCTCAGCAGGGCCGGATCGGCCGGCGGCCGGGTCGGCGGCGCCGACAGGACCGTGGCCCGCCACCGCTCGCTCCACACCAGCAACTGCCGCGGCCCGCCCCGCTCCAGGCTCACCTGCTGGGCGAGCGCGGCGAGTTCGGCGCCCTGCGCGGTGGCCCGGGCACGCAGCTCCGAGGCGCCCAGCGTCGTACGGTGGTCGTCCAGCACGTCCAGGCCGCGCCGGCAGGCCTCCAGCACTCCCCGCCCGGACCCGGTCGCCCGCGCCCACAGCGCCTGCGCCGCCCAGCCCGTCATCCGCGCCAGCGGCGGACCGCTGCGCCGGCTGCGCGCGGCGACCGCCAGATACCGCTCGGCGTCGGCCGTCCAGCCCAGGTCCAGCGCGATCCGGCCCGCCAGCAGCCACGCCTCCGGCGCGGCGGGCGCCCCGAACGCGGAGAGCCGCTCCGCCACCCGGACCGCGTCCGCCACCAGCCGTCCCGAACCACGCCCGGTGGCGACCCGCGCCTCGATCAGCACCAGTTGGGCGTGCGCCTCCCACCAGGTGCGCCGCTGCCCGGCGAAGAGCCGCACGGCCAGCGCGGCCCGCGCGGTCGCCGTCCTCGGATCGCCCGCCAGCCGCGCCGCCCGCGCGGCGGCCAGCAGCAGCTCCGCCTTACGGGTGGACTGCCCGCCGATCCCGTCCAGCACCGCTGTCGCCGCGTCCGCCTCGGCCAGCGCCTCCGGCGCGAGACCGGCGGCCATCAGCACCTCGCAGCGCCGGATGTTGAGCATGAAGGTGGGGGTGCCGAGCTTGGCGTACCGCTCCTCGGCCTCGTCCAGCAGCCGCAGCGCCGCCGGGACGTCCCCCGACCGGAACGCGGCCAGGCCCCGGCTCTCCACCGCGTCGGCCTTGTCGTGCTCCTGGCCGGTGGTGTCCCACAGCGCCTCGGCCGCCGTGAAGTCCGCGTCGGCCTGCTTGATCGCCCCGAGGGCCAGGTGCACGGTGGCGCGCAGGGTGAGGGCGCGCGCCGTCCAGATGACGTCGTCGGCCTGGCGCAGCACGGGGATCACCCGGCGTACGTCCTCCAGCGCCTCCCGGTGGTGGCCGAGGACCCACCAGGCGTAGGCCCGCCGGTAGAGCACGCGCGCGCGGGTGTGCCCCGTTCCGCGTCCGACGCCCCGCTCGAACGCGGCGAGGCCCTGCCGGGTGCGTCCCGCGTGCACCAGCGCCACCCCGAGTGTGGCCAGCACGTCCGCCTCACGCTCCGCGCAGTCCGCGCGCGCCGCCAGCCGGCGGGCGCGGTGGAGGTGGTCCAGGGCGAGCCGCATGTCGCCCCAGTCCCGCTGCCAGATACCGATCACCTGGTGGGCGACGGAGGCGTGCAACGGCGTCGGCTCGGTGCCGAGCACTCCCTCCGCCCGCGCGAGCGCGTCGTTGGGGGCGGCGAACACCATCGGCAGCAGTTCGAGAACCGTGTCGTTTCCCGCTGTCACTCCACGGATGGTAGTGGCCGCGTCGCATGTCACACAGGGTCGGAGACGTATCAGGCCGTATCAATGAGACATCACGTCAACGGGATCGGTGCGCCGGGGGCGCACGCGGCGGGCGTACGCGGCGTGCGCACGCTGGGGGGCGTGCGACCGCAACCGCACCCCCCTGTCGCGTCGTCGCACCACCTGTATCAGACGACGGCCTCGCGGCTCTGACTGACGACCACGGGTCTCAGGGGAGGACACGCCATGGCACCACAGCGATTCCACGAGCAGTTCGACCACATCCAACGCGCGCTGCCCGACGTCCCCCTGGCCATGGGGCCGGACGACTCCGCCGAGTTCATCTACGAGAAGGGCGTCGTCCTCGCCCGGGACGGCGAGGAGGCACAGGTCGTCGAGGACGCCGTCCGCACCCACTTCACCGCGGCGCCCGACCTGGTCCCCGACCACGTGCGCCGGGCCGGCCCGCAGGCCAACCGCTCCGGCATCACCCGCATCCGGGTCGCCGACCCGGGCGAGGGCGCCCCCGGCACGGACCGCGCCGTCGCCGGCGCCCTCCGCGCCCTGCGGGGGGCCGAGGACCGGGCGGGCCGCCGCCTCGTCAGCCGCAACCACGTGGTGCACATCGCCGTCAACGCCTGCCCCGGCGACGAGCCGGTCCCCGCCGCCCACCATCCCAACCCCGCCGTGGCGAACGCCGACGACGACCAGGACGGCGCCGTGGGCGTCCTCGTCATCGACACCGGCCTGACGCACGACTACCGCTCCTACCCGCCGCTCGCCCGCACCGAGGGCGACGCGCAGATCCAGGAGACCGACGAGTACGGCGTCCTCCAGCAGTACGTCGGCCACGGCACGTTCATCGCCGGGCTCGTCGCCGCCGTGGCCCCCCACACCGACGTCACCGTGCGCAACACCCTCAACGACGCGGGCGCCGTCCTGGAGCACGAGTTCGGCGACAAGCTCTTCGAGGCCGTCGAACAGGGCGGCTGGCCCGACATCATCAGCCTCTCCGCCGGCACCTCCAACGGCCGCGTCGACGGCCTGCTCGGCGTGGCCGCCTTCATGGAGGAACTGCGCACCCGGCCCACCCTGTTGGTCGCGGCGGCCGGCAACAACGCCAGCGCCGCCCCGTTCTGGCCCGCGGCCTACGCCGCCCTGCCCGAGTACGCCGACGCGGTCCTGTCGGTCGGCGCGCTGCGCAGCGACGGCGAGTTCGGCGCCTGCTTCACCAACCACGGCCCCTGGGTGCGGGTCTACGCCCCCGGCGAGCGCCTCGTCAGCGCCCTCACGGGCTTCGACACACCCGTCCCGTACGTCTACCAGCACTCCACGTACGACGACTGCCGCTACGGCTTCGCCTACCCCTGCACCTGCCGGTCGCCGCACCACACCGGCGTGCTGAGCGAGCGGCGGGCGGCCACCGCGGGCAAGCCGGACCAGGTGATGTTCGAAGGGCTCGCGACCTGGAGCGGCACGTCGTTCGCGACGCCCGTCGTGGCGGGGCTCGTCGCGGCGCACATGACCCGGCACGGCGAGAGCGACCCGCGCGCGGCGGCACGTCAACTGCTGGCGGCCAACGACGAGTTCGCCGAGGTGCGCGGCTTCCACGTGCCCGCGCTGCACCCGCCCACCTGGCGTTCCGTCCCGGTCGCGCAGTTCGCCTCCCCCGCGTGAGGCCGGCATGAGGTCCGAAGCCGCACCCGCCACGGCGTACGATGACAGGCCGTACACGAGGGGTGGGACCGTGGACCGTAGTGAGGTCGGCGCGCTCGTCCAGTCCGCCGTCGACGGTGACGCGGCGGCCTGGAAGGCGCTCGTGGAGGGCCTGAGCCCACTGGTGTGGTCCGTCGTGCGCGCGCACCGGCTCTCCGAGGCCGACGGGCACGAGGTGTACCAGACCGTGTGGTTCCGCTTCGCCCAGCACCTGGGCCGGATCCGTGAACCGGAGAAGGCGGGTTCCTGGCTGGCCAGCACCGCGCGCAACGAGTGCCTGAAAGTGATCAAGAGCCTGCGCCGGCTGACCCCGACGGACGATCCTCAGCTGCTCGACCGGGTCAGCGAGGACCGTACGCCGGAGCAGTCGGTGCTGGACTCGGAGGAGGCGGCCGCGCAGAGCGAGCGCATTCGCCACCTGTGGCAGGAGTTCGAGGCGCTCGGTGAGCGCTGCCGGCAGTTGCTGCGGGTGCTGATCTCCTCGCCGCCGCCCAGTTACCAGGAGGTGTCGGCCGCGCTGGGCATCGCGGTGGGCAGCATCGGACCGATGCGCCAGCGATGTCTGCGCCGCCTGCGCGCCCGACTCGACGCACGGGGAGCACTGTGAACGACATGGACGACATGGACGGCACCGGGCACGCGGGCGGCGGCGACGGCGTCCCCGGCGGCGACGCCTTCGACGACGAGGAGTTCGACCACGGCAGCCTGGAGGAGGAGCTGCGCGAGGCCGCGGCCATCCTCGATCCGGTCCCGGCCGAGCTGAGGCAACTCGCCGTCGAGGCCTACGCGCTGCACGACCTCGACGCCAGGATCGCCGAGCTGACCTTCGACTCGCTGGTCGACGCCATCCCGGTCCGGGGTGCCGTGGACGTGCCGCGGATGCTCACCTTCCACTCCGGCGGGCTGACCGTCGACGTCGAGGTGACCGCGCACGGGCTGATGGGCCAGCTTCTGCCGCCCCAGCCCGCTTCGATCGAGGTCCTCGCCGGTCCCCGGGCCGGCGCGGCGCTCATCGCCGACGACATGGGCCGCTTCGCCAGCGACGCCGCGCCCGTCGGCCCCTTCGCGCTGCGCCTGCGCACCGGTGGCGAGGTGGTCGTCACGGAGTGGCTGCGCGCCTGAGCCGCGTTCGCGGGCGTCAGTGGGAGACGGCGTCGACGAGCCGCGCCAGTGCCGAGGCGAGCCGGTTCAGCCCCGCCCCGGCGGGGCCACCCGGCTCGGTCATGTACGTGTCCCGCCGGATCTCCACCATCAGGGCGGACACCCGCGGCTCCTTCCCGTAGTACTCCAGGGGTACGTACGTCCCGCCGAAGGGACTGTCGAGCTCCGTCTCCCCGATCCCGGCGAACGCCTCCCGCGCGGCCGCCAGCAGCTCGGGCGGGGTGTGGAAGGCGTCGGTGCCCAGGCAGACGGGCGGCCGCGGCCCGTCGCCGTGCAGCTCGTAGGGCAGCCGCTCAGTGGGGTAGGAGTGCACGTCGATGACGACGGCCCGCCCGGCGACCGCCAGCCGTTCCGCGACGGCCTCGGTCATCGCCTGCGCGTACGGGCGGAAGTAGCGCGCGAGCAGCGGCTCGGGGTCGACGTCCTCGGCCCGCAGCACCTCCCGGTGCGTGGTCCGCGTGTACACCGCCCCCATCCCGACCGCCAGCATCTCCTCGCGCTCGTCCGGGAACCGCTCCGGGTCGACGACCAGCCGCGACAGCCGGTTGACGAACCGCCACGGCGTCACCGACGCCCGCTCCGCCGCCGCTTCCGCGATCTCCGCGGTGTGCGCGTCGGTGATGTGGTCGACCTCCCGCTCCAGCGCCGCGTCGTCCAGCACGATCCCCGCGCGCACGTCCGCCGGTATCTCCCGCGCCGAGTGCGGCACGTGCAGGATCACCGGGGAACCGGCGGCTCCCGGCAGGACGGAGAAGGAGGGCGGGGCTTCGGTCATGGGGTTGCTCCCGATGGCGTGGTCGACGGCGTGCTCCATGATCACGATGCCACATGGCCTCGGCCGTGGATGGCGGGGGAGCGGACGGGACGCGTCCGGGAACCGTCGAGGCGGTGACCGCGCCGCGTGGCGGGCTGGTTCGCTGTCGCGTCGCGTGGCCGGCCGGTTCGCTGCGATGCCGCGTGGCCCAACTCCTTCGCCGCCGCGCCCCGGGCCGCTGCGAAGCGTTCGGCGCACCTGCCCCGCCCCGCGTGCCGCCCCGTGCCGCCCCGCGTGCCGCCCCGTGCCGCCCCGCGTCCCGCGCCGTGCCGCCCCGCGTCCCGCGCCGTGCCGCCCCGCGTCCCGCGCCGTGCCGCCCCGCGTCCCGCGCCGTGCCGCCCCGCGCCGCGCTGCCCCGCGCCGCGCTGCCCCGCGCCGCGCTGCCCCGCCCCGTGCTGCCCCGCGCCCGAGGCGGGCGTATGGCGGTCCGGTGTCTCCCGCCCGCCGATGCCTTCGCGCGGTGGCAGTTCGCGGCGTGATGGCGCTTGTCGGCGCCGGGGGCCCGTCGTTGGCGTCGGTTGTGGCCGGACCTCGAAGCAGGCGGGGCCGGAGTGGCGGAGTGCTTGCGTCGAGCGGTGGCTGGCGCAGGGGCGTGTGGGTGCCTGCTGGCGCCGTCGAGCGTGTGCGTGTGCCGGCCCGGTGGCGTCGAGTGGTCGAAGTTCGGGAGGTGACGGCCGTTGTCGGCGCCCGGGATCCGTCGTCGGCGTCGGCCGGCCGCTGTGGCCTGCGGGCGTGGAGCGGCACGGGTGCTTGCGTCATGCCTGGTCGGCGCGGGTGCTTGGGTCCCGTGGCTTGGGTCCCGTGCCTGGTTGGCGTGGGGACACCGCTCGTCAGGGGCGCACCAGCGGGGTCTGCCAGGTTCCGCTCGGCGCCGGGGACGTCGTGCACTGGACCCGGACGTCCAGGAGGGAGTGGCGGCAGTCGTAGGTCGGGGCGGTGTCGACCAGGAGGTGGTAGGTGATCCTCGTGCCGGAGCCGATCCGGCCCGGTCCGATGCTCAGCTGCCCGTCCCGGACCCGGGCGGGCGGCGCCTGGGCCGCGCTGGGGCAGGACTCGGCCCCCAGTAACTCGGCGTAGGGGACGTCGAGCCGGACGCGGAAGGGCTCTCCCCGGTCGAAGGCGCTGCTGGCGATGTCTCGTCTGCCCGGGTTGGTCAGCACCACGGTGACCAGGTGCGGGTCGGTCAGCGGGGTGCCGTTGTGGCGGATCTCCAGGCTGCCGTCGATGCGCTGCCGCACCAACGGTGCGTGGCTCACCGCGCAGGTGAGGCGCCGCCTGGGGTGCTGGGAGCGGAACGCGGCCCAGATGGCGGCGCAGCCCACCAGGACGGCGGCGGCGACCCCGGCCGCCGTCCAGAACGTCTCCGACGCGTAGAAGGGGCCGGCGGCGACGGGCGGGGAAGAGGGAACGTCGAACACGGGCAGCCCCTTGGCGAGTCGCTCAACGGCGGTGCAGGCGGCCGTCGTCGGCCGCCTCGAGGAACGCGCTCCATCCGCGCGGCGAGAACAGCAGAGCCGGCCTGCCGGTGTCCTTGGAGTCGCGGACCGCGACCACCCGGCCGGCGACGGCGACCTCCACGCAGGCCCCGTTGCCGGAACTGTGGCTGCTCCGGCGCCACACGGCGTCTCCCAGCCCTGCCCCCGGTCCGTCGGGATCGACCCCCGGCGGGCGCCGGTCCTCGTGCGCGTTCATGACTTCCGCATCTCCTCTGCGATCCGTTCCAGCGTCGCGGGGGCCTCCTGAGGATCGGGGGCCGCCGCGCGCAGCAGGTCGAACGTCTGGATGAAGGTGCGCACGTCGCGCTCCTTCTCCAGGTAGACGTTGCCGGCGATGGAGTCGACGTAGACCACCGTCGGCGTGTGGGGCTCGAACTCCAGCAGCGAGAACGTCCCGGCCAGGGCGGCGTGGGCGCCCTTGGCGGTCGGCATGACCTGGAGGGTGACGTTCGGCAGACGCGCCGTCTCGATCAGGTGGTGCAGCTGGGCCGCCATGACCTCCGTGCCGCCGACCGGGCGGCGCAGCGCGCTCTCCTCCATGACCACCCACAG
Organism: Streptomyces sp. NPDC052016; assembly: GCF_044548445.1. Classification (NCBI taxonomy): domain Bacteria; kingdom Bacillati; phylum Actinomycetota; class Actinomycetes; order Kitasatosporales; family Streptomycetaceae; genus Streptomyces; species Streptomyces sp. NPDC052016. Next base: position 66,205 of record NZ_JBIUBX010000013.1, read on the forward strand.
CTCCAGCGGGTCCGGGCGCCGGGTCAGCAGCGCCTGGCGCTCCTTGCGGAAGCGCACCAACTGGTCCACCTCGTGCGGCTCGTTGGGCCGCACGGCGGCGATCACGGCACGGGCGTAGTCCTCGGTCTGCAGCAGGCCGTGCACGAACGTCGACTCGTACGAGCGCAGGACACGGGCGTCGGCCTCCAGGCCGGCGTAGGTGGCCATGCCGGAGGGCAGCACCTCCCCGTAGTGCGCCCACCAGCCCTGCTGCTGCGCGTCCCGGTGGATCTGCATGACCGTCTCGATCCGCAGTGGGTCGGTGACCCCGTACCACTCGAGCAGGTCGCGCACGTCCCGCGCCTTGATGGGGGCCTGGCCGGTCTCCACCCGGCTGATCTTGGACATCGAGCACTCCAGGTGCGTGGCGGTGTCCTCGATCCGCCGGCCCGCCTGTTCGCGCAGGCGGCGCAGCTCCGCGCCGAGCTGCCGTCGCCGTACCGTCGGACCGCCGGCCGTGGCCATCGCCTCACTCCTCGCACTCGACAGGGTGAAGGGTTGCTGCACGCAAGTGTGCCGTACCGCCAACCGCCCTGTCCTGCGGATGAGTTGAGTCGAGACATTTGGTTCACGCAATTGCGTGGAGGAAGTCCCTCCGATCGTCCGGACCCGGACCGGGGGCGGGACGGTCCAGGGAGCGAGCCGAAGGCCGCACGCGGAATTGCACAGCCGACACGAACAGCCGACACGAACAGCCGACAGGAACAGCCGACAGGAAGCGCCGGCAGGAACAGCCGGCAGGAGCGGCCGGAAACACGGCCGCCCCGGCCGGGAGGAGTCCCGGCCGGGGCGGAGCACTGCGGGCCGGCGCCCGCGGGGGCCTCAGGCGAGCGAGGCGAGGGCCTCGTTCCAGGTGGCCGACGGACGCATCACCGCCGCGGCCTTGGCCGGGTCGGGCTGGTAGTAGCCGCCGATGTCGGCCGGCTTGCCCTGGACGGCGATCAGCTCGTCGACGATCGTCTGCTCGTTGGCGGCGAGCGTCTCGGCGAGCGGGGCGAAGGCCTTCGCCAGGTCCGCGTCGTCGGTCTGCTGCGCCAGTTCCTGCGCCCAGTACAGGGACAGGTAGAAGTGGCTGCCGCGGTTGTCGATGCCGCCGACGCGACGGGTCGGGGACTTGTCCTCGTTGAGGAAGGTCGCCGTGGCGCGGTCGAGGGTGTCGGCGAGGACCTTGGCACGGGTGTTGCCCGTGGCCGCGGCGTACTGCTCCAGGGAGGGCACCAGCGCGAAGAACTCGCCGAGCGAGTCCCAGCGCAGGTAGTTCTCCTTGACGAGCTGCTGGACGTGCTTCGGCGCGGAGCCGCCGGCGCCGGTCTCGAACAGGCCGCCGCCCGCCATCAGCGGCACGACCGACAGCATCTTGGCGCTGGTGCCCAGCTCCAGGATCGGGAACAGGTCGGTCAGGTAGTCGCGGAGCACGTTGCCGGTGACGGAGATGGTGTTCTCACCGCGGCGGATGCGCTCCACCGACAGCTTGGTCGCCTCGACCGGGGAGAGGATCTTGATGTCCAGGCCCTCGGTGTCGTGCTCCGGCAGGTACTGCTGGACCTTGGCGATCAGGTTCGCGTCGTGGGCGCGGGTCTCGTCCAGCCAGAAGACGGCCGGGTCGCCGGTGGCGCGGGCGCGGGTGACGGCCAGCTTCACCCAGTCCCGGATCGGCGCGTCCTTGGTCTGGCAGGCGCGGAAGATGTCACCGGCGGACACGGTCTGCTCGATGACGGCGTTGCCGGCCTGGTCGACCAGGCGGACGGTGCCGGTCGTGGGGATCTCGAAGGTCTTGTCGTGGCTGCCGTACTCCTCGGCCTTCTGCGCCATCAGACCCACGTTGGGGACGGAGCCCATGGTGGACGGGTCGTAGGCGCCGTTGGCGCGGCAGTCGTCGATCACGGCCTGGTAGACGCCGGCGTAGCTGGAGTCGGGCAGGACCGCGAGGGTGTCGGCCTCCTGGCCGTCGGGGCCCCACATGTGGCCCGAGGTGCGGATCATGGCCGGCATGGAGGCGTCGACGATGACGTCCGAGGGGACGTGCAGGTTGGTGATGCCCTTGTCGGAGTCGACCATGGCCAGCGCCGGGCCCTCGGCCAGCTCGGCGTCGAAGGAGGCCTTGATCTCGGCGCCCTCCGGCAGGGACTCCAGGCCCTTGTAGATGCCGCCGAGGCCGTCGTTCGGGGTGAGGCCGGCCGCGGCGAGCGTCTCGCCGTACCGAGCGAAGGTCTTCGGGAAGAAGGCGCGCACCACGTGGCCGAAGATGATCGGGTCGGAGACCTTCATCATCGTGGCCTTCAGGTGCACGGAGAACAGCACGCCCTCCTGCTTGGCGCGGGCGACCTGCGCCGTGAGGAACTCGCGCAGCGCCCCGACGCGCATCACGGAGGCGTCGACGACCTCGCCCTTCTGCACGGGTACCGACTCGCGCAGGACGGTGGTGGAGCCGTCGTCGCCCTTCAGCTCGATGCGCAGCGCGCCGTCCTCGGCGATCACCACGGACTTCTCGGTGGAGCGGAAGTCGTCGACGCCCATGGTCGCCACGTTCGTCTTGGACTCGGCGGTCCAGGCGCCCATGCGGTGCGGGTGGGTCTTGGCGTAGTTCTTGACCGAGGCGGGGGCGCGGCGGTCGGAGTTGCCCTCGCGCAGGACCGGGTTCACGGCGGAGCCCTTGACCTTGTCGTAGCGGGCGCGGATCTCGCGCTCCTCGTCGGTCTTCGGCTCGTCCGGGTAGTCCGGCAGCGCGTAGCCCTGGGCCTGCAGCTCGGCGACGGCCGCCTTGAGCTGCGGGATGGACGCCGAGATGTTCGGCAGCTTGATGATGTTGGCCTCGGGCGTCTTGGCCAGCTCGCCCAGCTCGCTCAGCGCGTCCGGGATGCGCTGGTCCTCGGTCAGGTACTCCGGGAACACGGCGATGAGGCGCCCGGCCAGCGAGATGTCCCGGGTCTCCACGGCGACACCGGCCTGCGAGGCGTACGCCTGGACCACCGGCAGGAAGGAATACGTCGCCAGGGCCGGGGCCTCGTCAGTGTGCGTATAGATGATGGTCGAGTCAGTCACCGGGTGCTCCGCTCCACGTCTGCAACATTGCTCGACATCAAGATATCTCGTGATCGACCTCGACTCGACAGCGGACCGCACACACGTACAGGGCGTGTGCGGAAGAACCGGTTCGGGCAACGCGTCCGCCCGGTTCCGCCGTCATGGAGGGTGATCGCCCACTGATCCGGCGGCCGGCCCGACCACCGGCCGCCCGAACGAAAGCGGACCATGAGATATCGCAGCAGAGTGACGGCCCCGGCGGCCGCCCTGATCGGCACGGCGGCGGCGCTGACCGCGGGCTCCACGGCGCACGCGACCCCGGGGGAGAGCAGCGCCGGCACGGGGCGCCCCGAGCCGGGACCCGGCCCCGAGACCCTCGCCGACCCCGTCTTCCCGGCCCTCGGCAACGACGGCTACCGCGCCCTCGCCTACCACCTCGACCTCGCCTACGACGCCACGACCGCCCTCGTCGAGGCCACCACCACCCTCACCCTCCGCACCACCCAGGCCCTCACCCGCCTCTCCCTCGACGCCCTCGGCCTGGACGTCCACGACGTCCGCGTCGCCGGCCGCACGGCCGCCTTCGAGCAGGCGGAGGAGAAACTGCGGATCACGCCCGCCCGGCCGCTGCCGGCGAAGGCCGTCACCACCGTCCGCGTCACCTACACCGCGGACCCGCGCCGCACCCTCCCCCACACCGCCTGGGTGCCGACCCCGGACGGCTTCGCGGTGTGCCCCCAGCCGAACGCGGCCCACACCGTCTTCCCCTGCAACGACCACCCGTCGGACAAGGCCGACTTCACCTTCCGCGTCACCGTCCCGGCCGCCCTGCGCGCCGTCGCGAGCGGCACGCTCGTCTGCGCGGAGGACCTCTCGGGCGGCCGGACCGCGTACACCTACCGCTCCCGCGCGCCCATCGCGACGGAGCTGGTGCAGATCTCGGTCGGCGACTACGTGATCAGGAACCGGCGGGGCCCGCACGGGCTGTCGCTGCGCGACGTCGTCCCGGCCGCCCGCGCCGAGGCGCTGGAACCCGCCCTCGCCCTCACCCCCGGCCTCGTCGAGTGGATCGAGGCCCGCCTGGGCGCCTACCCCTTCGAGACGTACGGGCTGCTGCCCTGCAACTCCGACGACCCGAACGCCTTCGACTTCACGGGCCTGGAGACCCAGACCCTCACCCTCTACAAGCCGAACTACCTCCTCCAGCAGGAGCAGAAGATCGGCTCGCACATGATGCACGAGCTGGTCCACTCCTACTTCGGCAACAGCGTCAGCCCCGCCACCTGGGCCGACCTGTGGCTGAACGAGGGCCATGCCGACTTCTACGGGCTGCTCTACCGCTACGAACGCGGCTGGGCCGACTCCCTGGGCCTGACCAGCCTCGAGGCCCGGATGAAGGACACGTACGCGCGCGGCGACCAGTGGCGCAGAACCTCCGGACCCGTCGCCGCGCCCAACGCGGCCAACCTCTTCGACAGCCAGCGTTACCTGGGCGGCGTCCTCGTCCTGTACGCGCTGCGCCGACTCATCGGCGAGGACGCCTTCCACGCCGTCGAGCGGACCTTCCTGGCCCGCTTCCGCGACTCCTCCGCGTCCACGGAGGACTACATCGCCGTCGCCTCGCACGTCAGCGGGCAGGACCTGTCCGGCTTCCTGCGCGACTGGCTGTACGGGACGACGACCCCGCGGATGCCCGGCCATCCGGACTGGACGGTCACCCCGGTGCCGCCCTCCCTCGTCTCCCCGCGCCGCCGGGCGGACGCCCACCGGCACGAGAACTCGGCGACCCTCTGAACCGTCAGTCGTGCAGGGCGGCCTGCCCGTCCTGCACGACCTCCTCGGGGAACCGCTGCTGCGGTATCACCACCGTGCCCTGCTGCAACGCCACCGTCCGGGCCGGCGCCGGGATGCGGATGCCCTCCGCGCGGTAGCGCCGGTGCAGGCGCTTGATGAACTCGTGCTTGATCCGGTACTGGTCGCTGAACTCGCCGACGCCCAGGATCACCGTGAAGTTGATGCGGGAGTCGGCGAAGGTGTGGAAGCGCACCGCCGGCTCGTGGTCCGGAACCGCACCGGTGATCTCGGTCATCACCTCGGTGACGACCTCCGTGGTCACCCGCTCCACGTGCTCCAGGTCGCTGTCGTAGGCGACCCCCACCTGCACCAGGATCGTCAACTGCTGGTCCGGGCGCATGAAGTTGGTCATGTTCGCCTTGGCGAGCTGCCCGTTGGGGATGACGACCAGGTTGTTGGAGAGGTTGCGGACCGTCGTCTGACGCCAGTTGATGTCCTCGACGTAACCCTCCTCGCCGCTGCTCAGCTTGATGTAGTCGCCGGGCTGGACCGTCTTGGAGGCGAGGATGTGGATGCCCGCGAAGAGGTTGGCGAGGGTGTCCTGGAGGGCGAGCGCCACGGCCAGGCCGCCGACGCCGAGGGCGGTGAGCATCGGCGCTATGGAGATGCCGAGGGTCTGCAGCACCACCAGGAAGCCGATCGCCAGGACCAGCACCCGGGTGATGTTGACGAAGATGGTCGCGGATCCGGCGACCCCGGAGCGGGAGGAGGTGACCGACCGCACCAGCCCGGCGACCACCCGGGCCGCCGCCACCGTCACCACGAAGATGAACAGCACCGTCAGGCACTGGTTGACGGCGTGCTGCACGGTCCGCGTCAGCGGCAGCACCGCGGCCGCGGCCGCCCCGCCACCCGTGATCGCCGCCCACGGCACCACCGTGCGCAGCGCGTCCACGATGACGTCGTCGCCGCTCCAGCGGGTGCGCTTGGCGTGCTTGGCCAGCCAGCGCAGCATCGTCCGCGACAGGAAGGCCACCAGCAGACCCGCGGCCAGGGCGATGCCGGCGAGGACGAGGTCGTCCAGGGTCAGCGCGCGGTTCACCGGTCACCTCCGGGAAGACGTTCCGCGGCGAAGGGGGCCGCCGACGGCCGGATGTGAAGTCTCGTCACGTTGTCACCTGCTCGCATGTCCGGGAAGTGCGGTCGCGTCCGTCCGTGAACGGGCGCGATCGCTCATCCTGCCGTATCGCGCACCACAGTTCGTACCCGGCGGCGGGCTCGAACGACGCCTTCCGGCGAGGCCGTCCGGTACGCACGACGGTCCACGCACGCGGTCCACGCGCCGCGCCACCGCGGCCGGGACCTGCCCGACGGCGGGGCGACGCGGGCGACTTCCTGGTGTGCACCGTTCCCCCATGCCCCTCCCCGGACCCGAGCCGCACAGCAGACCTGCCCACTCCACCGGCCGGCCGCACGGATCCCGGCCGGAAACCGTCCCCGCGCGCGGAAGCGGCGGGACCTGGACGGCGTACGCGGGCGTGTGGCCGAAACGCCGGGGCGACGGCCGCGGGCCCGGACGGGGGGCCGGACGGTGACCACCCCCGGCTCAGCGGGGTACGCCCGTCCGGTCACCGCCTCGGCTCAGCGGGGTACGCCCGTCCGGACCGGCAGCGCGGTCGTCTCGGCGGCCGGAAGCGTGGGGTCGGCGACTACCGGAACGCTCATGCGGGGTCGTCGAGCAGTTCTGCCGAAGCCGTCGGCCAGGACGGACCGGTGCCGCACCGCGACCACCCCGACCAGCACCAGGGGCAGCAGGCACAGCACCCGGCGGAGCCGGCGGACCGGCAGCCACCGCGGGAGACGGCCCCGGGGAGGGGCTGTGGGGGGAGCGGTATCGCTGTCACACCCGGAGAGGTTCGCCGCGCCACCTCAACGACGGGTGACCGCGGCGTGGACGGCGGCGGGGGAGGAGACATCGTCGTCTTGACCTCAACAATGCTCGAGGTTCTACCGTCCTTCTCATGAGCATGGAGACCACCGCCTGGACCCAGCTGTACAGCGTCATGAACGCCCGGCACGAACGCCGGCCCTTCGACCGGGTGACCCTGCGCCGCATCGGTGCCTTCGCCCGACCGCACCGCCGCCGAATCGCCCTGTTCGTCCTGCTGGGGGTGGTGACCGCGCTGCTCGCCGTCGCCACCCCGGTCCTCGCGGGGCGGGTCGTCGACGCGATCGTGTCGCACGGCGACGCGGCGACCGTCGTCCGGCTGGCGCTGCTCATCGCACTCATCGCGGTGGTGGAGGCGGCGCTCGGCATCCTGGGCAGGAGACTCTCGGCGACGCTGGGGGAAGGCCTCATCCTCGATCTGCGCACCGCCGTTTTCGACCATGTGCAGCGGATGCCGGTCGCGTTCTTCACCCGTACCCGTACGGGAGCGCTGGTCTCCCGTCTCAACAACGACGTGATCGGCGCCCAGCGCGCCTTCAGCAACACGCTCTCGGGAGTCGTCAGCAACCTGGTGACCCTGGTGGTGGCCCTCGCCGTCATGCTCACCCTGTCCTGGCAGGTCACCCTGCTCGCCCTGGCCCTGCTGCCGGTGTTCGTGGTGCCCGCCCGCCGCATGGGCCGGCGGATGGCCGGCATGCAGCGGGAGGCGGCCGCGCTGAACGCGGCGATGGGCACCCGCATGACCGAGCGCTTCTCCGCGCCCGGCGCCACCCTGGTCAAACTCTTCGGCCGCCCCGAGCAGGAGTCGGCGGAGTTCGCCGCCCGCGCCGCCCTCGTCCGGGACATCGGCGTGCGCACCGCGACGGCCCAGTCGGTGTTCATCACCTCCCTCACCCTGGTCTCCGCCCTGGCCCTCGCCCTGGTCTACGGCCTCGGCGGCCGGCTCGCGCTGAACGGCACCCTGGACCCCGGCGCCGTCGTCGCCCTCGCCCTCCTGCTGACCCGCCTGTACGCGCCGCTCACCGCCCTCGCGGGGGCGCGCGTGGAGGTGATGAGCGCCCTGGTCAGCTTCGAGCGCGTCTTCGAGGTGCTCGACCTGAAGCCGCTCATCGAGGAGAAACCCGGCGCCCGCGAGGTGCCCGAGGGCCCGGTCTCCGTCGAGTTCGAGGACGTCCGCTTCGGCTACCCGTCCGCCGACAAGGTCTCGCTCGCCTCGCTCGAGGAGGTCGCCACCCTCGACACCCGCGGCGGCGCCGAGGTCCTGCACGGCGTCTCCTTCCGCGCCGAACCCGGCAGGACGGTCGCCCTCGTCGGCTCCTCCGGCGCCGGCAAGTCGACCGTCGCCCAACTGCTGCCGCGCCTGTACGACGTCGACGCCGGCGCCGTCCGCATCGGCGGGATCGACGTCCGCGACCTGAGCGCGCGGTCCCTGCGGCAGACGCTGGGCATGGTCACCCAGGACGGCCACCTCTTCCACGACACCGTCCGCGCCAACCTCCTCCTCGCCCTCCCCGAGGCCGGCGAGGACGAACTGTGGGACGCCCTGCGCCGCGCCCGCCTCGACGACCTGGTCCGCTCCCTCCCCGACGGGCTCGACACGGTCGTCGGCGAACGCGGCTACCGCCTCTCCGGCGGTGAGCGCCAGCGGATGACCATCGCCCGGCTGCTGCTGGCCCGCCAGCGTGTCGTCATCCTCGACGAGGCCACCGCCCACCTCGACAACACCTCCGAGGCGGCCGTCCAGGAGGCGCTCGCCGAGGCCCTGGCGGGCCGCACCGCGATCGTCATCGCCCACCGCCTGTCCACGGTGCGCTCCGCCGACCTGATCCTGGTCGTCGAGTCGGGCCGCATCGTCGAACGCGGAACCCACGAGGAACTCCTGGCGGAGGGCGGGCGGTACGCGGAGCTGTACCGGACGCAGTTCGCACAGGCGGAGGTCGTGACGGAGGCGGCGGCCTGAGCCGGGTCCGGGCCGGATCCGGGTCCGGGCCGGATCCGGGTCCGGGTCGGGGGCGGTCGGGTGAGGGGCCGGTGCGGGGTAGGACGGGCATACGGCGCGTCGAACCGCTTCGCGTGCCGGCGGTTCCCGGACGAGACCGCGCGCCTCGTGCGCCGGCAGGCCGGCGGCCCGGCAGCCTCGGCCGGCCCGACCCCACGGCGCCACGCCCGAACGCCGGTGAGAGGGCTCAACCCGCCGCGTGACACGACCGCTTGACCGTCCTGGAGGCGCGTGGCCCGCGCGACCTTCCGCGGTGTCCCGCACGCACCGGCGTCGGTTCCGTCGCCCCGTCGCCACGGCCGGCATCGCCGGTGGCCCCGCTCCGCTCCCGGCGGTACCCCTCTCGTCCGTACCGCGGGCATCCCGGTCGGTCGAGCGGCTGGGTGCGGGCCGGGCCCCCGCGCTCGGCATGGGGAGACGCGGGCGGGCTCGTGACACGCCGCCGGATGGTCCATCATCCAGGCCTGCGGATCATCCAGTCATATGGTGCGGAATATGAAGAAATGCCATATCGCGTACCTCGCGTGCACCGCAGCCGTCGTCACCGCGGGAATCGGCGCCGCCCCGCCGGTCTCCAGCCACACGACCCGCGTGGTCCACCCGGGGCAGTCGATCCAGAAGGCGGTGGACGCCTCCAAACCGGGCGACACCGTTCTCGTGGCCCCCGGCACCTACCGCGAGAGCGTCAAGGTGACCACGTCGGGACTGACCCTGCGCGGCGTCGGCCGGCAGACGGTCATCCAGCCGAGCACCCTGAAGAAGGCCGTCAACAGCTGCGCCGCGGCCGGCAACGGCATCTGCGTGGAGGGCACGAAGGACCGCCGCCTCAAGGACGTCACCGTCGCCTCCCTGACCGTCACCGGCTTCACCAAGACCGGACTGACCGCCACGTCGACCGACCGGCTGACCGTGCGCAACGTGACCGCGGTGAAGAACGGGGTCTGGGGCATCGCCCAGGAGCGCTCGGTGCGCGGTGTGTTCCGCGCGAACACCGCCCGGGACAACGGCGACGCGGGCCTCTTCCTCGCCAACACGGTGAAGGCCGAGGAAGGCGCCGTGGACACCCGCGGCACGGTCGTCGAGCGCAACCGGCTGGAGGGGAACCGGATCGGTCTCACCGTCCGGCGGCTGCGCAACCTCACCGTCGCCCACAACCACCTCACCCGCAACTGCGCGGGCGTCTTCCTCGTCGGCGACGAGAACAAGCCGAAGGCCGGTGCCCTGACCGTGCGGGACAACCGCATCGAGCGGAACAACAAGTCCTGCCCTAAGACGGCGCGGCTGGACGCCATCCAGGGCTCCGGCATCGTCCTGACCGGTGTCGAGGACACCGTGGTGACCCGGAACACCATCAGGGACCACGCCGGCACCTCCCCGATGTCGGGCGGCATCGTCCTGTTCAAGAGCGTCGTGGGCACGCCCAGCGAGCGCAACCGGATCAGCGGCAACACCCTGAGCAACAACTCCCCGGCGGACCTGGTCGACGCGGACACCGGCAAGAACAACACCTTCGTGGGCAACACCTGCGGCGCGTCCCGGCCGGCCGGCCTGTGCTGAACCCGGACGGCCGTCCGTAGTCATCCGTGAACCCAAGGAAGGAAGGCGGCACATGACGACCGCTGAGACTGCTCCACCGCCGTCGATGCGACTCAGGGAGCTGGCGTTCGGGGCGGCGTGTGCCGCCGCCCTCCGCGCGGCCGCCCGGCTGGGGGTCGCCGACGCCCTCGGCGACACCCCCATGCCCGTGGAGGACCTGGCCGCGGCGGTGAAGACCGAACCGCGGCCGCTGAGACGGCTGTTGCGGGCCCTGTCCTGCTACGGCGTCTTCACCGAGCGGCAGGACGGGACGATCGCGCACACCGACATGTCCCGGCTGCTGCGCGAGGACGACCCGCACAGCCTGCGCTACATCACCCTGTGGTGCACCGAGGCGTGGACCTGGGACGCCTGGCCGATGCTCGACGAGGCCGTGCGCACCGGCCGCAACGTCGTCGAGGAGCTGTACGGCAAGGAGTTCTTCACCTACCTCAACGAGGACGCCCCCGAGTCGGCCGAGGTCTTCAACCGGGCCATGACCACCTCCAGCAGGCAGTCCGCCGAGGACGTCGCGCACTTCCTCGACCTGTCGGGGAGCTCGTCGGTCGCCGACATCGGCGGCGGCCAGGGCCATGTGGTGGCGAGCCTCCTGGAGAAGTACCCCACGCTGCGGGGCACCCTGCTCGACCTGCCGCGCGTGGTGGAGAACGCCGACCCGCGGCTGCGGCCGGGAGGCGCGCTCGCGGACCGCGTGACGATCGTGCCCGGCGACTGCCGTGCGGCCATCCCGTTCCGGGCCGACGTGTACATCATCAAGAACATCCTGGAGTGGGACGACGAGAGCACCGCCCGGACCCTGCGCAACGTCATCGAGGCGGGCGGCCCGGGGACACGGGTCGTGGTCATCGAGAACCTGGTCGACGACACGCCCTCGATGCGGTTCAGCACCGCCATGGACCTGCTGCTGCTCCTCAACGTCGGCGGGGCCAAGCACACCACCGAGAGCATGGTCAGGAGGCTGACCGACGCCGGCCTGGTCATCGACGACACCCGCCCGGTCAACCCCTACCTGCACGCCTTCGACTGCACCGTCCCCCGCTGAGCACCCGGGAGACCCCCGGGGAAACCACCGGTCGCCGGGTCCGCACCACGCGCGGACCCGGCGACCGGTGGCCGGTTCGAGGGGTGTCCTCAGCCGGCGGAGTCCCGCTCCCAGCGGTAGAAGCAGTGCGCCATCGCGTCCTTCGGCGACCGCCAGGTCTCCGGGTCGTACGCGCTGACGTACGCCTGCAGCCGCTCGCTGATGTCCCGGAACTGGGGGTGTCCGGCCACCTTGGCGATGGCGGGTCCGGGATCCTGCTCGGACTCGATGAGGTGCAGGTAGACGTCGTTGAACTGGAAGAGACTGCGCCGTGCGACGCCCACGAGGTGCGGCAGCTCTCCCCGGTCGGACTCCTCGAACAGCTTGGCGATGTCCGGCGCCGATCCCGGAGCCATCCGGGCGACGATCAGGGCCTGGTGCATGGTCCTCTCCTCCCGCTCAGTCGGTCACGGTCGGAACGGACCCGCGCTCCGCGGCGGCCTTCTCGATGCGGTCCCGGATCAGGGCCAGCTGGACCTTGGAGTTGCGGTTGATGTTGTCGGTCATCCAGGCGTCGTCGACGGGTGCGTCCGGCTTCATCTCGAAGTCCTGCGTCCACACCATCCGGGTGCCCTGGGGGACCTCGTGGTACTGCCACCGGATGTTCATGTACGCGAAGGGCCCGGTCTCGACGCGGCGGGCCTTGACGCTGAGCGTGTCGCGGTCCGTCTCCCGTTCCGAGACCCAGCTCCACACGGTGCCGTTCTCGTCGGGGTGCATGGTCAGCCGGAACGTCGTCTTGTTCCCCTCCTGCGAAAGGATCTCCGCGGAGGCGTACTCGCTGAACAGCCGGGGCCAGTTCGCCACGTCGTTGGTCATGTCCCAGACCAGGTCCACCGGCGCGGCGATGGTGATCTCGTTCTCCGTGCGTCCGGCCATGTCAGGCTCCTGCCGGGAGGGCGCTGTTGACGAGGTCGAGGAACTGCCGGGGGGTCTTGCAGCGCTCCGCGTCGGTCGGCATGGGTGCGCCGTAACGATTCTCCAGCTCGCCCACGATGCCCAGCAGGCCCAGCGAGTCGACGCCGAGGGCGTCGAACGCGGAGTCGGACCGCTGCTGGAGTTCCTCCGGGGCGACGGTGATCCCCGCCGCCTTCTTCATCAGTTCGGACAGTTCTTCCACGGTGATGCGGTCACTCATGCGGTTGCTCTCCTTTGCTCCGTGGCCTCGTCACGAGGCGTCGGCGGCGCCGTGCCGCAGCACCAGCGCCGAGTTCGATCCCATGAGCCCCCGGCCGAGGACCAGCGCCGTGCGCGTCTCGGCGGCGCGAGCGCGGACGGTCACCAGGTCGAGGTCATGGCAGATGTCGAAAACGTTGGGGGTGGGCGGGATCAGGCCGTGCTCCATCGCCAGCACCGCCGCCGCGGTGTCCAGCACGGGCGCCGCGCAGAAGCCGCGGCCGATGCCGGTCTTCGGCGCGGTGACCGGAACCCGCCTGCCGTGCGCGCCGAGGGCGTCGGTGATCGCCAGCGCCTCGGCACGGTCCGCCTCCGGTACGCCGAGGGCGTCGGCGAAGACCACGTCGATCTCCTCCGGGGCGCAGCCCGCGTCGTCCAGCGCGCCCCGGATCGCCTGGGCGAGCCCCTCCCGGGACTCCTCCCAGCGCGAGGCGCCGGTGAACGTGGCCGCGTGCCCGGCGAGCCTGGCCCGCACCCGCGCACCCCGCTCCCTGGCCGAGGCCTCCTCCTCCACGACGAACATGGCGCCGCCCTCCGCGGGCACGAACCCGCAGGCCGCCTCGGTGAACGGGCGGTAGGCGCGCGCCGGGTCGTCCCCGGTGCTCAGCTCCTCGTAGCCGAGCTGGCACACCACCGAGTACGGGGCGAGCGGCGCCTCGGTCGCCCCGGCCACGATCACGTCGGTGCCGCGCCGCACGGCCCGCGCCGCGTGCGCGAGGGCGTCCAGACCGCCGGCCTCGTCGGCCGCGACGACCGAGCAAGGGCCCTTGAAGCCGCGGCGGATGGAGATCTGACCGGTGCTGGCGGCGTAGAACCAGGCGATCGACTGGTACGGCCCGACGAACCGGCTGCCCTTGCCCCACAGTTGCTGCAGTTCCCGCTGGCCGAACTCGCCGCCGCCGGAACCGGCCGCGGTGACCACGCCCACGGCGAACGGCTCACCGGAGGTGTCGGCCTGGCCGAGGCGGGCGTCGTCCAGCGCGAAGTCGGCCGCGGCCATCGCGAAGTGCGTGAACCGGTCGGTCTGGACGAGGTAGCGCTCCTCGATCGCCGCCGACGGCTCGAAATCCCGGATCTCGCCGGCCACCCGCAGCGGCAGGTGCTCACAGCCCTCGCGGGTGACCCGGTCGAGGACGCTGATGCCCTCCTGGGTGGACTTCCAAAAGGACTCGGTGCTGGTTCCGTTGGGCGCGACCACACCGATTCCGGTGACGGCCGCGCGCCGCGGGTGCGGTTCGCTCATCATGTCCTCCCTCTCGGCCGGGTCAGGATCACCGCGGACTGGAAGCCGCCGAACCCGCTGCCCACCGAGAGGACGGTGTTCAGCCTGCGCTCGCGGGCGACCCGCGGGACGTAGTCCAGGTCGCACTCCGGGTCCGGGGTCTCGTAGTTGGCGGTGGGCGGTATCACCTGGTGGGCCAGGGCCAGCACACAGGCGACGACCTCGATCGCCCCGATCGCGCCGAGGGAGTGACCCACCATGGACTTGATGGAGCTCATGGGCGTGTCGTAGGCGTGCTGCCCCAGGGCCCGCTTCACCGCCGCCGTCTCGTGACGGTCGTTCTGCTGGGTTCCTGAGCCATGGGCGTTGACGTAGTCGACCGCCGTGCCGTCGAGCCGGGAGTGGTCGAGGGCGACCTCGATGGCGCGGGCCATCTCCAGGCCCTCCCTGGTCAGTCCGGTCATGTGGTAGGCGTTGCCGAAGGTGGCGTAGCCGCTGAGCTCGCAGTAGACGTGGGCGCCGCGCGCCCGGGCGTGCTCGAGCTCCTCCAGGACCAGCACCGCGCCGCCCTCTCCCATGACGAACCCGTTGCGGTCGGCGTCGAAGGGACGCGAGGCGTGGGCGGGGTCGTCGTTGTTGGGGGACGTGGCCTTGATCGCGTCGAAGCAGGCCATCGTGATGGGCGATATGGGGGAGTCCGAGGCGCCGGCTATGCACACGTCGGCCCGGCCCTCCTCGATCGTGTGGAAGGCGTACCCGACCGCGTCGAGCCCCGAGGTGCAGCCGGTGGAGACGGTCTGCACCGGCCCGCGCGCCTCGAACCGCTCCGCGACCGTCGCGGCGAGCGTGCTCGGCGCGAACGCCCGGTGCAGGTGCGGCTCGGCCTCCCGGTGGTCGACGTCCCAGCGCTGCCCCCGGTGGCTGACCAGGACGTAGTCGTGCTCCAGCCGGGTGGTCCCGCCGACCGCGGTGCCCAGGGACACCCCGACCCGCCAGGGGTTCTCCCGGGCGAGGTCGAGGCCGGCGTCCCGTACCGCCTCCTCGCCGGCGACCAGCGCGAACTGGATGTACCGGTCGCTGCGCGCGACCTGTTCCGGATCCAGTCCGTGGGCCGCCGGGTCGAAGTCGCACTCGGCGGCGATCCGCGAGCGCAGGCCTGCCGGGTCGAAGAAGGTGATGCCCCGCGTCGCCGTGCGCCCCTGGGACAGCAGGTCCCAGAACGCGGGGACGCCGATGCCGCCGGGAGCGACGACGCCTATGCCGGTGACCGCCACGCGCCGGTTCATGAGCCGACCACCGGAACGGCGTCGGTCTGCTCGGTGTCGACGTGGCCGAGCGGGGGGCTCGGGGCCAGCGGACCGAGGTGGAAGACGATGCGCGCCTCCACGTTGCCGACGTTGCGGAAGCGGTGGCGCATGTTGATGGGGATCATGAGCCCCTGCTCCGGCCGCAGCGGGTGGGGCTCGCCGTCCAGGTCGACCTCCAACTGCCCGCAGACGACGTACACGAACTCCTCGGAGTACGGGTGGTAGTGCTCACCGATGCGGTCGCCGGGCTGCACGATGGCCACGCCCATGAAGCCGCTGGTCGAGCCGACCGTGGTGGGGGTGAGCATGGCGCGCAGATCGCCGCCGCGCCGGGTGTTGGGCTCGACCTCGCTGAGATCCACGATTCTTGGACGGGATGTGATCACGACGTTGCTCCGATCGTGTGCTGTGTCGACTGAGGGGCCGGATGGCCGCCGCGACCCGTGTGCCGGACGGATCAGGCGCGGGGCGAGCGGCGGTCGGTGATGAGGTCCATACGGGCGAGCTCGAGCAGGCGCGCGAGGTCGCCGTCCTGCGGTGCGGAACCGCCCGCACCGGAGGCGCCCGGGAACGTCGTCAGCTCCGCCGCCTTCGCCGGGTCGAGCAGGCCGAGGGAGAGCGCGGGGTCGCCGGCCGTGAGGCCGCCCCGGACGTCGATCAGCCGTACGACGACGTCGTCGCGCTGGAAGATCGTGCTGCACAGGACGGGGTTGCGCGGATCCTCCGCCGCGGCCTCGTCCTGCTGGGCCAGCAGCTCGGCCAACCGCATGCCCTGGCCCGGCCGGGCCGGGTAGTACAGCGCGTGCCGCTCCGCCGCCGGGTCCTCCCGCTCCGCCGAGATGTGGTGGACGGCGGGCAGCGCCGCCCGGGTGAAGAAGACGCGGGCGGACTCGGGGTCGTCGAGGTCCCGGTCCTGCTCCAGGTACGGGTTGATGGCCTCCTCCACGGCCCGCACCTCGGGCTGGCGGGCCACGTGACGCAGCGCCGCGAGCAGGTCGCCGCGCACCTCGATGGCCCGCACCACGCGGTTGCCGTGCATGAACAGGGACGTGCGGCACAGCCGGGTGGTGTCGTCGACCTTCGGGTCCGGCGGGGAGTAGTCGGCGAGGATCCCGGCGACGGCCTTCTCGCTGCCCGGCTTGACCGTGAAGGTGAGCGCGTGGCGGGTGACGCCGTCACCGAGGCGGGGCGAGGCCTGCAGGCCGCGCTCGCCGGGCTCGACCGCGGCGGCCGGGCGGCCGGTCTCGCGGACCACGTGGAAGCGCAGCGACCGGGTGTCCCGCACGCAGCTGTGCAGCGGCTCCACCATCCGTACGTGCTCCTCGCTGTTCACCCAGGTGAGGAACGGCGGGGCGCTCTCCCACTCGCTGGTGATGAGCCACTGGCTGGGGTTCTCGATCGACTGGCACAGCTGGTCGCTGACGTGCCCCGGGACGGACGCGACCTGGTTGCAGAGCTGCTCGTACGCCTCCAGGAACTGCTGCTGAGCTCCGTCGATGACGTCCACCAGCAGGACGACCCGGAGCCGGGAGCCGTCGAACACGGACTGGGAGACGCGGGGCGACACCTGTCGTGTCAACGGCCTAGATGCGGGTGCGGTGGTGGTCATGCTGAGCACATCTCCTTCATGGCAGGGCGGGGGGACGGACTTCACTTGCGGTGCTGCGATGCGCGTGTGCTTCGATCTTGAGCCGGTCCCCACCGGGGCGCGATTCGGATGGACTACGCGAGTGACTGGCCGCGGGGACACGCCGGCGAACTCACTTGAGATGGGCGAAGACCACCAGGTTGGCCGTGTAGTCCTTGGCCGCGCGGTCGTAGTCGCCCGCGCAGGTGATGAGACGTGCCTGCGCCTGGTCCGTGTCGGCGTACACCCGACGGCTGGGGAAATTGTCCTTGTCGAAGGTCTCCACGCTGTCGACCACGAAGGACGCCTTGCGTCCGTCGGCCCGTCGGACGTGGAAGACGTCCCCCTTCTTCAGCTCACTGAGTTCGGCGAAGACGGCGGGGGAGGTGGCCGTGTCGACGTGCCCGGCGATGATCGCGGTGCCCGTCTCGCCGGGGGAGGTGCCGGCGGCGTGCCAGCCGACGAGGTTGACGTCGTCGGGCGGCGGTGCTTCGAGCTGGCCCGAACGGCCGATGGCGAGGTCGGTGAAGGGAGCGTCCACCGAGATCTTCGGGATGAGCAGGCGCACCGGCTTCGAGCGCGGCAGGTGCTTGCCCGTCGCGTGCCGGACGGGGGACGCCGACGGAGCGGCGGCCTGGGGGGCGTGCGGGGCGTGGGGGGCGTGCGGTGGGCGGGAGGAGCCGGACGAGGCGTCGTTGCTGCCGGTCAGGCTCATGGTCAGGAACAGCAGAACAAGGGCGCACAGGACGGTCAGGGTGCCGCGGGACCCCTGGCCGGTCGACTCCGGCTCGGTGTCCGCGGGGGAGGAGGGAGGGACTGCCATCGGGAGGACCTCACTAGTGCACGGCAGCTGGGCGGGCGTGGCGCGGGCGGGGGGCGGGCCGGGCCGCCACGGGGGTGCGTCGTGGCGGCCGCGGCTGCTATCGCGTCCGGCACGGCTCAGACGAGGCCGTTGGCCGACTTCTTGCGGCGTACGACGTACAGGCCGGTGCCGGCGAGGGCGAGGGCGGCGAGGCCACCCGCGGTCACGTCGGGGGCTGCGAGGGCGCCGCCTCCGGTGTGCATCCCGCCGCTGGGCTTGTCGCCGTAGGAGTCCTTGTCCTCGTCGTCCTTGTCGTCCTTGTCCTCGTCGTCCTTGTCCTCGTCGTCCTTGTCTTCGTCGTCCTTGTCGTAGTCGTCCTTGTCGTGGTCGTCCTTGCCGTAGTCGTCCTTCTTCCAGTCCTTGTCGTGCTCGTCCTTCTTCCAGGACTCCTTGTCGTCCTTGTCCTCGTCCTTGTGGGAGTCCTCGTCGCCGTAGTTCACCAGGGCGAGGTGGCCGCCGCCGGTGTCCATGCCGCCGTTGGGCTTGTCCTCGTCGTCCTTGTCCTCGTCGTCCTTGTCCTCGTCGTCGTCCTTGTCGTCCTTGTCCTCGTCGTCCTTGTCGTGGTCGTCCTTGTCGTGGTCGTCCTTGTCGTAGTCGTGCTTGTCCCAGTGCTTGTCGTGCTTGTCCCCCTTGTCGTGGCCGCCGTAGGAGTCCTTGTCCTCGTCGTCCTTGTCGTCCTTGTCGTCCTTGTCCTCGTCCTTGTCGTCCTTGTCGGAGTCGTCCTTGTCCGAGTCGTCCTTCGAGGAGTCGTCCTTCGAGGAGTCGTCGTGCTGGGTGCTGTAGGAGGAGTCGTCGTGCTCCTGGTCGTCTCCGGTGGCGTAGGCGCCGGTTGCGGCCAGGGCGAGGGCGGCCGACGCCGCCGCGGAGGCCAGAAGCAGGCGAGCAGAGCGCATGAGAGAGTCCTTCCGCCAAGACCGTGCAGCTGGCGCTTCGTCAGCTGGGGAGACACGATCCCGACGTGATCCACCGTCAGTCAGCTGTCCGCCTCCCACCACTCGGGACGCTCACCCGAGTGAACGCCGCGGTCGCGCGATCACCCGGTCCGGGCGCCGAACGGACCCGTCGACCCCGCGATCGCGGTGCGTTTCGTGCCCCTCCGGACATGGCTGTCGCCCAGCAGCCGGCAGGGGCCGCTGAGCGACGGCGATCGGGTGCGGGGCGGAGAAGGGTGCTCCCGCGTGTTCCCGGGGCTCAGTCCAGCGCCAGCACCGTGGCCAGGACCTGCCGCAGCGTGGATTCGGCGTCCTGGCCCGGACCCCGCGTCCGCCAGGCGACGAAGCCGTCGGGCCGGACCAGTACGGCGCCCGAGCTGGTCGTGCCGTGGCACTCCGCCCAGTCCGTGCCGTCCTCGGGGGCGAGCTCGGCGTCGGGCTCGGTCCCGATCCGGTAGGCGACGAGGGGGATGCGCATCCGCTCGGCGAGGCTGATGGCGGCCTTGTGCCAGCCGCCGGGCTCTCCCGCGTCGCTGAGCAGGACCAGGGAGCGCTCGTAGAGGTCGAGGGTGGAGATGCGCCGGCCCTCGTGCCGCAGCCACATGTGGGGTGCGCGGCTGCCGGGCTCCCCGGTCAGCTCGAGCCGTTCGGGGACGGGCGAGGTCGTGGGATCCGCGTCGACGACGGCGCCGTGCGGGTAGCGGTAGCCGAGGGTCACGTTGAGAATGCCGCGCTGAGGGGCGCCCCCGGTGCCGGGCGCCGGGGCGAACCCGGGGTGGCTGTGCTCGACCGAACGGGCGGCCGCACGGGCGCTGGTGGCCTCGGCCACCGGACGGCGCTCCGTGTCGTAGGTGTCCAGCAGCCTGTCCCCCGCCCAGCCGCCGAGGACCGCGGCCAGCTTCCAGGCGAGGTTGTGCGCGTCCTGGATACCGGTGTTGGAGCCGAACGCTCCGGTCGGGGACATCTCGTGGGCGGAGTCGCCGGCCAGGAGGACGCGCCCGGACCGGTACGACCGTGCGACGCGCTGTGCGGCGTGCCAGGCGGCCATGCCGGTGACCCGCACGTCGAGGTCCGGCACCCCGACCGCCCGGCGGATGTGGTCGGTGCAGCGCTCCTCGGTGAAGTCCGCCATCGTCTCCCCCCGCTCGGGGTGCCAGGGGGCGTGGAAGACCCAGTTCTCGTGGTTGTCCACGGGCAGCAGCGCCCCGTCGGCGTCCGGGTTGGTGAGGTAGCAGACGATGAAGCGGCGGTCGCCCACCACGTCGGCGAGCCGACGGGAACGGAAGGTCATGCTGATGTTGTGGAACAGCTCGCCGGGGCCGCTCTGACCGATGCCGAGCCGCTCCCGCACGGGGCTGCGCGGACCGTCGGCGGCCACCAGGTAGTCCGCCCGGACGGTGAGGTGCTCACCCGTCTCCCGGCTCTTGACGACCGCCGTGACACCGGTGGGGTCGCTCTCGAATGACGTCAGTTCGGTGGAGAAGCGGAGGTCGCCGCCGAGCTTCACCGCGTGGTCGAGCAGAACCGGCTCCAGGTCGTTCTGGCTGCACAGGCACCAGGAGCTCGGGCTGAACCGGGCCAGGCCGCCACCCGGGTCGATGTTCCGGAACAGCCACTCGCCCGCGTCCCCGACCAGCGTGGGCGTCTGGAGGATGCCGTGGTTGTCGGCGAGCGTGGCCGCGGCCTCGTGGATCGCGGGTTCGACGCCGGCCACCCGGAAGAGCTCCATCGTGCGGACGTTGTTGCCACGTCCGCGGGGATGGATGGAGGTGCCGGCGTGGCGCTCCACCAGCATGTGGGGCACCCCCAGCCGCCCCAGGAACACCGAGGTCGACAGGCCCACCAAGGATCCGCCGACGATGAGGACCGGGACCTTGAGGATGTGGTCGGTCTGATCGGCTCTTTCGTTCATCACTCGCCTCCAGCGCGTCGTGTTCGCCGATTCGGCCGGAAAAGGCCGGGAATGTCATGCATTCCCCGCGAGGCACCCGCACGGCGGACGGAGACCCAGGCTTCACTCGCTTAACCCGCAGGGGGCCGGACCCGGGAACGGCCGGGCATCCGGTTCGACGGCACTCGGACACGCGCGTCACCGGGGCGGCGTATCCGTACCGGTCCTGCCCGTGGCGCGGTCGGGTGCGCCTTCGGAGACATGGGCGCGTCGGGACGGCCCGCGTGAAGGGGGTGCTCGATACTCCTGGCAGGAGTCACCACCCCACCTCGCTCCTGGCCCTTTTCTCCTTCCAGAGGGCGCACCACGACGCGGCCCGGCCCGGGCACCTCTGCACGCGGATCCGGCGGCGGATCTCCTCTCTGATCCAGCCGGTCCCCCCACGACGGGAAAGGCAACTGAATGTCACGCTTGGCGCGTTCGGCGCTGCGTCGAGTCCGTCCGGGCACGGCCGCGGCCGCCGCCGTCACCGCCGCCCTCGGGCTGTGCCTCCTGCAGCCGACGGCGACGGCCGGGCCGGGAGTCATGGACGACAGAGGCAGACCGGCGGACGTCTCCGTGCTCTCCGGCAGGTGGACGATTCCCTGGGCCATCGGCTTCCTGCCCGACGGCCGGAGGGCGCTGGTGACGGAGCGGCGCACGGCCGCGGTGTGGGTCCAGGGGAGCGACGGATTCAGGCACAAGGCGGGCACGGTGCCCGACACCGTGGTGGTCTCCCCGGCCGGCGGGTCGGGCAGCGGCGGGCTGCTGGGCGTCGCCCCCTCGCCGACGTGGAACGGCACCACGGACAGGGACGTCTTCTTCGTCCACACCGCCGCCAGGGACCTCCGGGTCGCGAAGATGCACTTCGACGGCACCTCGCTCAGCGACTACACCGTCGTACTCGGCGGCATCACCCGGCTGGGGGACCACAACGGCGGCAGGATCGCCTTCGGTCCCGATGGGTACCTGTACGTCACCGTCGGCGACGCCTACCACCCCCGCCTCGCCCAGGACAAGGACTCGCCGAACGGAAAGATCCTGCGCATCACCCGGACCGGTGACGCGGCGCCCGGCAACCCCTTCGGCACCCGCGTCTACAGCCTCGGCCACCGCAACCCGCAGGGCCTCGTCTGGGACGACCGGGGCAGGCTGTGGGAGACCGAGATCGGCGACTCCGCCGCGGACGAGCTCAACCTGATCGAGCCCGGCGGGAACTACGGCTGGCCCCTCTGCGAGGGCCCGTGCTCCAGGGCCGGACTGACGGACCCGAAGAAGGTCTGGAAACCGTCCGAAGGAGGCGTGCCCGCCCAACTCGCCGTCGTGCGCGACGTCCTGTACGTCACGACGTTGCGCGGCCAGCGGCTGTGGGCGCTGCCGATCGACGGCAGCGGCGAGGACGTCGGGACGGCGAGGGCGTACTACAGCGGCGTCTACGGCCGGCTGCGGGCGCTCGCCAAGGTACCCGGCGCCGACGAGCTCTGGCTCGGCACGACCGACGGCGGCGACGAGAGAGACCGCATCCTCAGGATCACCATCAGGTGATCCCCCCCACCGACCCCTCGCGCAGGGGTGAAACCCACCTCCCCGAAAGGAAGGCACGCACATGACCGAAACCATCGAGCAGACCGAGCACACGACCGCCGCCGGCGCGGAGCGCAACGACACGGCCCCCTGGCAGACGCCCGGGTACACGGTCGTCGACACCGCGCTGGAGGTCACCGCCTACTCCCTCGCCACCCGCTAGACCACGGCGATGCTGCTGCAGGTGCTCGGCACCGCGGCCGGGGGCGGCATCCCGCAGTGGAACTGCGCGTGCCCCGGGTGCACCGGGGCACGCGCGTGTCCGGAGCGCCGCCGCCGCCACGCCTCCCTCGCGGTCGCCACGGGCGACGGCCGCTGGTACCTCGTCAACGCCACCCCCGACATCGGCGACCAGATCGAGGCCCACCCGGCGCTCCACCCCGGACCCGGGGCCCGGCAGACGCCGGTCGCCGGAGTGGTCCTCACCGACGCCGAACTCGACCACACCCTGGGCCTCGCGCGCCTGCGCGAGGCGGCCGGCCTGGAGATCCTCGCCACGCCCCCGGTCCGCCGGGCACTGCAGGACCGCCTGCGCCTCGACGAGGTCCTGGGGTCCTACACCGCGCCGACCTGGCGCGACCTGCCCTGCCAGGGCGCCCTGCCGCTGGCCGGCGACGCACCCGGCCCGGCCGGTCCCGGGGTCCGGATCAGCGCCGTCCCCGTGTCCGGCAAACGCCCCCGGTACGCCGCCGACGCCCCCGAGGACGACTCCTGGGTCGTGGCCCTGCGTCTGTACGAGCCGGCCACCGGAAGGTCGGCCGTCTACGCACCCGCCGTGGCCGTCTGGTCCGACGCGCTGCACCGGGCCGCCGCCGAGGCCGACTGCGTCATCGTCGACGGCACCTTCTGGGACGACGAGGAGCCGCGCCGCACCGGGATCTCCTCCCGCACCGCCACCGGCATGGGCCATCTGCCCATCGACGGACCGGGCGGCACCGCGGCCGTCCTCGCCACGTTGTCCGCCCGCTGCCTCTACACACACCTCAACAACACGAACCCCCTCGTCGACCCCACCGCGGCGCAGCACAAGAGGCTGGCCCGACTGGGCATCGAGGTGGCCGACGACGAGATGGTGATCGAGCTGTGACCACGGCACTCGCCGCCCCGGACCGACCCTGGACCCCCGACGAGTTCGAGGCCCGCCTGCGCGCGGTGGCCCAGGAGCGGTACCACGACCGCCACCCCTTCAACCTCCGCATGCACGAGGGCGACCTCACCCCGGCGGAGGTGCGCCGCTGGATCGCCAACCGTTTCCACTACCAGCGGCACATCCCCGTCAAGGACGCGCTGATCACCGCGAAGCTGGACTCCCCGCGACTGCGGCGCATGTGGCTGCGGCGGATCGAGGACCACGACGGGCGCGACGAGGGCGAGGGCGGTATCGAGCGCTGGCTGCGCCTCGGCGAGGCGGCCGGCCTGGACCGCGGGAGCCTGCTGGCGGGGGACTCCGTCCTGCCGGGCGTACGGCTGGCGGTGGAGGGTTACGTCAACTTCTGCCGGCTGCGCCCGCCGCTGGAGGCCGTCGCGGCCTCGCTCACCGAGCTGACCGCTCCCGACCTGATGCGCCTGCGCATCGGGGCCTTCGAACGCCACTACCCCTGGATCGAGGCGTCCGGGCTCGACTACTTCCGAGGCCGTGTCGACCAGGGCCGGCGCGACAGCACCGAGGCGCTCGGACTCGTCCTGAAGTGGGCCCGCACGCGCGAGGAGCAGCAGCGGGCGGTGGCCGCGCTGACCTTCAAGTGCGACGTGCTGTGGGCCCTGCTGGACGCCGTGCAGCAGCCCGGGAGCAGGGGCGGGGACGGGCGCCGGGGGGTGGACAGCCGTCCGTGGCGGGAGAGTGGGGCGGAGGCGGGCAGCCGTCCACGGCGGGACGGCGCGCCGGACGCGGAGAGCCGTGCGTCGCGGAGCGGCGGGCCGGGAGTGGACAGCCGTCCGTGGCGGAACGGCGGGCGTCCGGAGGTCGAGCATCGTCCGTGGCGGGACGGCGGGCCGGGGATGTACGACCGTGCGTCGCGAGACGGCGGCGCGGACATGGACAGCCGTACGTCGAACGGCGGCGGGCCGGGAGTGGACAGCCGTCCGTGGCGGGACGGCGGGCTTCCGGAAGTCGGGGATCGGACCTGGCGGGACGGCGGGCCGGAGGCGGACTGCCGTCCGTCGCGGGAGAGCGGGACGGAGGTGGACAGCCGTCCGTCGCGGGAGAGCGGGACGGAGGTGGACAGCCGTCCGTCGCGGGAGAGTGGGACGGAGGTGGACAGCCGTCCGTGGCGGGCCGGCGGGCCGGCAGTGGAGAGCTGTGCGTCAAGTGGCGGCGGGCCGGGAGTGGACAGCCGTCCGTGGCGCGCCGGCCGGCGGGGGCAGGTGTGATGCCGGCTCCCGCCGGACCGTGGCGTCCCGCCCTCGCCCCCACCCTGGTGCTGCGGCACGACCGTGTGCGGGGCACCGACCTGCTGGTCCTGCCGGAACGCGTGGTCGTCCTCCAGGGACACGCCGGTCAGGTCGTCGGCCTGTGCGACGGGACGCGCACCGTACGCGGGATCGTCGACGAACTCGCCGCACGCCACCCGGGCGCCCCGGTGGCCACCGAGGTCCCCTCCTTCCTCGACCGCCTGCGCCAGGAGGGCTGGCTCACATGACCGTCCCCCCGCCCACAGCGCAAGCCGCGGCCCCGGCACCCCCCTGGGCCCTGCTCGCAGAACTCACCCACGCCTGCCCCCTCCAGTGCCCGTACTGCTCCAACCCCCTGGAACTGGCCCGCCGCTCGGCCGAGCTGACCACGCGGGAGTGGACGGACGTCCTGCGCCAGGCGGCCGAGATGGGCGTCGTCCACACGCACCTCTCCGGCGGCGAGCCGCTGCTGCGCCCCGACCTGGAGGAGATCGTCGCCGCCGCCGAGTCCGCCGGGATCTACACCCAGCTGGTCACCAGCGGCACCGGCCTGGACGAGGCGCGGCTGACCGCACTGCGGGCGGCGGGGCTGCGCAGCGTCCAGCTCTCCGTCCAGCACGCGGAGCCCGGGGCCAACGACCGGATCGCCGGCCGCCCGTCCTCCTTCGCGGCCAAGGAGCGGGCCGCCGCCCTCGTACGCCGGGCCGGGCTGCCCCTCGGCCTCAACGTCGTGCTGCACCGCGACAACCTCGACGCCGTCGGCGGCCTCGTCGACCTGGGCGTCGCCTGGGGTGTGGACCGCATCGAGCTGGCCAACACCCAGTTCTACGGCTGGGGTCTGCTCAACCGCGCAGCCCTGCTGCCCACCCGCGACCAACTGGCACGGGCCCGCGAGACAGTCGAACGCCTGCGGGAACGGCTGGCCGGCCAGGTCGACCTGGTCTGGGTCGTCCCCGACTACTTCGACGGCGTCGCCAAACCCTGCATGGGCGGGTGGGGAGCGGTCTCCCTCACCGTCGCGCCCGACGGCACCGCCCTGCCCTGCCCGGCGGCGGCCTCCCTGCCGGAACTCGACGCGCCCAACGTCCGGGACCGTCCCCTGGCCTGGATCTGGGAGCACTCCCCGGCCTTCAACCGCTTCCGCGGTACCGGCTGGATGACCGGGCCCTGCGGGACCTGCCCCCGCCGGGAGGAGGACTTCGGCGGCTGCCGCTGCCAGGCGTACGCACTCACCGGCGACGCCGCCCGCACCGACCCGGCGTGCGCGCTGGCCCCCGACCACCCCCTCCTGCGCACCCTCACCGACACCGCCGCCGACGGGACACCACCGCCGTACGTCTACCGCCGTCCCGGGCGCGGCCCCGCCCCGAACCCGGATGGTGACCGGAGGGAGCGGGCCGACGTCCGGTAGCCGGGTCGTGGTAATGGCCGTGGTCGCAGTCGGCGTCGGGGTCCCTGCCCGGGCGGGACCCGCTGATCGTCACTCTTCCGGACGTCCTCGGCTTCCTGCCGGGGTGGATCGGGCGCACGGTGGTGGAACCGCCACGGCGGTGAGGCACGCCGGACCGCCGCCCGCAAGCCCGGCAGCCTCCCCGCGGCAGCAACAAGGGCATCCTCTGCGGATCCCCCACGCGACGGAGGACCTTCCCATGACCACTGTCGTTTCGTCACCCCACGTCCTGCGCGTCGAGAAGGGCCGCGCCGGGCCCGAGGAACTCGCGGCGCTCACCGCGGTCCTGCTGGCCCGAGCCGCGGTACCGGCCCCGGACCGGGCCGGACGTGTGAAGGCCGGATGGCGGCGGCTGGAGCGCGAGTCGGTGTTCCGCGCGCCGCACAGCTGGCGTGGCTGACCTCGCGCCGTGACGTGACCCAACCGTCGTATTCGACAAGACCCTCCGGCGCTGAGCGTGCGTCAAATCCCGACCACCGACAGAGCCGCGAGCCGGAGCGGAGCCCCGAAGCAGGCATGACCGGACGTGTCTTCCTCACCGGGTCGGGAAACAGTCCGTCGGCAGGCCGGTGTACGCGGCCGTAGTCGCCGCGGTGGCACAGGCACCGGTGGCCCGGCCGGGCCGGAGGCCGGTGTGCTTGAGTTGGGCGCTGCGACCGCCCCCGGCCTCGCCGGCCATGCCTCACCCTTCGGAAGGGAACCGGACCTCCCGTGCACGTACTGATCCTCGGCGGTACCACCGAGGCCCGTCTCCTCGCCGCCCTCCTGGCGGACGGCGCCCTCCCCGGACTACGGGTGACGAACTCCCTGGCAGGGCGGGTGGCCGCACCCCGTATGCCGCCCGGCGAGGTGCGCGTGGGCGGCTTCGGCGGAGCCGACGGGCTGGCCGCGTGGCTGCGCGGGCACGAGGTGGACGTGCTCGTCGACGCCACGCACCCTTTCGCCGGGACGATCAGTTTCAACGCGGCGCGGGCCGCCGCCACCGCCCGTGTTCCCCTGCTCGCCCTGCGCCGTCCGGGCTGGGTCCCGGGGGAAGGGGACGTCTGGCACGAGGCCGCCTCGCTGGACCGCGCGGCGGAGCTGCTGCCCCGCCTCGGCCGGCGGGTGTTCCTCACCACCGGGCGCATGGGCCTGCCCGCCTTCGCCGACCTTGACGATCTGTGGTTCCTCGTGCGCTCCGTGGACGCGCCCGAGCCGCCGGCCCCGTCCCGCATGGAGGTGGTGCTCGACCGGGGTCCCTTCACCCTCGACGGAGAGCGCGAGCTGCTGCGCCGCCACCGGATCGACGTCGTGGTGACGAAGGACAGCGGGGGAGCGGCCACCGCCCCCAAACTGACCGCCGCCCGGGAGGCCGGGCTTCCCGTCGTGGTGGTGCGCCGGCCCCCGGTACCCGAAGGGGTGCCCGAACTGGCGGAACCGCAGCAGGCGGTCGATTGGATCAGGGAGGCGCTCGGCCGGAGCCTGCCCCCCGGCGCCGGCGGGGAGTCCGGCCCGGGCTTCGCCGCGGGCACACGCCAGGTGTGTTGACCCGCAGCGAGCGACCAGGTGTCGGTGCCGTACTCGTCGGTGGTCGTGCTGCCGGGATACCGGTACCGCGTGCCCGTCCGTCCCGGCCGGCACCGCCACGACACCGCGACGGCCCGTACGGTCGTCAGGGGCGGGTCCGAGGGGTCGCGGGGCCGAGCCCCACCTCGTTGAGCGTGCCGGTCACTCCTCCTCGCTCGCGATCGCGTTGACCGCGGCGGCGGCGATGGCGCTGCCTCCGCGACGGCCCCGGACGACCAGGTGCTCCAGACCGGAGGGGTGCGCGGCCAGGGCGTCCTTGGACTCGGCGGCCCCGACGAAGCCGACGGGCACGCCGATGACGGCGGCGGGCCTGGGTGCGCCCTCGTCGATCATCTCCAGGAGGCGGAAGAGGGCGGTGGGCGCGTTGCCGACCGCGACGACCGAGCCCTCCAGGCGGTCGCGCCACAGCTCCAGCGCGGCGGCGCTGCGGGTGGTGCCGAGCTCGGCCGCGAGGTCGGGGACGGCCGGGTCGGACAGCGTGCACAGCACCTCGTTGCCGGCCGGAAGCCGCTTGCGGGTCACGCCACTGGCCACCATCTGCACGTCGCAGAGGACGGGCGCCCCGGCGCGCAGGGCCTCGCGGGCGCGGGCCACCACGCCGGGCGTGTAGCTCAGGTCCCGTACGAGGTCGACCATCCCGCAGGCGTGGATCATCCGCACCGCGACCTGGCCGACGTCGGCGGGCAGGGCCGCGAGGTCGGCCTCCGCGCGGATGGTGGCGAAGGACTGGCGGTAGATCGCCGCCCCGTCCTTCTCGTAGTCGTAGGAGGTCACGGTGTGCTTCTCGCTGCTCTCGTCGTCGTACGGCTCATGGGGTGCTCGCCGCCGGGGCGGCGGCCGGGTGGGCGGGTTCGCCCGGGGAGGCGTTCCCGGAATGCGTCCTCCGGGCGGGCCCGTCCGGCTGTCGCGCGGGTCCGGGCCGCGTGCGCCCGTGCGCCGGGCGACCCGGCACGACCGGGTCGCCCGGCGCAGGCGCCGAGGCGGAGCCGGGCGGCGGCGGGATCGCGTCGCCGCGGTCCCGTGAGGCCGCTGTGGCCTGGGACGACGGGCGGAGGGGAGCCGTGGACACGGCGGCGAATATACCGACCGTCACACCGGACCGTATCTCCGCACCCTTTTCCTCCGAGGAGGAACGGAGCCACAACTGCCCGCGGCCGCGGCGAGGTACGCGACGGGCCCGCCGGGTGCGGGCCGCGGCCGGGCGACCAGTGCCCCGCTGCCGCCGGTCGAGCGGGCGACGCCGCTCGACCGGCGGCAGCGGTCGCGCATGTCCTGAGAACGTCCGGCGGGCTCACATCCGGGCGTACGGCTGAGGGGACAGCGTCTCGAACGGGAGCCGGACGGTGGTGGCCGTCCCGGTGTCCGCGTTGGACGTGCGCAGGGCGGTCAGTTCCTCCGCCGTCAGCGCGCGCCGCACCAGGCGGAACTCGTCCAGGGAGCCCTTGAGCCGGTCGGCGCCGTCCGGCCTGGCCCCCAGATGGAGACCGAGCACGGCGAAGCCGTCCGGGTACGTCACCGAGCCGGCCGGAGCCGTGGCCTCGCCGGGCGTCCCGCCGTCCACCGACAGACTCAGCTTCCCGCCCGAGCGCTGGAGCACCACATGGTGCCAGGCGCCGTCGCCGAAGGCGTGGGCCGCGCTGCCGTCGCCGGCGTACACGGTGGTGGTGGCCGTGTCGGTCTGCAGCACGGCGGCGAGCCGGTCCTGGCCCGGCTGGGCCCGCAGCCACAGTTGCCGTTCGGCGCCGCCGAGGCCGTACGCCCAGAAGAGGACCTGGTTGGCGCTCGTCTGGCCCGCCGTGTAACGCAGCCAGGTCGCCACGGTGAAGTCACGGGAGCCGAGGGCCTCGTCCGCGCCGTACGGAAGCTCGACGGAGTCGTCCGTGCCGTCCAGGGGGAGCCCCGCGCCGAACCTGCCGGCCCCCGCCGCGGCCGAGGGCCGGGCTCCGCCCCGTACGTAGGCGTGGTTGCAGTGCACCGACGAGTCCGGCGTCGCCGGGCCCGCCGCCGGCCTGGCCACCAGGTGGGCCTCGGTGTTGCCGTTCTCCATGGACCACGACAGGGCGGGCCGGTCGGCCGGGTAACCGCCCACGGAACCGACGGCGGACTGCGCGATCCTCGTCAGCTCGGCCGGCGTGAGCGCGCGCTTGTAGAGCCGGGCCTCGTCCAGGGAGCCGGTGAGCACGTCGAAGTCGCCCGGCTTGGAGCCGATCCTCAGCCCCTGAGGCGTGGTGGCGGAGGTGAGCGCACCGGACAGCCCGGTCGCCTCGGCGGCCGTGGCTCCGTCGACGCTCAGCCGCAGCGTGCCGGCGCTCCGGGTGACCGCCAGCAGATGCCAGGCGCCGTCCCCGAAGGCGGCCGACGGGCCGGTGTCCGTGAGCGCCACCTGCACCGCACCCGCGGGCGTCTCGGCCCAGGCGAGCAGCCGCCGCTGGGACGGCTGCGCCCGCACCCACAGCGAGGGCTCGCCGGAGACCGAGCCGTAGGCCCACAGCAGCGCGGCGTTCGCGTCGGTCTCGGTCAGGGTGTGACGGAACCACAGGGTGTAGGTGAAGTCGCCCGAGCCGACGTCGAGGGTCGGCAGATACGGCACCTCGACACCGGGCCGGGTCGCCGAGACGGAGATCGCGCCCTTGCCGACCCGGCCGGCCACCTCACCGGGCACCCCGCCGAGCAGGGTGCCGTCGGCGCAGTGCCCCGAGACGTCGTCCTCGATGGCGACCGAGGTCAGCGCGGGCACGTCGGCCGTGTCGACCACCTGGAACGGCAGCCGCACACCGAGCGAACCGTCCGCCGAAGGAGCCGCGTTGGCCGTTCGCACCTCGGCGAGCTGGGCATCCGTCAGCGCGCCGCGGTACATGCGGAACTCGTCCAGGACCCCGCCGAAGGGCTCACCGGCCGTGGTGTCGGCCTTGGCCCCGAGCCGGATCCCGTCGACACCGACGGCGCGGTCGGCGCTGACCGACCCGGCCACCCCGGTGGCCTGCGCCGAGGACGTGCCGTCCACCGAGAGCGTGATCCGTCCGCCGCTGCGCACCAGCGTCAGATGGTGCCAGGCGTCGTCGCCGAACGCGGTCGACGGGCCGGGGTCGGTCAGGGCGACGGAGGCGGTGCCGCCGGTGCCCTGCACCCAGGCGTAGAGCCGGTTCTGGCCGGGCTGGGCGCGCACCCACAC
The DNA here is from genome assembly GCF_044548445.1 of Streptomyces sp. NPDC052016. Taxonomy (NCBI): domain Bacteria; kingdom Bacillati; phylum Actinomycetota; class Actinomycetes; order Kitasatosporales; family Streptomycetaceae; genus Streptomyces; species Streptomyces sp. NPDC052016. The sequence continues at coordinate 96,905 of NZ_JBIUBX010000013.1, forward strand.
CTGGGGTCTTGCCGCGCCGTACCCGTAGGCCCACATCAGCGCCCGCTGCTGGGTCTCGCCGGGCTCCGCCTTGTACTTGAAGAACAGCGAGTAGGTGAAGTCCCCGTCGCCCGGGTCGATCCCCGGCGTGTACGGCACGTCGGCGTGCTCGCCGGCGGCGTCGAGGACCAGCCCCTGGCCCCAGCGGCCGGTGCCGAGCGCCGAACCCCCGGCCAGATAGGCGTCGTTGGCGTCGAGCGTGCTGTCCGGAGTGGTGCGGCCCGGGGCCTGTGTGGCCTGCGGGTGCACCTTGCCGGTGAAGGTGCCGGGCACGCCTGCCGCCGCCGGGGTGAAGCGGTTGAAGTAGATGTTCGCCGCGGAGAAGCCGTCGCCGCCCTCGTAGACCAGGCCGATCTCGCCGTCGGTCAGCTCGGCCAGGTCCGAGTAGCCGGCCCGCTTGGCGTTGATCTGTGCGGCGTCGTGCCAGGTGGTGCCACGGTCCGTGGAGTAGCGGATCCGCATGTTCTGGCGGTCCGTCGGGTGAGAGGGCGCGGAGAGGACGAGCGTGTCGCCGGGTGTGGCCCGGTACGTCTGCTCCAGCGCCAGGACCGACGCCTGCACCTCGGGCGTGGTGAGCGAGGGCACGACCTGCTGCGCGGGCACGGTCGCGCCGGAGTCGGTGCTGACGGCGTGCGTACGGTGCCCGGACGAGGCGGCTCCGTTGTTGTTGCGGGCGTTGATGTAGACGTGCCCGTTGTCGAGTTCGGCGACGGTCGGCTCGCCGGGCATCAGCCCGGGCCCGAAGGAGTCGGCCGTGGCGCTCGCGAACCACTCGTCGCCGTCGTCGCTGTACAGCAGCCCGACGAGCTGCGGATCCTGGCCGGCCTGCGTCGGGGACTCGTACGCCCCCACCACCAGCCGGCCCGCCTTGTCGCCGCGCTTGAGCTGGATGCCGTGCGCGGGTCCCGTTCCGAACCAGCCGTCCTGCGGGTTCGCCAGCCGCGGCAGCGGCTTGGGCGCGCCGAAGGTCAGCCCGTCGTCCGTGCTGCGCTGGACCCGCGGCAGCCGTTTGCCGCCCGGCACGGCCGGTTCCGACGTGGAGAGCAGTTGGACGTCGCCGGTGCGCAGGTCGGCCACGGGGGAGGGGTTGCCGCGCGTGTAGGGCGCGTCGGGGTCGGTGTCGCTGCCGGCGAGCACCACGCGGACGGGGCCCCAGGTGCGGCCGCCGTTGGTGGAGCGGCGGACGACGGTGTCGATCGCGCCCCGGTCGGCGCAGGAGGGCGAGCGGCGGGCCTCGGCGAAGGCGAGCAGTGCGCCCGTCTTCGTACGGACGATCGTGGGGATGCGGAAGCAGCCGTATCCGGCGGTTCCGGAGCGGAAGAGGATCTGTTCGGTCCCTGTGAGGCCGTCGGCCGAGGGCTGTGTGCCGCTCGCGGCGGCGGGCGGGGCGACGGCTCCGAGGAGGACGAGGGTCAGGGTGACGAGGGCGGCGCGGAGGCCGCGTACACGTAGCCGGGACAGGGCGGTGCAGACCTTTCTGACGGGGTGCGGAACTGCGGCGGGGCCCCGCGACGAGGCCCCGCGGTGAGGCCCGCGGTGAGGATCCGGCCGTAAGCGGACGGCCGCCCGGCCCTGCCCCGTCCCGTGCCGGCGGGACGGGCGGAAGCGGGGCAGGGCGGGCGGCACCGGAGGCGGGGCGTGGCGGCCGCCGGGCCGCCACGGCCTCCTCTGCGGTGTGGTCACTTGGCCGTCGGGGCGGGCAGCCTGCTGCCCTGGAAGTCCGGCGCGTCGGCCTCGGCGCGCATCACGCTCAGCGAAGAGGTCTGCTGGACCTGGTAGATACGGGTCTGGTTGTCGGAGGTGCGGAAGGTGTAGGCCCAGGTCGGACCGGTGGGGTTGGTGTAGGTGAAGGCGGTGGGCTCGGTGGCCGAGGCTTCGAAGCTCACCTGCTGCCAGGCGCGCCAGGCACCGCTGCCCTGGCTGGTCTCGCCGGTGTTGTGGACGTAGCCGTCGGTGCCGCGGACGACGATCTCGGTGAGGCCGGTCAGCGGGGAGATGACGGCGCTGGGGGAGCCCTGCGCGGTGATCCCGGCGACGGACTGCCAGGTCCCGTACGCGCCGCCCTCGACGGACTGGGCGGTGGTGACCACGTTGCCGTTCGCGTCCGTGGCGAAGACGCGCATGCGGTAGCCGGGGTAGACGACGACGGACGGCGTGCCGGCGACGGCCTGGGCGCCCATGGCGGTCCACGCCGAGAGCGTGCCCCCCTCCTTGAAGAGGGCGGTGGAGAGGGTGCCGTCGGCCTTCCTGCCGAAGAGCTGGATGCCGTCGCGCACGGTCACGGCGGTGAGGGGGCCGGTGAAGCCGGTGCCGGACAGCGGCATCCAGCCCATGAAGTCGACGTTGGCGCGCTGCTGGATGCGGTACCAGGGCTTGCCGTTCGCGTCGAGGGCGAACTGGGTCATCAGCCCGCTGGGTGTCTCGCCGGTGACGGCGTGGTGCCGCATGGCGCCCGCCAGGTCGATCCAGTTGCCCCAGTCGGCGGCGCTCTTGGCGGTCTGGTTGCGCTGCCAGACGCTGCCGGAGGTGTTGTGGGCGGTGACGACGACGCGGCCGTCGGTGTGCTCGGCGAGCGAGGGCCGGCCGGTGAAGGCCTCCTGGCCGGAGATCACCGTCCACTGGGCGCCGTTGATGTCGGCGGGATCGGTGCGGCCGTGGACCAGGCGGCCGATGTTGTCGGTGTAGGCGAGCTCCAGCTTGCCGTCGGCCGCCTGCATCACGGAGTTGGGGGTGTACGACTCCAGCGGCACCGGCGTGGCCGCGGGCGTGTGGTTGACGTTGAGCTTGCAGATGTCGGGCCCCGCCGAGACCGAGACGAAGCCGGCCCAGCCGGACGCCTCCACCTGCTTGTTGTAGACGGGCCAGTCGCGGATGTCCTCGTCGAAGCGGTAGTACGCGACCGCGCCGCTGCCCTTGACGCGGAACAGCGTGTCCCCGCCGTACGACGGCATGAACTTGGTGTCGCTCCAGTCCGCGGCGGACTCCAGCACATGGCGCTCGATCCAGCGCTGGCTGGTGTAGTCGTAGCGCGAGCGGTAGAGCCTGCCGTCGGTCGCGTCACGGCCGTAGAGGACGCCGCGGTCGCCCGCGTAGACGGCGTCGTAGTTCCAGCCCATGTCGACGATCTTGCCACTGCCCTCGACGAACTCGTCGGCGCTCGCGTCGTAGCGGTACCAGCGCAGGTCGTTGGTGGCGCCGGAGAGCGTCCATATGTAGCCGCCGCGGTCGATGGTGATGTCGTCGATCCGGTCGGCGGCCCTGAACTGGGTGAAGTTGGAGCTGATCTTCCGGTGGTGGACGTCCCAGGTGCTGCTGGAGCTGACCCGGTGGCTGTAGTACAGCCCGTCCGACTTGATGCCGTAGAAGGTCGCCCCGGGGCCCGCGAACATGTGGCCGTAGCCGGTCCAGGTCGTGTCGATGGTGGTGCCGGCCGGCAGGGCGTTGCCGGCCGCGGGGTCCGGCATGTCGGTTCTGTTCAGCTTGCCGGCGGAGTCCAGGGTGTACGTGGCCCCGCCGGATCCGCAGGTCAGCGACACGGCAGCCGCTGCCGGCGCGGAGGGCAGGACGCCGGTGAGCGGAAGCGCGGTCGCCAGGGCCGTGGCCAGAGCAGTGGCGGAGAAGAGTGCGCGACGTGAAATCCGGTTCATGGCGTGGACGTTAGGCGTCCGACGGTGAACGCTGCCGTTTCAGCGGGGTGAACAAAGGTCGCTGATAGGAATCTTGAAGGTGAACGACGAAAAGAACCGGCCGCTTTCGGTGGCCAGTTGACGGAAAATCACCTGCGGGTACCGGAATGCGGGGACGCCGTACCGGTCACCCGCCCTCGCGGGGCGGACGGGAGTCGCGAGGCATTCCGGGGGCCTCGGCATTGCAGCCGCCGCCCCCCTGCCACGGCGGTCGATCGGTCGACTTCGCCAGGCGAAATGAACACCGGGTGGATTCGCCGTCTCTTTCCGCTGAACGGATTTCCCGGGGGCGGTCCGTTCCGCGGCTTCCGGCAAAAGCCTCGCCCTGCGAGTTCGCGTCGCATGTGGCGGCTGGGAAATCCGCGTCCGGGCCGAGGAGGGGTGATCACGATGGGATAACGCCCAGATGAATGGACTGGTCAATACGTCGACAAGGAGTTCGACGAACCGTCAGGCTCCCACCTGATCATCCGTTCGTCCTGTGGGGGGGCCGTGCCGGCGTACCGGAGACTCGCGCGCAACTTCCTGATGCCAAGACTCCTGCGTTCACGCTGGGGCAAGGCCATCGCACTCGCCGTGACCGCGGTCATCGCCCTCGGTTCGCTCGGCATCGCGGGCGCGGGGATCCCGCTCCTCCCGGAGAAGCCGGCCGCCGCCAAGGGCCCCGGCCAGCGCTGGGGCAGCGCCGAGGGGCTCAGCCACGTGGCCGGTGGCAAGCGCAACGACGACGCGCCGCGGTCCCTGCGCGCCAAGTACCCGCTGAAGAGCCCGTCCGCCGCCCGGCCCACGGTCCGCAAGAACGCGGTCGAGGTCACCACGCCGGCGCCCGCGCAGGTCAAGGGCTTCGACCGCAGGACCAGCAAGGAGATCGTCTCGGAGCGGGACGCCCGCAGCCGTACGTACGCGAACGAGGACGGCACCCGCACCAGCGAGGTCTCCACCGAACCGATCAACTACCGCGACGACCAGGGCGTCTGGCGGCCCATCGACAGCGACCTGGTCGAGCGGACGGACGGCTGGGCCAACACCGCCGACTCCGTCGCCCTGCGCTTCGCCGGCCGGGCCGACGCCGGAGAGCTCGCGTCCGTCACCCTGCCGTCCGGTGAGTCCTTCGGCTACGGGCTGAGCGGCGCCGCCTCCGTGGCCGGCACCGCGGACGGCGCCCGCGTCGCTTACGAGCGGGTGCTCCCCGAGACCGACCTCTGGCTCGACTCACAGGCCGGCGGCGTCAAGGAGACGCTCGTCCTGAAGTCGGCCACCGCCCCGAACAGCTTCGTCTTCCCGCTCCGCCTCGAGGGCCTCACCGCCAGGATCGACGGCGGATCGATGGTGCTCACCGACGCCCAGGGCCGCACCCGCGCCGTCGTTCCCGCCGGGTTCATGGAGGACGCCGCCCACGCCGTCTCGCACGCCGTGACGTACGAACTCGTCCAGCGGCAGGACGGCGGCCAGGCGCTGAAGGTGACCGCCGACCGGGACTGGCTCGCCGACCCGGCCCGTGCCTACCCCGTCCGCGTCGACCCCTCCGTCGACACCACGTCCGCCTCCACCTCCATGACGGTGCGCAGCGGCGGCTCCGTCGTCGGCTCCAGCGAACTGCACGTCGGCAAGGGCCCGGACGGCGCCTCCGCCGCGTACCTCGGCTTCCCCGGACTCGACGAAGAGCTCAGGTACCACCAGATCTTCGGTGTGCAGCTCCAGGTCGTGAACTTCGACTCGGCCTCCTGCAAGCCGCGCCCCGTCTCCGTGCATCCCGTGACCGAGTCCTGGACCGCCGGCACGGGCACCGCCTACCCCGGCCCCTCGGTGGGCGGCGCGCTCGCCTCGAAGTCCTTCGCGTACGGCTACATCGGCTTCGGCCAGTCGCGGTCCGCCTGCCCCGCCGCCGGTGAGCTCTTCGACCTCGGCAAGGGCGGACGTGACCTGGTGCAGCGCTGGGTGAACGGCACCCAGGCCAACAACGGCCTGTCGCTGCGGGCCTCCGCCACCGACCCGCTCGGCTTCAAGAAGTTCACCGGCCACGCCACGGCCAACCCGCCCAAGCTGTACGTCACCCACTCGCCGTACAACGCGTCCTACAGCTTCCCCAAGCCCGTCCCCGACCCGCCGGTGCTGCAGAACCAGAACGGGAAGGTCAAGGTCTCCGTCACCAACAAGGGCGCCGAGACCTGGACGCCGTCCACCTACTACCTGGCCTACCGGGCGTACGACAGCAAGGGCAAGCTGGTCACCCAGCAGCGCGCGGGCAGCCTCACCGGCAACGTGCCCCACGGCGCCAAGACGACCGTCGAGGCCACCATCAAGGCGCTCCCGCCGGGCGTCTACATGCTCGACTTCACGATGGTCCGCCAGGGCGGCAAGGTCTTCACCGACGAGCACGTGCCACCGGGCCGGCTGACCATCCAGGTCTTCGACATCGCCCCCGTGGTGAAGGAGCAGTTCCCGCCCAACGGCTACCAGGCCCAGACGCTGACCCCGCAGCTGTGGGCGGCCGGCACGGACATCGACGCGCCGCCCGGCTCCGCGCTCCAGTACAAGTTCGAGATCTGCGAGTCGGACAAGGACGGCAAGCCGACCGCCTGCACCACCTCCGCCTACCAGACGAGCTCCGCCTACCCGGTCCCGTCCGGGCGGCTGAAGTGGGGCACGACCTACCTGTGGCGCGGCTTCGTCAAGGACGCGACCAACGAGGTGCCCACCGCTCAGGTGGCGCTGGTCGCCGCCGTGCCGCAGCCCGAGATCACCTCACGGCTCTCCGAGGCGCAGGGCAAGGAGTTCGACCCGAACGTCGGCAACTTCACCTCCAGCGCGATCGACGCGTCCGTCGCCGGCGTCGGCCCCGAGCTCACCCTGATCCGCACCTACAACAGCCTCGACCCACGGCGTGACCTCGCCTTCGGCGCGGGCTGGACGACCCGCTACGACATGCGGCTCACACCCGACGACGACGGTACCGGCAACGTCGTCATCCGCTACCCCGACGGCCAGGACGTCCGCTTCGGCAGGAACGCCGACGGGACCTTCGCCCCGCCGCCCGGCCGCTTCGCCAAGCTGACCTTCGACTCGGCGACCAGCACCTACAAGCTGCAGGACAAGTCCGGCACGACGTACGACTTCAGCTCCTCCGGCCTGCTGGCCAAGATCACCGACCCGTACTCCAACGCGGTCACCTACACCTACAGCGCCGGGAAGATCGCGACCGCGACGAACAACCGGACGACCCGCTCGCTGACCTTCACCTGGACCGGCGCACACGTCACCAGGGTCCAGACGACCGCCGTCGACGGCGCCCCGCTGACCTGGACGTACACCTACACCGGCGACCTGCTGGACAAGGTCTGCGACCCACTGAACGGCTGCACCCGGTACACCTACGGCACGGGCAGCCACTACCGCACCACCGTGCTCGACTCCCGCCCCGAGTCCTACTGGCGCCTCGGCGAGGACGAGGGCACCGCCGCGAGCAGCGCCAACGAGGCCAACCTCGGCAAGGACCGCGGCACCTACCAGAACGTCACGCTCAACGCCGCGGGCGCGATCGCCGGCGACCCCGGCACCGCCGCAGGCTTCAACGGCACCACCTCACGGATCGACCTGCCCGCCGGCACGGTGAAGAAGAGCCGTGACGCCGCCGTGGAGGTCTGGTTCAAGACGATCGCCGCCGGCGTCGGCGGACCGCTGGTCGGCTACCAGGACAAGACCTGGGGCACCGCCCCGGGCACCGGTGTCCCCATGCTGTACGTCGGCACCGACGGAAAGCTGCGCGGACAGTTCTGGACCGGCGCCGTCGAGCCGATCACCGACATCACCAAGAACGTCAACGACGGCCAGTGGCACCACGCGGTGCTGTCCATGTCCGGCTCCACCCAGAGCCTCTACCTGGACGGGAGGCTCTCCGGCACCATCACCGGGAAGCAGCCCGTCCAGACGAACCTCACCCACAACCAGATCGGCGCCGCCCACGCCACCACACCCGCCTCCTGGCCCGGCTGGGGCTCCACCGCCGCCAGGTCCTTCGCGGGCACCATCGACGACGTCGCCGTCTACCACCACCCTCTGGGCTCCGCGGCCGTCACCGCCCACTACCGCGAGGCCGGCCGGACCGCCGACGTCCTGACGAGGACGACACTGCCGAGCGGCCGCATCGCCTCCGAGGTCCAGTACGACGCCTCGCGCGACCGGGTCGAGGAGTACACCGACCGCAACGGCGGCACCTGGAAGATCGGCACCCCCGCGGTCTTCGGCAACGACCGGGACCTGCGCCGCACCGTCGAGGTCCACGACCCGATGGACGCCCCGTACTTCTACGAGTACGACGGACTGTCCTCGCGACTGCTGCGCTACGGCGAGCCGATGGCCCTCGGCGCCCGCGAGCCCGTCACCGCGTCGCCGTCCCCGTCGCCCACCGACCCCGGCCAGATCTGCACCGAACCCGACCCGGGCGACCCGGCGTTCTGCACCAATCCCCCCGGGGACGGCGGCAGCGAGCCGGACTTCATCCGGCACCCCGTCGACGGCGTCGCCATCCGCTCCTTCGCCTACGACGACAACGGCTTCCAGACCGGCATCACCAGCGAGAACGGCGACAAGGTCACCCTCGGCCACGACGACCGCGGCAACGTGACCAGCCGCACCACCTGCCGGGCCGCGGGCGACTGCCAGACCTCGTACACCACCTACCCGGTGGCCACGGGCGACTTCGACCTGCGGGGCGACCAGCCGGCGGAGACCCGGGACGGCCGCTCCTCCGGCCCCACCGACAACCGCTTCCGCACCCAGTACACGTACAACACCAGCGGTGCCCTGCTCACCCAGACCGCCCCCGACGGCGGCACGGCCAGGAACACCTACACGACCGGCGCCGAACCGGCCGTCGGCGGCGGCAACACGCCCACCGGGCTGCCGCTGACCACCGCCGACCCGCGCGGGAAGACCACCCGCTACCAGTACTACAAGAACGGCGACCTGGCCTGGGTGACCGAGCCGTCCGGGCGGGTCACCAAGTACACGTACGACGCGCTGGGCCGCAAGCTCACCGAGACCGTCGTCACGGACGCCTACCCGAACGGCACCACGTCGACGTTCACCTACGACAAGCTCTCCCGGGTCGCCACCCTCACCGACCCGGCGGCCACCAACGTCGTCACCAGCGCCAAGCACCAGCAGAAGACCACCACGACCTACGACGCCGACGGCAACGTGGTGCGCACCGAGATCAGCGACCTGCTGGGCGGCGACGCCACCCGCGTGATGGCCTTCGAGCTCGACGACCACGGCCGCCCCGAGCGGGTCACCGACGCCGAGGGCAACGAGACCACCTACACCTACGACGTCTTCGGCAACAAGACCTCGATGGTGGACGCCAACGGCAACCACTTCGACTACGTCTACACGGCGCGCAACATGATGGCCGAGACCCGGCTGCGCGACTGGGACGACGACGGAGGCGACGAGGACTACACCGTCCTGCAGTCGTACGCCTACGACATGGGCGGCCGGCTGGTCCGGCACACCGACTCGATGGGCCGCTCGCTGATCTACCAGTACTACGGCGACGACCTGGTCAAGTCGATCACGCTCAAGGACTTCCGCAACCCCGACGGCACCAAGCGCGACATCGTCGTGGAGTCCAACACCTACGACGGCGCGGGCAACGTGCTGACCGAGACGTCCGCCAACGGAAAGCTCGTCACCCAGTACACGTACGACGCGGTCGGCCGGGTGAAGTCCGAGGTCACCGACCCCGGCGGGCTGGCCAGGCGCACCACCTACACCTACGACATCGCCGGCAACGTGGAGACGGCCGCCTCCAGCGGCTCCCCCTCCAACGTCCCCTGGCCGGTGAGCGTCACCGGCGACTCCGTCCGCTACCAGTACGACGACGCGGGCAACGTCACCCACGAGACCGTCGAGAACGGCACCGACCCGCGGACCACCGTCTACACCTACGACGACCGCGGACTCGCCACGTCCAAGACGGACCCGGCGGGCAACAAGGCCGAGTACGGCTACGACGAGCTCGGCCGGGCGACCTCCGTCACCGCGCCCGCGGTCCGGACCGAGTCCGGCGGCAGCGCCCCCGTCACCACCCGGCCCACCACCTACACCGGTTACGACACCTTCGGCGCGGTCACCGAGTCGGTCGACGCGCTCGGCCGCACCAACCGCACCTTCTACGACCGGCTCGGCCGCGCGGTCACCGCGACCGCGCCGGCCTACACCCCGCCCGGCTCGACGCAGACCGTCGCCCCGACGGTCACCAACAAGTACGACGCGCTCGGCAACGTCATCGAGACGACCGACCCGCTCGGCCGCGTGGCGAAGTTCCAGTACGACCGCCAGAACCGGCTCACCGTCAAGGACGTGCCCGTCGGCACCGGCGACGAGCGCGGGCAGTGGACGTACACCTACACCCGCACCGGACAGGTGCTGACGGTCACCGACCCGACCGGCGCCCGCGCCGAGACGACGTACGACGACCTCGACCGCCCGGTCACCACCACCCAGATCGAGCGCAAGCCCCTGCCCGGCGCCTTCACCACCCGCAACGAGTACGACGACGCGGGCAACGTGGTGAAGCAGACGTCCCCGAGCGGCGCGGTCAGCCAGTACACCTACGACGGACTCGGCCAGCTGACCAGGCTGCAGGAGCCGAGCGGCGTCATCACCCAGTTCGGCTACGACGCCTCCGGCCGCGAGGTGCGCCGCACCGACGGCATGGGCCGCACCTCGGCGAAGATCTACGACCAGCTCGGCCAGCTCGTCCAGGACCAGGACCTGGACCCGGCCAACGGCCAGCTCCGCAAGGTGAGCTACACCTACGACAAGGCCGGCAACCTGGTCACGTCGACCAACCCGCTGAACCGCACCACGACGTACGCGTACGACGCGATGAACCGGCTGACCAGCCAGACCGAGCCGGTCTCCGACACCAAGTCCATCACCACGTCCTTCGGTTACGACGCCCTCGGCAACCGCACCCGCTACACCGACGGCCGCGGGAACACGACGGTCTACACGGTCAACACACTCGGTCTCGCCGAGTCGGTGATCGAGCCCTCGACCGCCCGCGACCCCGCCCCGGAGGCGCGCACCTGGACGACGGCCTACGACGCCGTCGGGCAGCCCGTGAAGCTCACCGCGCCGGGCAGCGTGGTCCGCGAACGCGAGTACGACAAGGCCGGCCAGCTGGTCCGGGAGACCGGCAGCGGCGCCGAGGTGACCACCCCCGAGAAGCGGTTCCAGTACGACCCGGCGGGCCGGCTGGTCAAGGCCTCGTCCCCCAAGGGCGACAACACCTACGAGTACAACGACCGGGGCGGGCTGCTGAAGGCGACCGGACCGTCCGGCGACGCCACGTACGAGTACAACGACGACGGCCTGCTCACCGGCCGCACCGACGCGGCCGGCACCGCCCGCTTCAGCTACGTCAAGCAGCGGCTGGCCACGGCGACCGACCCGCTCACCGGGGTGCAGCAGAGTTACACCTACGACGGCGCGGGCGTGGTCAAGGAGGTCGACTACGGCTCGGGGCAGTCCCGCTCCTTCACCTACGACGACCTCGGCCGGCTCGACACCGACACGCTGAAGAACAGCGCCGGCCAGACGATGGCGTCGACCGACTACGGCTACGACACCAACGACCAGCTGACGTCGAAGACCACGGTCGGCACGGCCAAGGCCGGCAGCAGCACCTACGGCTACGACCAAGCCGGCCGCCTCACGTCCTGGACGGCCGACGGCACCACCACGGAGTACGGCTGGGACGACAGCGGCAACCGCGTGAAGAACGGCGCCAAGACCGCCACCTTCGACGAGCGCAACCGGCTGCTGTCCGACGGCGACTACACCTACGACCACACGCCGCGCGGCACGCTGGCGACCCGCACCAGCTCGGGACTGACGGAGGAGTTCACCTTCGACGCCTTCGACCGGATGGTGCAGGCGGGCGAGTCCGGAACGGAGTACACGTACGACTCGCTGGACCGCGTCGCGGCACGCAACGGCGTGGACTTCTCCTACGCCGGCTTCACACCCGACCCGGTCAAGGACCAGACCTCGACGTACGGCCGCGGCGCCGCCGACGAGCTCATGGCGGTCGCCGAGAACGGCGGCACGGCCCGGCTCACCCTGGAGGACAAGCACGGCGACATCGTCGGCAACATGTCGGCGACGAACGGCGCGGCGACGGCCCTCGACCGTTCCACGGCCTTCGACCCCTTCGGCCAGGTCCGCGGCACCGCGAGCGCCGAGGGCATGGACGGCAACGTCGGTTACCAGGGCGACTGGACCGACCCGGACACCGAACAGGTCAACATGCACGCCCGCTGGTACGACCCGGGCACCGGCGTCTTCGACTCCCGCGACTCCTACCAGTCCACCTCGGGCGCGTCGATCCTCGCCAACCGGTACACGTACGGCGCCGGCGCCCCGCTGGACTACACGGACCCGGACGGACACTTCCCCTGCTTCGGCTGGGGCTGGTGCGAGAAGAAGAAAAAGGCCGTCGTCAAGACGGTCAAGAACTCCTGGGTCTACAAGAAGGCGCGGTCCGTCTGGCACGGCGTGCAGTGGGCGGTGCGCAACCCGGGGGCCGCGCTCAGCAAGGCGCTGAGCTATGTCGGCAAGGCCGCCGACTACGTGTACCGCAAGTCGGGCCTGAAGACGGTCGTCGACGCCACCGTCAACGCCGTCAGGTGGGTCGGGCAGAAGACGGGCGTCACCCAGTGGGCCCGCGAGAAGGCGAGACAGGCCGCCCGAGCGGCCTACCAGGCCAAGGTCTACATCACCCAGAAGGCCAAGGCGGCGGTCTCCTACGCGGCGAAACACAACCCGATCCCGCAGATCGTCGCCGCGGCCAAGCCCCTGATCGCGGTCGGCAAGGCCATCGTCACCGGCGACCCCAACCTCCCGGCGATCGTCGTCGGCGCGGCCGTCCAGGTCGTCGCCGATGTCGCCAAGACCGTGGACGCCATCCGCGACGAGGTCGTCAAGCAGGTCGGCAGCGTCGTCGAGACCGTCTCGGAGGCGGTCGACTGGGGCGAGGTCTGGGAAGGCGTCAAGACGGTCGGCAACGTCGTCGGCGAGGTCACCGGCTTCAACGACATCAAGAACTGCGTCACCAAGGGCGACATGGAGGCCTGCGCCTGGGCCGCGGCCACCGTCGGCGCCGTCGTCCTCGGCGGCGCGGGCGCGGCGGCGGTGCGGGCGGCGCGGGCCGGGCGGACGGTGTCGAAGGCGGCGAAGTACGCGGACGACATCGCCAAGGCGGTGGAGAAGGCCGACGACGCGGCCGACAAGATCGAGACGGCGGTCGAGTGCACCAGCACGGCGATGGACGTGGCCTCGATGGCTTCCGCCAACAGCTTCGTGCCGGGAACCGAAGTCGTCATGGCCGACGGCAGCCGTAAACCCATCGAGGAGGTCGAGGAAGGCGACGAGGTCCTCGCCACCGACCCGACGACCGGCAAGACCTCCAAGCAGAAGGTCACCGACACGATCGAGGGCAAGGGCGAGAAGCACCTCGTCAAGCTCACGATCGACACCGACGGTGACAAGGGCGAGGCCACCGACACGATCACCGCGACCGCCGGTCACCCCTTCTGGGTCCCCGACCTGAAGAAGTGGCTCAAGGCCGGCGAACTCGAGCCCGGCCAGTGGCTCCGGACCGGCTCCGGCACCTGGGTCCAGGTCGACGCGGTCAGCGCGTGGACACAGCAGGCCGCGGTCCACAACCTGACGGTCGACACGGCGCACACGTACTACGTGGCGGCGGGCGAGACGTCGACCCTCGTTCACAACTGCGCCGCGGGCAAGGGCACCCGAGGCAACAAGGGCAAGTTCAAGCCGACGATCACGGTCCACCGGGCACAGGGCGACTGGAACATGGACGACCGCATCGCGGAAGCCACCGGCCTGCGCTACGAGGCGGCGGAAAGGGCGACGGGCAGGGCGAAGTCCCGTACCTACACGGCCGCCGTGCACAAGAAGACGGGGGACATCGCGGTGGGCTGCTCGGGCAACGGCAGCTGCGCCGAGCCGAACATCCTCGACCACACGGGCTGGGACGCGGACGACGTCGTCTTCACCAGGGCGCTCCGCCGGGAGGACTTCGAGGACGGGAACGGCAAGATCCTCAATGAGAAGGAGATCTGCATGACCTGTCAGGGCAACTATCCCGCCGACAACTTCGTGCACAGTGTCATCTACGACCCCAAGGGACCATGGATGATCGGGAAGTGATGAGGGCTTCGATCCTGGAACTGCGACGCCACGACTGGTCCGCACTGCGCTGCGGATGCGGGCAGTCGGGCGCGCATCTGACGGAGACGTTCAGGAGGTTGCTGGACGCCCGGAGCACGCAGGAGACGGTCGGGTACACGCTGGAGAACCATCTCGAGGTGCAGAGCATGCTCTTCGAGGTGGCCCCTCATGCCGTACCGGTGATGCTCGCGGCGCTGGGCGAGGATCTGCACGACTCCGTCAGGGGCCACTTCCTGGGGATGCTGGAGTACCTCGTGACGGGGGAGTCGCATCGAAGCGAGATCGAGTCCGGGCGCCCCGATCTGGAGGAGCGGTGCGTCGCCGCGGTGCGCGAGGGCATCGTGGTGCTGTACGCCGAGGCCGTGTCCGGGGATGCCGAGGCCGTGTTCGACATTCTGGAGTTCGTGGACGAGGACGAGGACCGGCTGGAGTACTACCGGTCCGTCCTGGCCGCGAACCCTGGGTGAGCGGTGGGGGAGACGGGTCAGCCGGTCTGGACAGGGGTGTCGGTGAACGTGACGGCCAGGTCCGACTCGATTCGGGCGGCGCAGGCGCGCAGCGCGGGCAGGAGGGCGTCCCTGGTGTGCTCGGGCGGCTCGGGACCGGCGTGCAGGGCGATGTTCACCGCTCCGACGGCTCGCCCGCTCCGGTCCCGCACCGGTACGGCCAGCGAGCGCAGCCCCGCCTCCAGCTCCTGCTCGACCAGGGCGTGTCCCTCGCGGGCGACCCGGTCCAGTTCGGCGGCGAGCGCGTGGCGCGACGTGAGCGTGTGCGGGGTGAGGGCCCGGGGGCTCAGCGCGTCGATCCGTTCCAGCCGTTCCGCCCCGGGCAGGTCCGCGAGGAGGACCCGGCCCATGGAGGTGGCGTACGCGGGCAGCCGCGTGCCGGGTGCGATCCGGGCGCTGGTGATCTGTTCGGCGGCGGCCCGGGCCACATAGTGGACCTCGGCGCCGTCGAGGACCGCGAGTGAGGCCGATTCCCGCACTCGTCCGGCCAGTTCGGTCAGATGGGGCTGGGCGATGTCGGCGAGGGTGAGGGTGGACAGCCGTGCGTATCCGAGCTCCAGGACCCGTGGTGAGGGCAGGTAGCGCCGGCCGGACTGTTCCGCGTAGCCCAGTTGACGGAGCGTCAGCAGGTTGCGGCGGGTGCTGGGATACGAGAGCCCGGCGGCCTCGGCGGCCTCGGCCAGGGTGAGTCCGCCGCGCTGCCGGCCGAGCGCGGTCAGGACGGCGAGGCCCCTGGCCAGCGCCTGCAGGAAGGACGGTCCCAGTTCGGGCTTGGCGTCGGTGTAGGCGGGGGCGGCGGGCGGCACCACGGCTTCCTCCGAGGTGCCGTACAACGCGTCCGCGATGCGCCCGGCCTCCTCCGTCATCGTGGCCAGTGCGTACTCGCGCAGTTCGTCGCCGCTGTGGCGGCTGGTGTGCGCGAGCACGCTGATCGCGCAGACGGGCCGGCCGTCGGGGTCGCGCACCGGGACCGCCAGTGCGACCAGGCCCGGGGCGACCAACTGGTCGTCCAGCGCCCAGCCGTGCGCGTCGGCCGCCGCGGTCCAGGCGGCGAAGTCGGTCTCCGTCCGCTCGGGAGGCACAGCGGCGCGGCGCGCGGGAACGGCCGGGAAGTTCTCGTCGAGGGGGTCGGCGGCACGGCGGGCCCGCCATGCCTCGTACGTGTCGGGCTGCCATCCGCCGGCGAGTACGGCACCGGCCGCGCAGCGCTCGGCGGGCAGCAGGTCGCCGACGCGGAAGCCCAGGGGAATCATCCGGCCGGGCGGGACGGCCGTGCCGACGATGCGTGCGTCGCAGCCGTCGAGGACGATCGCCGACACCGACTCGTCGAGGGCGCGGGCCAGCCGCTCCAGGCTCGGCCGCAGCGCGCGGGACATGCCGCTCGCGTGCAGGTAGGCGTTGCCGAATTCCATCAGGCGCGGGGCGGGGACGAGGTCGCGTCCCACGGTGCGCAGGTAGTCGAGGTGGGTCAGGGTCGCGGTGATCCGGTCGACGGTCGAACGCGCCAGGGCGGTCGCGCGGGCGAGGTCGCCCGGGCGCAGCGGATGGGTGGCCTCGGCCGCGAGTCGCAGCACGGCCAGTCCACGCTCCAGCGGGCCGGCTGCTTCCGCCGGAGAGTCGCCCGTCGCGGGACTCGCCGGCGCCGATGCCGTCGGTGCCGCCCTCGAAACGCCCGGCGCCATGGCACTTCCTCCTGTTCGTCGGCTTCCCGGCGCATGAGGCCGTACCCGTCTCGGAGAACGCTACCGGCCATTGACAGCGTCCCGGCGATCGCACAGACTCGGCGCACTCGCTGAATGAAGAGAAGTTCACTCAGCGCAAAAGACGACGGTCCGGTGTGCTGCGGGACGCATCCCGCCGGGCTGCCCCTGCCCCGAGGACTCCCATGAGCACTTCCGCCCAGAGCCGCGCGGATCTCGTCCGGCACAGCGCGTACGAGTTCGCGCTGACCACGGTGCTTCTCTTCACCGTGGTGAGCCTGATCCGATGGCTGGCCCACCCCGGGTCGCCGCTGGCCATCGGTGACCCGCGCACCCTCTTCGCCACCGCGGGACTCGCCGTCGCCGCGCTCATCGCGGGCTTGATGTACTCGCCGCCCGGCCGCGGATCCGGGGGCCACATGCATCCCGGCGTCACCGTCTTCCTGTGGTCGAGCGGCCTCTTCCCCTCCCGCGCCGTCCTCCCGTACGTCGCCGCGCAGCTCGCCGGATCCGTGGCCGGCACCGCGCTGGCCGGGCTGGTGTGGGGCGGGGCCGTGCGTCAGGTCGGACACGGAGCCGTGCACCCCGCACCCGGGACCGGTGCGGTCGAACTGTTCCTCGTCGAGGGCGCCGCGCTCGCCGCGGTGTTCGTCGCGGTGGCGCTGCTGATGACCAGGCCCTCCCTGGGGGCGCTGATCCCGGCGGCCATCGGCATCGGCGTGGGCGTGGTCGTCGCGACCCTGGGCACCGTGACCGGCGCGAGCATCAACCCGGCGCGCGCCCTCGGCCCGGCCCTGCTCTCCGGCACGTACGAGCACTTCTGGAACTACATGATCGCGCCGGTGGTCGCCCCGGCCCTCGTCGGCCTCGCCCACCGCGCCCTGCGCACCCGCCGGACCACCGCCCTCCCACCCGCGCCCGCCGAGGCCTGAGCCCTCACGTCCCCCTTCCCCACAGGAGCACTTCGTGTCCATCTCCCGAGGACTGATCATCAACGGCCAGGAGGTCCCCGCCTCCTCAGGCCGCACCGCGACCGACATCAACCCCTGGACCGGCGCCGTCTGCGCGGAGGTCGCCGCGGGCACCCCGGACGACGTACGCCGTGCCGTGGACGCCGCCGACGCCGCGTTCGAGGCGTGGGCCGCGACCAAGCCGGCCGAACGCCGCCGTGTCTTCCTGCGCGCCGCGCAACTGATGGCCGAGCGCACCGATGAGGTCGTACGGCTCATGGCCATGGAGGTCGGCGGCGTCGCCCCCTGGGCGGGCTTCAACGCCCACCTGGCCGCCGACATCCTGCTGGAGGCGGCGGCCGAGGTCAGCCGCCCGACCGGCCAGATCCTCGCCACCGACGCCGACGGCGTCCACTCCGCCCAGGTGCGGGTGCCCAAGGGGGTGATCGCCGCGATCTCGCCGTGGAACGCGCCGGTCATCCTCGGCGTCCGCGCGGTGGCGATGCCCATCGCGATGGGCAACACCGTGGTGATGAAGCCCAGCGAGGACGCGCCGATCGCCTGCGGCCTGCTGATCTCGGACGTCCTGCACGAGGCGGGACTGCCCGCGGGCGTGCTCAACGTCGTCACCAACGACCGCGCCGACGCGGCCGGGGTGGTCTCCGCGCTGATCGCCGACCCCCGGGTGCGGATGGTCAACTTCACCGGCTCCACGGAGGTCGGCCGCACCATCGGCGTCCAGGCCGCCCAGCACCTCAAGCCGGCCGTCCTCGAACTCGGCGGCAAGAACGCCCTGCTGGTGCTCGAGGACGCGGACGTCGACTACGCGGTGGACGCCGCGGTCTTCGGCTCCTTCATGAACGCGGGCCAGATCTGCATGTGCGTGGACCGGGTCGTCGTCCACCGCGCGGTCGCCGACGAGTTCACCGCCAAGTTCGCCGCCCGCGTCCGGGCGCTGCCCTGCGGTGATCCGAGCGTCCCGGGCACGGCGGTCGGCCCGGTCGTGAACGCGGCCGCCGCCCGCCGGGTCGCGTCACTCGTCGCGGACGCGGTCTCCCAGGGCGCGCGACTGGCCGCCGGCACCGGCGAGATCGAGGAACCGGGCACACTGATCCGCCCGGTCGTCCTCACCGGGGTCACCAAGAAGATGAAGATCTACTACGACGAGATCTTCGGCCCGGCGACCGTCGTCCACGTGGTCGACGACGCCGAGGAGGCCGTCGCGCTCGCCAACGACACCCCGTACGGGCTCACCGCGGGCGTGATCACCGAGAACCTGGCCAAGGGCCTGGAGGTCGCCGGCCGTCTGCGCACCGGCATCGTGCACGTCAACGACCAGTCCATCGCGGACGAACCGCAGGCCCCCTTCGGCGGCGTGAAGAGCTCCGGCTACGGCCGCTTCGGCGGACAGGCCGGCGCCGAGGCCTTCACCGACACACGCTGGGTCACCGCACAGGCCAGGGGCCACGCGCACTTCCCGATCTGACGGGCGAGAGCCTGGCGGGCCCGTCGGCGGACACCGGCGGGCCGGTCGGCGGACCTACCGACCATGACCATCGGTCATGGCTCCGGTGGGAAGGAGCCGCCGTGATGGTGCGGCGGCTCATGACCGCGGCCGTCCGTCCTCCGCCGCGGGACAGTACCGGGGTCAGCGGACGAGGGGGCGAACTCGCGCCACCGGTCCAGGGAAAGGCCGCTGTGGGTGGTGATGGCGTGGAGGGCGACGTCGGCGTCGGCGTCGTGGTGGGCCCTGGATGCGCCGGCCGATGGAGTCGGGATCGCCCCAGGCGACGACGGCGTCGTTGAGGCGGTCGCTGCCTCCGTGTGCGAGGTCGTCCTCCGTGAAGCCCTGGCGCCGCAGGCTGTTGGCGTAGTGGCCCGATCC
Organism: Streptomyces sp. NPDC052016; assembly: GCF_044548445.1. Taxonomy (NCBI): domain Bacteria; kingdom Bacillati; phylum Actinomycetota; class Actinomycetes; order Kitasatosporales; family Streptomycetaceae; genus Streptomyces; species Streptomyces sp. NPDC052016. The sequence continues at coordinate 115,934 of NZ_JBIUBX010000013.1, forward strand.
GATGAGGGGGCGAGGAAGCCCCGGGCGGTGTTGCGGGCGCGCTCGGGGACACGGTCGACGACGACAGCCTGGCAAGGACCCGGCAGGGGGCCGGGCCCAGGACGGCGCGTGCGGTGTGGGTGAGGTCGGGGGTGACGGGGAAGGGTCCCGGCGCTGCGTCGTCCGGCGAGTCAGGGTGAGTTGGGGCCCCATCGCGGCGACGAGGCGTTCGTCGGCGGGGACGGGCTCAGGGGCCTGGTCGCCCTCGCCCGGTGAAGGGCGAGGGCTTCGGGTCCTGCTGACTCACCGCGTCAGGCGAGAGACACCTCCACCGGAAGCTTCTTGATGCCGTTGACGAAGTTGGAGCGCACGCGGGGGACGTCTCCGGCGAGGCGGATGTCCGCCAGGCGCGGGATGAGCTCCTCGAACATGATGCGGATCTCGGTGCGGGCCAGCAGGTTGCCCAGGCACAGGTGGGGGCTGCCCTTGCCGAAGGTGACGTGGTCGTTGTCCCGCCGGGTGACGTCGAAGTCGTAGGGGTTGCCGAAGACCTCCTCGTCGCGGTTGCCGGAGGCGAACCACATGACGACCTTGTCGCCCTCCTTGACCTGCTTGCCGCCGAGTTCGACGTCGCGGGTGGCGGTGCGGCGGAAGTGGTAGACGGGGGAGGCCCAGCGCAGGAACTCCTCGACCGCGGTGGGGATCAGGGAGGGGTCGTCCTTGAGGCGGGCGAGCTGTTCGGGGTGCTGGAGGAGGGCCAGCATGGAGTGGGTGATGGTGTGCCGGGTGGTCTCGTTGCCGGCGACGACCAGCAGCAGGAAGTAGTTGTCGAAGTCCTGGGGGGAGAGCGGGACGCCGTCGCGCGGGGTCTCGTTGACGAGTTTGGAGATCAGGTCCGTGCCGGTGCCGCCGCGCCGCTGCCGGGCCAGTTCCCGGCCGTACTCGAAGACCTCCAGGGAGGCGGGGGAGCGGAACGGCAGGTCGCGGTACTTCTCGCTCTCGTCGCTGTGCAGCAGGACGTCCGCGTAGTCGGGGTCGGTGTTGCCGATGATGCGGTTGCCCCAGTCGATGAGCTGCTGGTTGTCCTCCGGGGGCACGTCGAGCAGGCGGGCCAGGACGTTGATGGGGAAGTCGGCGGAGACCTCGCTGACGAAGTCGAAGGTGCCCTTGGCCAGCGCGGCGTCCAGGGTGGTGGCGGTCAGGCCGCGCAGGAAGTCGGCGTAGCTGTTGATGACGCTCGCGCCGAACTGCCGCTGGAGCAGGCTGCGCAGGGCGCGGTGGCGGACGCCGTCCAGCTCCAGGATGGAGGCGCGCTTCTTGATCTGGTCGTCGTCGACCTCTTCGAGGTTGACGAACCGGGTGGAGGTGAAGGTGTCGGCGTCGCGGTCGACGCGGGCGATGTCGGCGTGCCGGGTCACGGCCCAGAAGCCGGAGTTGGGAGCCTCCTCGGGCTGCCAGTGGACCGGGTCCTCGTGGCGCAGGGTGTGGAACATGCGCCAGGGCGTGACGCCGTCGGCGAAGTGGTCGAGGTCGGCGAGGTCGACCTGTTCGAGCGGCAGCGGCTCGGCGAGGCGGGCGCGCAGCTCGGCGCCGGTGGTGGGCACGACGGGGAGGGTGGGGCTTGTCATGGTGGTTCCTTAAGAATGTCCTGGGCGGTGACGGCGGGGTGATGGCTTCGGGCGGCCGGGGCCTGTCGTTCGGGTCGGGTCGCGGGGAGGCGACGGTGCTGCGGCGCTTTCTCGGTGCCGGGGAGCGGGGCCTGGTGCGGCCGACTGCAAGGGCGGAGGAGGCGGACGAGGCAAGGAGGCGGCGACGCGGGGCATCGACGACCGGCGGCTACGCAGCAGAGGTGCGTGCCGGATCCCGCGTCCGCGGCGTGGCCCGGACGGCAGGCCCTAGAGGTGGTAGGCGTACTCCGTGAACTCCCAGTCGGTGACGTGCCGTTGGAAGCGGGCGACCTCGTCGCGCTTGTACGAGAGGTAGGAGGCGGTGAAGTCCTTGCCGAGCACCTCGGTCAGCGCGGTGTCCGCCTCCAGGGCGTCCAGGGCCGCGGGCAGCGTCATCGGCAGCGCGGCGGCCTTCGTGGTGTCGTAGCCGTAGCCCTCCAGCGGAGCGGGCGGCTCCTCGCCGGCCAGGACGCCCAGCAGGGCCGCCGCGATCGTGCCCGCGATGAGCAGGTAGGGGTTGGCGCTCGCGTCGCCCAGACGCAGTTCGAGGCGGGAGCCGGAGCCGCGCTCGGGCGGGATGCGGACCATGGCGCTGCGGTTGTCCATGCCCCAGTCGATCAGCCAGGGCGCGAGGGTGTCGGGGCCGAAGCGTTTGTAGGAATTGACCGTGGGGTTGGCCAGCGCGGCGAGTGCGGGGGCGTGGGCGAGGACGCCGGCCACCGCGTGGCGGGCGGTGGCGGACAGGCCGTAGGGGGCGGACGGGTCGTCGAAGGCGTTGTCGCCCCGGTCGTCCACGCAGGACAGATGGAGGTGGAAGCCGGATCCGCCCGCGCCGTTGAACGGTTTGGCCATGAACGTGGCGAGGCGGCCCTCCTTGCGGGCCAGTTCCTTGACCGCCGCCTTGAAGCGGAAGGCGCGGTCCGCGGCCCCGACGGCGTCCGAGTGGGTCAGGTTGATCTCGAACTGGGAGCCGTCGAACTCGTGGTTTCCGCTGCTGACGCCGATGTTCAGGTCGCGCAGCCGGCGCAGGGTGCGCAGCAGGTGGTTGTCGTCGTCAGCGCGCAGGCCCGCGGTGTAGACGACACCTTGGGCGTCGCTGTAGCGGCGCCAGCCCGCGGCGGTGTCCGGGGCGGCGTCACACAGGAAGTACTCCAGCTCCGGGCCCACGACCGGGTGCAGTCCGTGCTCGGTACAGCGGTCGATGACGGCGCGCAGCAGGTCGCGAGGGGACTCCGGCGCGGGCAGCCCGGTGGCCGGGTCGGTGACCTCGCCCAGACAGGTGGCGACGCCGGACTCCCACGGCAGGGCGGTCAGGGTGTCCAGGTCGGGGCGCACGCAGATGTCGGGCAGGCCGGCGTCCAGTCCGCCGGCCACGGGGACCACGTCGCCCTGGGGGCTGGTGTGGTAGACGGCGCGGCAGAAGGCGAGGCCGTGGTCGACGGCCGAGGGCAGGTGGTCCAGCAGGACGTCCCGGGCCCGCTCGGTGCCGATGAGGTCGGGATAGGTCACCCGGACCACGTCGATGCCCTCGGCGGCCAGCCACTCCATGTGCTGGCGGACGGTCGGGGTGTCGGATGCGCTCACCGGTGTCTCCTCCAGGGGGAAAGGGGGCGCCTCCCGGAGCGCGGAGCGCTGGGGGAGAGGGAGGGGGCGCGGCTTCGGACTGCGAGGGGAGTGCGCAGGACGCCGTGCTTGTTTGGTGCCAAACGGTATGGACGCCTCCACCTTCCCGCAAGGGGTCTGTCGCAAAAATTTATCCATCCGGATAGCTATTGACCAGGCCCTCGCCGCTTCCTATGTTGTTTGAAGCCAAACGAGTCAGGGGTCGGCGTCAGCCCACCCCTTTGGCCGGGGCCCGGCCCCCGACGGTCCGGGCCCCTTCACCTCTCTCCCCGACGCCCCCTCAGTACCAGGAGGACCGGCCATGAAGGTCGTCGTCGACATGAACAAGTGCCAGGACCACGGCCAGTGCGTCTTCGCCGCACCCGACGTCTTCAGCTTCGACGACGCCGGCCGCCTGGCTTACGTCCCCGACCCCGACGAGGCGCTGCGCGACGAGGTCGAGGAGGCCGCCGACGTCTGTCCGCTCCAGGCCATCCGGATCGAGGACTGAGCCCGTGAGCGCGTCCGTCGTCGTCGCCGGCGCCTCCATGGCCGGCCTGCGCGCCGCCGAGCAGCTGCGCGCCGCGGGCTGGGGCGGGCCGATCACCCTGATCGGCGACGAGCCCCACATGCCCTACAACCGGCCTCCGCTCTCCAAAGAGGTCCTGGCCGGCAAGGCGCCCTTCGAGTCGCTCGCCTTCCGGCCCCGTGCCAGCGTCGCCGACGCCGAGTGGCGGCTGGGGACGAAGGTCCTCCACGCCGACCTCGACCGGCGGATCGTCGAGCTCGACGACGGCGAGGCGCTGGCGTACGGCGGCCTCGTCGTCGCCACCGGCATGCGTCCCCGCCGGTTGCGCTGCCCCGGGCCCACCGCCGGCCGGCACACCGTCCGCACCCTGGCCGACGCCCAGGGGCTGCGGGAGGCGCTGACCCGGCCCGGCGCACGCGTCGTCGTGGTCGGGGCCGGCTTCATCGGCTGCGAGGTGGCCGCCACCGCCGTGGCCCTCGGCGCCGCCGAGGTCACCGTGGTCGACCCGCTGCCGCTGCCGATGGTCGGACCCCTGGGCGACCTGCTCGCCAGGGCGCTGCTCGACCGCCACGAGCACAGGGGCGTCCGCTTCGCCCTCGGCACCGGCGTGACCGGCTTCGAAGGCGACGACCGGGTCACCGGAGTGGTCCTGGCCGACGGCACGGTGCTTGCCGCGGACGTCGTCGTCGAGTCCGTCGGCTCCGTCGCCAACACCGAGTGGCTCGACGGCAACGGCCTCGACCTGACCGACGGCGTCCTCACGGACGAGCACCTCCGGGTCGGCGGCCGCCCCGACGTGATCGCCGTCGGCGACGTCGCCCGCTTCCCCAACGCCCGCTACGACGGCGTGCCCCGCCGCGTCGAGCACTGGTGCATCCCCACGGACACCGCCAAGCACGCCGCCCGCGTCCTCGCCGCCCACCTGAACGGCACGGAGGCCGGCCCCGCTCCGTTCGCACCGCTGCCCACCTTCTGGAGCGACCAGCACGACTTCCGGCTCCAGTCCTTCGGTGCCCCCGCTCTCGGCAAGGAGGACGTACGCGTCCTGGACGGCGACCTCGACGGGGACGTCCTGGTCGGCTACCACGCAGCCGGTCGGCTGGTCGGCGTCGTCGCCCTCGGCGGTCAGGCCGCCGCTGCCGCCGCCGCCCGCCACCGCGCCGAACTGCTCGAGCAGCCCGCCCTCACCGCGTAACCACTCCGCGCAACCACCTAAGGAATCCCAGTGACCCGTGTCCGTGGATACTTCCACCCCAAGACCGCGACGGGTGCCTCGTCGCTGATCCCCTCACCGCCGTGGCGCTACTCCGGCGACCTGCTCACCGTCGAGTACCGCACCGACCCGGCACGGGTACGCGAGCTGCTGCCCGAGCCGCTCCAGCTCGCCGACGAGGACCCCGGCGCGGTGGCGCTGATCTGGGCCGACTGGCAGTCCTGCTCCGCCGCGGGCGACGAACTGCTGGACCCGGTGCTCGCCCAGTACAAGGAGGCCTTCGCGGTCGTCCGCTGCACGTACAGGGGACAGACCTACACGCGCTGCGTGTACATCTGGGTCGACAAGGACTTCGCCATCGCCCGCGGACTGCACCAGGGCTACCCCAAGAAGCTCGGCTCCATCCACCAGACCCGCCCGCACCCCTACGGGCCCGCCCCGCGCATCGAGGCCGGCGCCCGCTTCGGCGCGACCCTCGCCGCCGCCGACCGGCGCCTGGCCCAGGCCGTCGTGACCCTGCGGGAGCCGTCCGAGACCAACGGCTTCGTCAACGGTCACCCCATGGCGCACCACCGCTGGCTGCCCTCCATCGAGAAGGGCGAGGGCCTCGCCCTCGACGAGCTGATCGAATCCGGCGCCGCCTCCTTCGAAGGCGGACAGCCCTGGGTGGGCGACGCCGAGCTGGAGCTGTTCGAGGCGCCCACCGAGGAGCTGGCCCGCCTGGAGATCCGCGAGCCGATCGCCGCGTACTACCGGCAGGTCGGCGTGGTCTGGGACGGAGGCCGGCTGCTGGAGTCCGGCACGTCCGGCGTCGAGTGAACCCGCCCCCCACCACCCCAGGAGCCCTGCGATCATGAGCGAACACCTCACCACCGTCGCCGGCGTCGCCGTCGACACCCGGCACTGGATCGGCGGCGAGCGCGTCGCCTCCACCGAGACCTTCACCGACGTCTCGCCCATCGACGGCAGCACACTCGGCGAGATCTCCCGGGGCACCGCGATGGAGGCGGCCGCGGCCGTCGCCGCCGCCAAGGCCGCCTTCCCCGGCTGGGCCGCCACCCCCCGCGCCGAGCGCGCCCGCATCCTCCACGCCATCGCCGACGGCGTCGAGAAGCGCCTCGAAGAGCTGGCCGTCGTCGAGACCACCGACAACGGCGCCCTGCTGCGCTCCCACCGCCGTGGCGTCATGCCCCGCGTCGCCCACAACTTCCGCTTCTTCGCCGACTGGCTGCTGACGCTGGAGCACGAGGACTTCACGACGTACACGGGCGGCTCCGCCGCGGGGCGCGGGCACACCAACCACGTCAGCTGGGACCCGGCCGGACCCTGCGTCCTGATCACCCCGTGGAACGCGCCTCTCATGCTGGCCACCTGGAAGGTCGCCCCGGCGCTGGCCGCCGGCGACACGGTGATCCTGAAGCCCGCCGAGTGGACACCGCTCACCGCCTCGCTGCTCGCCGACATCGCCGCCGAGGCCGGTCTGCCCGCCGGCGTCCTCAACGTCGTCCAGGGCTACGGCTCCGAGATCGGCGACGCCCTCACCTCCCACCCCGACGTGCGGCGCATCAGCTTCACCGGCTCCGTGCCGACCGCCCAGCGCATCTCGGCGTCGGCCGCCGCCAACCTGACGCCCCTGAGCCTGGAGCTCGGCGGCAAGTCCCCGCTGCTGGTCTTCGCCGACGCCGACCTCGACCTCGCCGTCGACCTCGCCGTCGAGCAGTACGACAACGCCGGCCAGGTCTGCCTCGCCGCCACCCGGATCCTCGTCGAGGAACCGGTCGCCGAGGAGTTCACCCGCCGCTTCGTGGAGAAGGCGGCGCGGCTGCGGCAGGGCGATCCGCGCGACGAGGCCACCGACATCGGCCCCAACATCCACCCCCGCCAGCTCGAGAAGATCGACGGCTTCGTCCAGCGGGCCCTCGCGGCCGGCGCCCGCGCGGTCATCGGCGGCCACCGGGGCGACGGCCAGTACTACGCGCCCACCCTCCTCACCGACGTCGCCCAGGACTCCGAGATCGTCCAGGAGGAGGTCTTCGGCCCCGTCCTGACCCTCCAGACGTTCACCGGAGAGGACGAGGCGGTCCGGCTCGCCAACGACACCCGCTTCGGTCTGGCCGCCACCGTCGCCACCGGCGACCCCGATCGCGCCGAACGCGTCACCGCACAGCTGGTCGCGGGCACCGTCTGGGTCAACTGCTTCTTCGTCCGCGACCTCCAGGCACCCTTCGGCGGCTCCCGCCACTCCGGCGTCGGCCGCGAGGGCGGCACCTGGAGCTTCGACTTCTACTGCGACCTCAAGAACACCGTCACCGCGCCGAAGGGATGGAAGAACCATGGGTGAGATCGTCGGGGCGGGGCTGCTCGCCCACGTCCCCACCATCGTGCTGCCCGAGCAGACCCGGCTGGAGTTGAACGAGGGCAAGGAGATCACCCTCGTCACCGGCCTCCAGCAGCTCCGCGAGGACGTCTTCGCGCGCGACGACTACGACACCGTCGTCGTCCTCGACTCCCACTGGGCCACCACCGTCGAGTTCGTCGTCACCGCGCAGGACCGCCGGGCGGGCCTGTTCACCTCCGAGGAACTGCCGCGCGGCATGTGCCGCATGCCCTACGACTTCCCCGGCGACCCCGAACTCGCCCACAACATCGCCTCCTTCGCCGACAAGCACGGCACCTGGATCACCGCGATCGACGACGCCTGCCTGCCGATCTACTACGCCACGATCAACCTGTGGAAGTTCCTCGGCGAGGGCCTGCCCGACAAGCGCTGGGTGACCATCGGCGTCTGCCAGACCGGCGACATGGAGGATCATCTGCGCCTGGGCCGCGCGCTCGCCGACGGCATCGCCGCCACCCCCGGCCGCCGCGTGCTGCTGATCGCCTCCGGTGCCCTGTCGCACACCTTCTGGCCCCTGCGCGAGCTGCGGGACCACGAGGCCAGCGACCCGGCGCACATCTTCACCCCCGAGGCCCGCGAGGCGGACCACGAGCGCATCGCCTGGTTCAAGGAGGGCCGCCACGACAAGGTCCTCGACACCATGGACGAGTTCTGGAAGTACAAGCCCGAGGCCAGGTTCTTCCACTACCTGATGATGGCCGGCGCCCTCGGCGAGCAGGCGTGCATCGCCAAGGCCCGCCAGTACGGCGCGTACGAGAACTCCATCGGCACCGGCCAGGTCCACCTCTGGTTCGACCGCCCGGCCGACGGCTGGACCGGCAGCAGCACCACCACGACATCCCAGGAGCCTTCCCATGCCTGAGTACCGCCGCATCCTCCTCGACGGCGCGGCCGTGGAGACCGTCCGCGACGGCGACGAGCTGGTCGCCGGCGACGGCCGTCGCGTCAAGATCGAAGACGCCCAGCACCTGCCCCCGGTGGTCCCCTCCAAGGTGATCGCCGTCCACCTGAACCACCGCAGCCGCGTCGACGAGTTCCGGATCGGACTGCCCGACACCCCGACCTACTTCCACAAGCCGACCTCGTCGCTCAACAGCCACCAGGGCGCGATCGTGCGGCCCGAGGGCTGCAAGTGGCTCAACTACGAGGGCGAGGTCGCCATCGTCATCGGCAGGACGGCCCGCAACATCTCCCCGGCCGAGGCGGGGGAGTACATCGCCGGCTACACGGTCGCCAACGACTACGGCCTGCACGACTTCCGCGACACCGACGCCGGCTCGATGCTCCGCGTCAAGGGCTCCGACACGCTGTGCCCTCTCGGTCCCGGCCTGGTCACCGACTGGGACTTCCACGGGAAGCGGCTGCGCACCTACGTCAACGGCGAGGTCGTCCAGGACGGCTCCACCGACGAGATGACCTGGGACATGCACTACCTCGTCGCCGACATCGCCCGCACGATCACCCTTTGCCCCGGCGACGTCCTGCTGTCCGGCACCCCGGCCAACTCCCGGCCCGTCCAGCCCGGCGACGTCGTCGAGGTCGAGGTCGAGGGTCTGGGCCGCCTGACCAACCATGTCGTCACCGGCCCCACCGCCATCCGCACGGACGTCGGCGCCCAGCCCACGGAGTCCGAGGAGGTGCTCTCCACCGCTCTCGGCGGCGACTGGGAGTTCCGGGGCATCAGGCCGCCGAAGCGCTGACCGGAGCCGCCGGTAGGGTCGTCGGCATGACCGACTCCGCCGAGCCCGCCGGTGAGCGCCGTACCCGCAAGCGCGTGACGAACTACGGGACGGGGCGGGCCGCCCTGCTGGACGCCGCCGTCCGTGTGGTGGCCCGGGGCGGTCTGCGCAAGCTCACCTACCGGGCCGTCGCCGAGGAGGCCGGGGTCACCCACGGGCTGGTCGTGCACCACTTCGGTTCGCGGGACGCTTTGATCGAGGAGGCCGTCACCCACGCCGTCCGCTCCTCGCTCAGCAACAGCACCCTCGGGCTCGGCACCGGCAAGCCCGCCGAGTTCGCCACCGGCCTGACGCAGATGGTCGAGTCCGGTCCCGAGCTGCAGGCCTTCCAGTACGAGCTGCTGCTGGAGGCGCGGCGCAGGCCGGAGCTGCTGCCGCAGCTGCGGAGCCTGTACGAGGAGTACTTCGAGGCCACGAGGCGTGAGCTGTCCCGCATGCTGCCGGGACCCGTGGAACGCGGCACGTCGCGGCTCGTCTTCGCCGCGCTGGAGGGCCTGGTCCTGCACCAGCTCGTGTTCGGTGAGCGCGAGGTCACAGAAGAGGCGCTGACGGAGCTCCGGACCCTGTTGGAGAGGCTGGCCGAGGGCCACCACGCCGAGAGCTGAATCAGGACTTCTCCGAAGTCGCTGTCGCGTACCCGCGCCCCGCTGCCGACGTGCCCGGATCACGGCGTCGTAAGGATGCGCGGCGCGGCTGGATTCCCTGTTCCCACCCCCTTGTCAAACGGATAGTTCGGCCCCAGGATGAGGCAACTCGTTTGGCCTGAAACGACCCTTCTCTCTGGCAGGTGATCCGAGTGGACAGTCAGACGGCTTCCGCCCAGCGGACCGTACGGGACGCCCCCACTGCAGCCACACTCAAGCCCAACGCCCTGGGCGTCCTCGGCATCCTCTTCTTCGTACTGTCCGGTCAGGCTCCGCTGACGGGTATCGCCGGCGCCGCCCCGATCTCGGTCGCCATCGGCAACGGATCCGGCACCCCGGCCGCCTATGTGGTGGCGGGAACCGTGATCCTCCTCTTCTCCGTGGGGTTCGTCGCCATGGGCCGGCACGTCGTGGACGCCGGCGCCTTCTACACCTACATCGGCACGGGCCTCGGCCGGGCGGCCGGCGCGGGCAGCGCGAGCGTCGCCCTGTTCGCGTACTGCGTCATCCAGGCGTCGATGTACGGTCTGTACGGCTCGATCGTCAGCGGTCTCGTCGCCGACCACACCGGGGTCGACCTGGCGTGGTGGGTGTACGCGCTGGCCACGATGGCCGTGGTCCAGGCCCTGGGCGCCGCCGGCATCGAGATGGGAGCCAGGATCCTGGCCGTCTTCGTGCTCGCCGAGTTCAGCATCCTGCTGGTCTTCGCCCTCGTCACCCTGTTGGAGGGCGGCGGCCCCGAAGGACTCGGCGTGGCCGACAGCTTCTCCGCCTCGGCGGCGCTCCAGGGCGCGCCCGGGGTCGCCGTGATGTTCGCCGTGGCGTCGATGTTCGGCTTCGAGGCCACCGCCATCTACGGCGAGGAGGCCAAGGAGCCCAAGAAGACGGTGCCGCGGGCCACCTACCTGTCGGTGATCGTCGTCACCGTCTTCTTCGCCCTCACCTCCTGGACGCTCATCTCCGCGCACGGTGCCTCACAGGCGCCCGCGGCGGCGGGCGAGGCACTGGCCGCCGGGGACTCCGCCGGTTTCGTCTTCGCCCCCATCGCCGACCAGTTCGGCGGCTGGGTCAACGACGTCCTGCCGATCCTGCTGGCCACCTCCCTGTTCGCCGGTGTGCTCACCTTCCACAACTCCGCCAACCGCTACCTGTTCTCCCTCGGCCGCGACGGACAGCTCCCCGCGGGCCTGTGCCGCCTCAACACCCGGCACGCTCCCTGGGTCGCCGGCTGTACCCAGACCCTGATCGCCGCCGCACTGGTCGTGCCGTTCGCGCTGGCCGGCGAGGACCCGGTGCTCACCCTCTTCTCCTGGTTCAGCGGCCTGGCCGTCCTGGCGATGATGCTGCTCTACCTGCTGACCTCGGTGTCGGTGGTGGTGTTCTTCCGCCGCCGGCGCGTCGACTCCCGGACGTGGAACACCCTGGTCGCCCCGGTGCTGGGCGCGCTCGGCATCGCGGGCGCGATCTGGCTCATCCTCGCCAACTTCACCACCCTGATCGGCGGTGAGGCGAGCACGGCCGTGTGGCTGGTGCTCTCCGTGCCCGTCGTCATGGCGCTCGGCGTGCTCAACGAACGGATCCGTCGCCGGCGCGCCGCACCCGCGACCGTCTGATCTCCCCGTCCACGGCGCGCGCCCGCACTCCGGGCACGCGCCCGGGCGGAACCCCGTCCCCCTTCCTCTCCCGTTCCCTACCGCTTCACCGACGTGGTCTGGAGGACCGCATGACCACCGCCACCCACGACGACTGGCTGCACCGCGCCAAAACGTTCGCCCCGCGCAGCACCCATCTGATCGACGGTGCCGACGAGCCCGGGGGCGGCAGCACGTTCTTGGCCGTCTCGCCCCGCGACGGCCGGGTCCTGGCCGAGGTGGCCGACGCCGGCGCGGCCGAGGTGGACGCCGCCGTCGCCGCCGCACGCCGCGCCTTCGACCACGGCCCCTGGCCACGCCTGGCCCCCGCCGACCGCGGTCGGGTCCTGACCCGCCTCGCCGACCTCCTCGAAGAGCACAGGCAGGACCTGGCGCTCACCGTCACCCTGGAGATGGGCAAACCGATCACGGACGCCCACGACATCGAACTGCGCGCCGTGACCAACACGTTCCGCTGGTACGGCCAGCTCGCCGACAAGCTCACCGACGAGTCCCCGCACACCGCGCCGGACGCGCTCGCCCTGGTCACCAGGGAACCCGCCGGGGTCGTCGGCGCGGTCGTGCCGTGGAACTTCCCGCTGACGCTCGCCGGGTGGAAGGTCGCCCCGGCCCTGGCCGCGGGCTGCACGGTCGTGCTCAAGCCCTCGGAGAACTCGCCGCTCTCGGCGCTCCTGCTCGGCCGGCTGGCCCTGGAGGCAGGTCTGCCGCCGGGCGTACTCAACGTCGTGGCGGGCGACGGCCCGGTGGCCGGCCGCGCCCTCGGACTCCACCCCGACGTGGACGTCCTGGCCTTCACGGGCTCCACCGCGGTCGGCCGCCACTTCCTGCGCTACGCCGCCGACTCCAACCTCAAGCGCGTCTGGCTCGAACTGGGCGGCAAGTCACCGAACATCGTCCTGCCCGACGCCCCCGACCTGGAGAAGGCCGCGGCCACCGCCGCCTGGGGCATCTTCTTCAACCAGGGCGAGATGTGCACCGCGCCCTCCCGGCTGCTGGTGCACTCGTCCATCGCCGAACAGGTCACCGAGGCCGTCGTGGCGCGCGCCCGCGCCCTGCGCGTCGGCGACCCCCTCGACCCCGCCACCGAGATGGGCGCCCTGGTCGGCCGGGACCACCTCGACCGCGTACTCGGCCACGTCCACGCCGCGGTCGACGACGGCGCCCGGCTGCGCGCCGGCGGCGCCCGCACCCTCACCGAGACCGGCGGCGTCTACCTCGAACCGACCGTCTTCGACCAGGTCGACCCGGCCGGCCGGCTGGCCCGCGAGGAGATCTTCGGACCCGTGCTGTCGGTCCTCACCTTCGACGACCTCGACGAGGCCGTCGCCCTCGCCAACGCCACCGAGTACGGCCTCGCCGCCGGGCTGTGGACGTCCGACCTGTCCACCGCCCACCAGGTCTCCCGGGCCCTCAAGGCCGGCACGGTCTGGGTCAACTGCTACGAGGAGGGCGACCTGACCGTCCCCTTCGGTGGCATGAAGCAGTCCGGCAACGGGCGCGACAAGTCCGCCCACGCCCTGGAGAAGTACACCGAACTGAAGACCACCTGGATCCAGCTGTGACCCACCGCCCCCTGATCGCGATCCCCGCCCGCTTCTCCGCCACCACCTCCGCCCTGCGCTACGCCGCCGAGGTCAACGCCCGTGCCTTGATCGACGCCGTCTGGCGGGCGGGCGGCGAGCCCGCCACCCTCCACCCGCACGCCCCCGGCGGGACCGCCGACCCCGCCGAGGTCGCCGCGCGCCTCACCCGCTTCGACGGCCTCCTGCTCCCCGGCGGCGGCGACCTCGCCCCCCACCGCTACGGCGCCGGCGACACCCACGAGGCCGTCTACGACGTGGACGAAGAGCAGGACGCCTTCGACCTGGAACTCGCCCGGCAGGCCCTGTCCCGCGGCCTGCCGACGCTGGCCGTCTGCCGCGGCCTCCAAGTGGTCAACACGGTCCTCGGGGGCACCCTGCACCAGGACATGGGCGGCCCCGAGCGCGAACACCGGCACGTCCGGCACCCCGTCTCCTTCGCCCCCGGCTCCGCCCTGACCCGGATCACCGGCGCCGACAAGGCCGAGGCGTCCTGCTACCACCACCAGCACGTGGACCGGCTGGGCGAGGGACTCACCGTCACCGCCCGCGCCGCCGACGGCACCGTCGAAGCCGTCGAACTCGCCCACGGCCGGGCCTGGTTCGTGGCCGTGCAGTGGCACCCCGAGGACACCGCGCACGAGGACCCCGCCCAGCAGCGTCTCTTCGACGCGCTGGTGCGGGCCGCGCACGGAACACACTGAGAGCACACTGAGACGAAGGCACCTTTCGACGGCGCTCTTCCGCCGCCGCACCGCCGAAGCCCCCCGTCTGGCGCCGGAGCTCGAGGACGCGGCGCTCGGCCGCGTCCTGGGGGCACTGGCCGGCGCACCCGCCGCGGGTCCCCAGGACATCCTGGTGGCCCGGACCGAGCGGCTTCTGCGAGACGCGGGCGGCGACTGGGACCGGCGCGGCCACCGCGTCACCGTGCTGGCCGGGGCCGCGCCCGCGCCGGCCCGGCGGTGGCGGCTGAAACATCCGCGCAGTGCCGACGCACTCGTCCTGCACGCCTGGGCGGACGTGCTCACCGCGCGTCTCACCGGTCGGCTCGACGCGGCCGCCACGCTGGACACCTGCCGGCGCGCCGCCGACGCGGCATCCGCCGACCCCACGCCCTGGGTCGCCCTGCTCGCGGCCCTGTGCGTCGAGGGCCGGACGAGTGCCGCGCTGACGCCGGTCCGGAAGGAGATCGCGGCGCGTGACCCCTGGAACCGCGAGGCGTACCTGACGATCCTCGTCCACCTGTCGCCGGACGGGCAGGGCAGCCAGGCGGCGCGACGGGAATTCCTCGACGACGTGCTCACGGTCATGCCGCCGCACATGCCGCCCGCTTGTCTGCCGCTCGCGGCAGCCGTCGACCAGTACCACCGCGAGCTCCCCGGAAGCGGGCTGAGCGCGCTGGTCGCCGCCCGCTACTGGGAGCAGCCGCAGAACGCGCGCCTCCCGGACCGGATCGCGGCGCAGTGGCTCCAGCCCGGGCACCTGCGCCACGCGGCCCGCGTCGCCGACCTCAACCTGCTGGCCTACGCCCTCGCGAATGCGGGCCGGACCGAGGAGGCCGGACGGGCTTTCCACGCCACGGAGAACCTGGTGTGCCCCTCGCCCTGGCGACACGAGGGCGACCCGGTGGAACGCTACGCCCACTGGAGACGACGGTGCGGATGACGGGCGGGCGGGGGAGCGGGCGGGGCGGGCCGGGGTGCGCCGTCCGCTGCGGCGAGAGCGAGCGTGCTCACAGGCGGCCCCGTTCCTGCTCGGACAGGACGTGACGGGGATCTCGGTGCACGGTGAAGGCGGCGATCCCTAAGCTGATGCCGCCTGGCGCTCCGGCCGAGAGGAGCCGCACCGTGATCCAGCCGCGGGTCCTGGCCGGCAGGGCGTCAGCGCACTCAGCAAGCGGTCAGCAGCAATGGCTCAAAGACGGCCCCGTCAGCCGAAGACGAGCCGTTGTACGCTGAGGGAACAGCCCTTGACCTGCGAAAAAGCAGGCAGGGAGCCGCATTCAGGGAGCCCTTATGCTGCGCACCATGTTCAAGTCCAAGATCCACCGCGCCACCGTCACCCAGGCCGACCTGCACTACGTGGGATCCGTGACGATCGACGCCGATCTGCTGGACGCCGCCGATCTTCTGCCCGGCGAGCTCGTGCACATCGTCGACATCACCAACGGGGCGCGGCTGGAGACGTACGTCATCGAGGGTGAGCGCGGTTCGGGCGTCGTCGGGATCAACGGTGCCGCCGCCCATCTCGTGCACCCCGGCGACCTGGTGATCATCATCAGTTACGCTCAGGTGACCGACGCCGAGGCACGCGCCCTGAAACCGCGGGTGGTGCACGTGGACCGCGACAACCGCATCGTGGCCCTGGGCGCCGACCCCGCCGAGCCGGTGCCGGGCTCCGGCCAGGAGCGCAGCCCGCAGGCGGCCGTGTCCTTCTGACCGCCCCAGCCACCGCACCCCATCACCGAGGAGCGCGCCCATGAGTGACATCCGGATCCGCGACGACCGGGCGGCCGGCCGCCTCGAAGCCCTCGACGAGGGCGACGAAGTGGTGGGCCGCATCGAGTACTTCGTGCTGGAGTCGCCCGGGCGCGCCCTGGTCCCGGTGCACACCATCGTCGAGCCGGCCCACGAGGGCAAGGGCATCGCGGGCTCCCTGGCCCGTGAGCTGTACGTCATGTCCGCGCGCGAGGAGACCCCCGTCGCGCCGCTGTGCCCGTACGTCGTGAAGTGGGCCGGGCGCCACCCCGAGGAGGCCCCGGCGGCCGACCCCGCGCTGCTCGCCGCCGCCAAGGACTGGCTGCGCGCCCACCCCGGACGGTTCTAGCCGGTGCTGGCCCTGCTGCACACCTCGCCCCTCCACGTCCCGGTCTTCGAAGCCCTGCGCGACGAGGACCAGCCGGGCCTCGAGCTACGGCACTTCGTCGACGAGGACCTGCTCTCCCGGGCCCGGGCGGCAGGCCCCGAAGCGGTCGCGGCCGACGTACGGGGCGTGCTCGACCGTGCCGTGGCCGAGGGGGCCCGGGCGGTGCTGTGCACCTGCTCGACCCTCGGCGCGGTCGCCGAGGCGGCCGGGGCGCCGGTCCCGGTGGTGCGCGTCGACCGCCCGATGGCCGCCGCCGCGGTGGCGGCCGGCTCCGGCGTGGTCGTCCTGGCGACGGTGGCGAGCACCTTCGGCCCGACCACCGCTTTGATCGAGGAGGAAGCCCGCCGCGCGGCCCGGTCCGTCGCCGTCCGCACCGTCCTGGTCGACGGCGCCTGGGCCCGCTTCGAGTCCGGCGACACCGAGGGCTGCGACCGTCTCGTCGCCGACGCGGCCGACGCGGTCCGCGACGCCGACGCGATCGTCCTCGCGCAGGCTTCCATGACCGGGGCCCAGCGGCTCACCCGGACTCCGACACCGGTGCTGAGCAGCCCTCGGCCGGGTCTGGCGGCGGGGGCGCGGGCGGCTCTCGGCGGGGCTGACCCCGCGACCCGAGAGGCCCGGGCGGGCGCACCCACTGCCACCACCGGGTGACTGTCCGCGCCAGCCCCGGGTACGCGGGGGAGTAGTCCAGAGCCACGCTTCATCACTGGCCGGAGGACCCGATGACGAACCCCTACCCCGACCCCGTCCAGCCCCCGCCGACCCCTGGTCCGGAGCCGTACCCCACCCCGGTGCCGCCCCCCGAACCCCCACCGGGTCCGGAGCCCACCCCGCAACCCCCGGCGCCCCCGCACCCGGGTCCGCCACCCCCGGAACCCTCCCCCTCTCCGATCCCGCCGGGCCCCGAGCCGGTCCCGAACCCGGAACCGGGCCCTCCGCTGACCTGAGGGAGGGAACAGAAGGGAAGGGCACAGAGGCGAAAGCGGTGGGCGCCCACCGGAACCGCCCACCGCAACGCCGTAGGGGGCGGGTCCCAGCCGATACGGGGTTCGGCCGTGGGGGTGCGGCCGGCGTCTTTCGACCCCGCACCCCCGACGACCCCCGCACCCGCAGCGGCGACGCCCCCGCACCCGCCCCACGGCCGAGCCGCCCGAAACAGAAACAGAGGACGTTAAGCGGTCACCTCCGACCGGTCCCCGCCCCACAGGGTGTGGAACGCTCCCTCCCGGTCCACCCTCCGGTACGTGTGCGCCCCGAAGAAGTCCCGCTGCCCCTGCGTGAGCGCCGCCGGCAACCGCTCCGCACGCAACGCGTCGTAGTACGCGAGCGCCGCCGCGAACCCCGGCGCGGGCACTCCCTGGAGGGTCGCCGAGACGAGCACCTCACGCCACGAGTCCTGCGCGGCCGCGATCTCCGAGGCGAAGGTCTCGTCGGACAGCAGGCTGGGCAGGTCCGCGCGCGCGTCGTACGCGGCACGGATGCGGTCGAGGAAGGCCGCCCGGATGATGCAGCCACCGCGCCAGATCGAGGCGACGGCGCCGAGGTCGATGTCCCAGCCGTACTCCTCGCTGCCCGCGGCGATCTCGTGGAAGCCCTGCGTGTACGACACGATCTTGGAGGCGTACAGCGCCTGCTCCACCCGGTCCGCGAAGGCCTGCGCCTCCGCCCTGTCCAGCGCGCTCGGCTTCGGTCCGGCCAGCCCCCGCGAGGCCTCCCGCAGCGGCGCGTGGCCCGACAGGGAGCGCGCGAAGACGGCCTCCGCGATGCCGGAGACCGGCACGCCCAGGTCCAGCGCGATCTGCACGGTCCAGCGTCCGGTGCCCTTCTGCTCCGCCTGGTCCATCACCACGTCGACGAACGGCTTCCCCGTCGCCTCGTCCACGTGCGAGAGCACCTCGGCCGTGATCTCGATCAGGTACGAGTCCAGGCGGCCGGTGTTCCAGGTGCGGAAGACGTCGGCGATCTCGGCGGGGGAGTACCCCGCGACGTCCCGCAGGAGCTGGTACGCCTCGCCGATCAGCTGCATGTCGGCGTACTCGATGCCGTTGTGGACCATCTTCACGAAGTGCCCGGCGCCGTCCGGACCCACGTGCGTCACGCACGGCGCCCCGTCCGCCGCCTTCGCGGAGATCCGCTCCAGCATCGGCCCCAGCGACCCGTACGACTCCGTGGAGCCGCCCGGCATGATGCTCGGGCCGTGCAGCGCGCCCTCCTCGCCGCCGGAGATGCCGGTGCCGACGAAGTGGATGCCGCGCTCGCGCAGTTCGCGTTCCCGGCGCCGGGTGTCGGCGAAGTGCGCGTTGCCCCCGTCGATGATCATGTCGCCGGGCTCCAGGAGCGGGGCGAACTCCTGGATCACCGCGTCGGTCGGCTCCCCGGCCTTCACCATGATCACCAGACGGCGGGGCCGCTCCAGCGCCGCCACGAACTCCTTGGGGGTCTCGGCCGCGACGAAGCCGCCCTCGTGGCCGAATTCCTCCACCAGGGCGTGCGTCCGCGCCGACGTCCGGTTGTGCACGGCGACCGTGTAACCGTTGCGCGCGAAGTTCCGGGCGAGGTTGCGGCCCATGACCGCGAGCCCGGTGACGCCGATCTGGGCTGAAGTGCTCATACGGTTGGCTCCTCAAGATCCTGTGTTCGGTAGTGCGGGTCGTTGCCGCCAGTCTCGCCCCGCCGACCATCCTGACGCGCCGGTACGCCGACCGCACGTCCTGGCGGCGCGCCGTCCCGGCAGCGGATACGCACCGCGGGCCCCCTTGTCTCACGCGGGCCCCCTCCCGTCCCGGGGGTCGCGCAACAGGGGTGTGTTTACGGTCGAGTTGAGACAGGGCGGCCGATTGTCGTCTTGTCCCGGCCGGTCGGCGGCCCTTACTTTTGCCCCTCCTGACGCACGTCGAGGGGGATCTTCCATGGCCGTACGCGGCCGGCACCGCCGGTATCAGCCGAACAGGATCAACCGAGCCTCGCTCACCGTCACGGCGGGCGGCGCCGGCATGGCCCTCCCGCTCATCGGTACCGGCACCGCCCAGGCGGCCGACGTGGACACCTGGGACAAGGTCGCCGCGTGCGAGTCGAGCAACGACTGGGACATCAACACCGGCAACGGCTACTACGGCGGACTGCAGTTCACCCAGTCCACCTGGGAGGCGTACGGCGGCACCCGGTACGCGCCCCGTGCCGATCTCGCCACCAAGGACCAGCAGATCGCGGTCGCGGAGAAGGTGCTGGAGGGCCAGGGGCCCGGCGCCTGGCCGGCCTGTTCGGTGCGCGCCGGTCTCACCCGGGGCGGCGACACCCCCGACATCCAGCCAGGCGGCACGTCCGCGAAGCCGGCCAGGAGTTCGCTGAAGGACGTACAGCCGCAGACCACGCCCCAGTCGCGGGCGGGCACCGCCGAGATGTACACGGTGGTGCGCGGCGACACCCTCTCCGGCATCGCCGACGAACAGGACGTCCGCGGCGGCTGGCAGCGGCTGTACGCCGCGAACCGGGCGACCATCGGCGCCGACCCCGACCTGATCATGCCGGGCCAGCGGCTGTCACTGCGCGGGCGGGCCACCCCGGCGCCCACGACTCCGAGCGGTACCTCCGGCTCCCGGACGGAGAAGTCCTCCTCCGGCACCGGCGAGGACACCACGGAGAAAGCCACCGACAAGGCCACGGAGAAGGCCACGGAGAAGGCCACGGAGAAGGCCACGGAGAAGGCCACCGAGAAGAAGACGTCGGCCGGCCGCTCCCTGGTCGCTCCCGTCAGCGCCGGCGCCGGTACGCCGTACCACGCGACGGGCTCCTCCTGGTCGAAGGGCTACCACACCGGCGTCGACTTCCCCGTGCCCACCGGCACGTCCGTGAAGGCCGTGGCGGCGGGCAAGGTCGTGACCGCGGGCTGGGGCGGCTCCTTCGGCTACCAGGTGGTCATCCGGCACTCCGACGGCCGCTACTCCCAGTACGCGCACCTCTCGGCCATCTCCGTACGGGACGGGCAGTCGGTCGGCGCCGGTCAGCGCATCGGCCGTTCCGGCTCCACGGGCAACAGCACGGGCCCGCATCTGCACTTCGAGGTGCGGACGGGGCCCGGTTTCGGCACGGACATCGATCCGATGGCCTATCTGCGGGCCGGCGGCGTCAAGATCTGATCCGCACGCGGTGCCGGCCGCCGGGGACGGGCAGGGGCACGTACGGTCCGCCGTAGAACGGTCCGTACAGATGCAGCGGTTCGGGAGCGGCGGACGATGACGCCGCCGCCACCGCGGTCTCCTCCTGGCTCTGCGCCGGTACGAAGACCTCCTCCCGGGCGTCCGCCCGGACCCGGTCCTCCGCGCGGACGTCCGCGCGGAGGTCTTCGAATGCATCCTCCAGTCGCGCCGCGACCGGCTGCCGCGCGGAACCGCCCGGCCGTTCGGCCTCGCGCTCCGGCTCCGCCGTCGTCCCCGCGGACTCCGGTTCCGGCTTCCGCTGCGGCCGCGGGTCCGCGAGCCGCTCGGTCGTCAGCAGGATCAGGCCACCGGCCGCCACCACACCGCAGCTCAGGGCGAGCGCGGTGCCCGTGCTGCCGTAGCGGAACGTCTCCCCGAACATCGTGATGCCGACCGCGGCCGCCACCACCGGGTTCACCACGGTCAGCGTGGCCAGCGGAGCCGCCAGGCCACCGCCCTTGTAGGAGGCCTGAGACAGCAGCATGCCGGCCGTGGCCAGCACGCCGATCACGGCGAGCGAGGGCAGGTCGGCCGCGGAGACGCCGCCGGTCCAGTCGACCGCGACGGTCTTGGTGAACACCGACGACATGCCGAAGGCGATACCGGACGCGGTCGCCAGCAGCATGCTGCGCACCGCCGGGTGCCGGTGCGCCGCCCGCCCCGCGATCATCAGGGCCACGACCGCGCCGCCGGTGACGAGGGCCGTGCCCACCCGCTGCGCGGTGTTCAGCGACTGCGCGTCGGCCGCGCCCACCAGGGACAGCAGACCGGCCAGACCGACCGTGGCCATGAGGGCGCCCCGCCAGGCCGTCGCCCCGGCCCTGCGCCCCACGAACAGGGCCGCCATCGGCAGCGCGACCACGATGGTCAGCGCGCCCAGCGGCTGGACCAGACTGAGGGGACCGTAGGCGAGGGCCACGACGTGCAGCAGCCCGCCGAGGCCGTTCAGCGCGACCGCCGCCCACCAGCCCGGCCGGCGCAGCGGCGCGTACTGCTCGTCGGGCGAGGACACCGCGACCCGCTCCTGCACGATCGCCCCGGCCGCGTAGGCGACGGCGGACACGAGCGACAGGACCACGGACAACGCGAGGGCACTCATGAGCTGCTCCTCTGCGTGAGGAGGGGCGCCCGGCCCCGGCGCGGCGAACGGTCGGATTCCATGAACAACACGATGCCCTGTCGATCTGTTCCCGTCGTCGTCCCTGAGCACTCAATGCGTCCTACTGCCGATGGAGTACGCCGGGACGCCCCTCCTCCCCAGGGTGGGTGGTTTTCACCGGATCCCGCCGAACACCCGTCCTGCCCTCCTTGGTACTACTGCCCCTCGTGGACCTCGACCCCGACCTCGCCGCCCTCCGCCCGCTCGGCGGCTACTTCGTCCTGCGCACCGCGCCCCCCACGGCCTCGGCACCGTCCCTGCCGACGCTCGCAGAGGCCTACGGTGACCGGCCGCCGGATGCGGACGGATCCCCCCGGGCCCACCCCCAAGCGCCCCCGACCATCCCCGAAGCTCCCCTGACCGTCCCTGATTTTCCCCTGACCGTCCCCGGACCTCCGCTGACCGTCCGCCTGCGCAGGGTCGCCGGAGCCCTGCGCGCGCCCGAGGCGCGCGTCGCCGCCTCCGTGGCCCAGCAGGGCCTCGCCGCCCGCCTGTGGTCGGTGGCGCTCGGCTGCGCGGCCCTGTACGGCGGGCTTCCCGACCTGGACCCCCGGCTGCTGCTCTGGGACCCGGACGGCAGCGCCCCGGACGACCTCTGGCTGACCGAGGTCCGCGCCCGGCCGGGGGACGCGGCGACCCTGGCCGAGTCCGTGCTCCACGGTCACCTCGAACCGCTCGCCGAGGCCCTGCGCGCCCGCCACCCGGTCGCCCCGGGACTCCTGCGCGGCAACGCCGCGTCCGCGCTGGCCGGTGCGGCCCGCCAGCTCGACCACTGGGCGCTCGCCCACGGCCGTACGGACGTCTCCGCGCGCTCCCGCGCCCTCACCGCGTTGCTGTTCACCCACCCCCTGCTCGCCGGGACGGGCACCCTCACCGGCACCGCCTTCCGCCGCCGCAGCTGCTGCTTGTACTACCGCGTGCCGGGCGGGGGCGTCTGTGGCGACTGCTGCTTCACACGGCCCCCGCGCTCTTCCCCGCGCGGCCCGTCTGGGTGACCATGAAGGAACCGGTCACGGAGAATGGGGGGTTCCGGGTGCGAGTGGGACTGCTGACCCGGGAGTATCCCCCGGACGTGTACGGCGGCGCGGGTGTCCATGTCGAGTTCCTCGCCCGCGAGTTGCGGCACCTCGTCGACCTCGAGGTGCACTGCTGGGGCGAGGTCACCTCGGCGGAGCGGGCCGCCGGCGTGCTGCGCCACCGCCCCTGGTCCGCCCTCGACGGCGCCAACGACGCCCTGCGCACCTTCTCCGTCGACCTGGCCATGGCCGCCGCCCTGGAGGGCCGCGAACTGGTCCACTCCCACACCTGGTACGCCAACCTCGCCGGCCATCTGGCCAAGGAGCTGTACGGCGTCCCGCACGTGCTGACCGCGCACTCGCTGGAGCCGCTGCGCCCCTGGAAGGCCGAGCAACTCGGCGGCGGATACGCCCTGTCGGGCTGGGCCGAGCGGACCGCCGTGGAGGCCGCCGACGCGGTGATCGCCGTCTCCGGCGCGATGCGCGACGACATCCTCGCCTGCTACCCGGCGCTGGACGCGGAACGGGTGCACGTCGTGCACAACGGCATCGACACCGTCCTGTACCGGCCCGACCACGGCACCGACGCCCTCGCGCGGATCGGCCTCGACCCGGACCGTCCGTTCGTGCTGTTCGTCGGCCGCATCACCCGTCAGAAGGGCGTCCCCCATCTGCTGCGCGCCGTCCGGGACATCGACCCTGCGGCGCAGGTCGTGCTGTGCGCGGGCGCGCCCGACACCTCCGAGATCGACCGGGAGTTCCGCGAGCTGTTCGAGGAGCTGAGCCGTGCCCGCGACGGCGTGCACTGGATCCCGCGGATGCTGCCGCGTCCGGAAATCATCCAACTCCTCACCCACGCGGCCGTGTTCGTCTGCCCGTCGGTGTACGAACCACTCGGCATCGTCAATCTGGAGGCGATGGCCTGCGGGACGCCCGTCGTGGCCTCGCGGGTCGGCGGTATCCCCGAGGTCGTCGACGACGGCGTGACCGGTGTCCTGGTCCCGGCGGACGACGACTTCGAGGCCGGTCTCACGCGGGCGCTGGACGCGGTCCTCGGCGACCCGGAGGCCGCCCGCCGCATGGGGGAGGCCGGACGAGCCCGCGCGGTGGGCGAGTTCGGCTGGGACGCGGTGGCCCGGCGCACGGTCCGGCTGTACGAGGAGATCCTCAAACAGGCGTAGGGAGCCCCGCACCGGGGCAGCCCCATGGGTATCAACCAGGGTGAGGGGAGCCGGCCATGCGTCGTGGGGGACCTTCGGTGCTCGGGATCGTGCTGGCGGGCGGTGAGGGCAAACGCCTGATGCCCCTCACCGCGGACCGCGCCAAACCAGCGGTCACCTTCGGCGGCACCTACCGGCTCGTCGACTTCGTGCTCTCCAACCTCGTCAACGCCGACATCCTGCGGATCTGCGTGCTGACGCAGTACAAGTCGCACTCGCTGGACCGGCACATCACCACCACCTGGCGGATGTCCAGCCTGCTCGGCAACTACGTCACCCCGGTCCCGGCCCAGCAGCGGCTCGGACCGCGCTGGTACCTCGGCAGCGCCGACGCCATCCTGCAGTCGCTGAACCTGATCTACGACGAGCGGCCCGAGTACGTCGCCGTGTTCGGCGCCGACCACGTCTACCGCATGGACCCGCGCCAGATGCTCACCCAGCACATCGACAGCGGGGCGGGCGTGACGGTGGCGGGGATACGGGTGCCGCGCACCGAGTCGTCGTCCTTCGGCGTGATCACGCCGGGCTCGGACGGGCAGACCGTCGAGCGGTTCCTGGAGAAGCCGGCCGACCCCCCCGGACTCGCGGACGACCCGGAGTGCGTGTTCGCCTCGATGGGCAACTACATCTTCACCACCAAGGCCCTCGTCGAGGCGCTCCAGCGGGACGCCGAGGACGAGAGCTCCGTGCACGACATGGGCGGCTCGATCCTGCCCCAGCTCACCCAGCGCGGCGAGGCCCAGCTCTACGACTTCAGCGACAACCACGTACCCGGCGAGACCACCCGCGACCAGGGCTACTGGCGGGACGTCGGCACGCTCGACGCGTACTACGACGCCCACATGGACCTGATCGCCGAGCGCCCCGCCTTCAACCTCTACAACCGCAGCTGGCCCATCTACACCCACTCCAACCAGCTCTCCCCGGCCCGCTTCAACGCGGGTGGCATCGCCGGCGAGTCGATCATCAGCGCGGGCTGTCTCATCCGCGGACAGGTCACGCGGTCCGTGCTGTCACCGGGCGTCGTGGTCGATCCCGGGGCGGTCGTCCAGGGCTCGGTCCTGCACGACAACGTCCACATCGGACGGGGCGCGGTGGTGCGCGGGGCGATCCTGGACAAGAACGTCGAGGTCCCGCCCGGCGCCACCATCGGTGTGAACCCGGAGCGGGACGCGGAACTGTACTCGGTGTCCAAGGACGGGGTGATCGCCCTCGGGAAGGGCCAGCGGGTGTCCTAGGAGTCAGCGGGTCTCCCAGCGGCCAGCGGGTGTCCTTAGGGGCCGGCGGGTGTCCCTGGGCCCGCCCGTCGGGCTTCTCCGGGGCTCGTCGGGTGCCTGGCCGCTCCGTCGCTTCGGCGCCCTCCCTGCCGTGCGGCCGCACGCACCGAGCCCGCCCCCCGGTGGCGCTCAGGGCGCGCGGTTCCGGGTCGGTCCGAGCGTGGGACACGCCCGGGGCGCGGGCCCACTCTTAATCGACAGTTAACTGTACGTAGCCTGATCGTACTTGACCGTAATCGCCTGGAGGCGATTGACTGCTGCCTCACCCGTCGTCGACGCGAGGCAAGCCCGTGACTCCTGATGATCTGCTGGCACCCCTCGACCTGGCGTTCTGGAACATCGAGTCACCCGAGCACCCCATGCACCTCGGCGCGCTCGGCGTCTTCTCCGCGCCCTCGCCCAGCGCGGGCGCCCACGCCGCCGACCTGCTCGCCGCCCGGGCGGCCGCCGTCCCCGGACTGCGCATGCGGATCCGCGACGTGTGGCAGCCGATCGGCTTCGGCGGCGCGGTGCGCGAGCCCGATCCCGGCTTCGACCCCCAGGACCACGTCCGGCTGCACCCGCCCGCCGCGGACTTCCAGGCAGAGGCCGGCCGGCTCATGGAGCGCCCGCTGGAACGCGGCCGCCCGCCGTGGGAGGCGCACGTCCTGCCTGCGCAGCAGGGCGACCGGTTCGCCGTCCTGTTCAAGTTCCACCACGCCCTCGCCGACGGCCTGCGCGCCCTGACGCTGGCCGCGGCCGTCCTCGACCCCATGGACCTCCCCGCGCCCCGGCCCCGGCCGGCCGAGCCGCCCCGCGCGCTGCTGCCCGACGTACGCCGCCTGCCCGGGCTGCTGCGCGGCGCCCTGTCCGACGTGAGCCGCGCCCTCGACATCGGCGCCTCCGTCGCCGTGCACACCCTGGCCCGGCAGTCGACCACCGCGCTCACCGCCGCGCCCACCGGCACGCGGCGCACCGCCGGGGTGGTCCTCGACCTCGACGACGTGCACCGCGTCCGCAAGGTCGTCGGCGGCACCGTGAACGACGTCCTGATCGCGGTCGTCGCGGGGGCGCTGCGCCGCTGGCTCGACGAGCGCGGCGACGGCAGCGAGGGAGTCGCGCCGCGCGCCCTCATCCCCGTCTCCAAGCGCCGCCCCCGCACCGCCCATCCGCAGGGCAACCGGCTCTCGGGCTACCTGGTGCGGCTCCCCGTCGACGATCCGGACCCGCTCGGCCGGCTCGCCGCGGTCCGCGCCGCCATGGACCGCAACAAGGACGCCGGACCCAACCGGGGCGCGGGCGCCGTCGCCCTGCTCGCCGACCACGTCCCGGCCCTCGGCCACCGTCTCGGCGGCCCGCTGGCCGGCCAGGCGGCCCGCCTGTGGTTCGACATCCTGGTCACCAGCGTGCCCCTGCCCAGCCTCGGCCTGAAGCTCGGCGGGAACCCGGTCACCGAGGTCTACCCCTACGCCCCGCTCGCCCGCGGCCAGTCCCTGGCGGTCGCGGTCTCCACGTACCGCGGCCGCGTCCACTACGGCCTGGTCGCCGACGCGCAGGCGGTCCCCGACCTCGACCGGTTCGCGCGGGCGCTCTCCGAGGAGGTGGAGACGCTCATCACGGCCTGCGGCTCTTGACCTGCGCGGGTTTGGAGGTGTGGCCGGGCGCTCCGTAGACTTCCCCGTTCGAAAGCGGGCGCGGTCCGAGCGCCGCACGGGTGAGCAGGGAACACAGCGCGATGACGGTGACAGAGGACGGCTCGGCGATCACGGACGAGGCCGTGGACGAGGTCGTGTACGGACCCGGCATCGACCCGGAGCGGCTCGCGGTCTGCCTCAGCGTGCTCGAGGAACTCGACAAGCTGGAGGTCGACCACCCCGACGCGATCGCCGTGCGCCGGGCCACCGCCGGCATCTACCGCGTCGTCAAGCAGCGCCGCCGCCAGGAGCGCCGGGCCGCCAAGACCGCCCACGACAAGGCGGTCACCGAAGCCACCGCGACCGGCTCCGCCCAGCGCATCGACGACGAGACCGAGGGCATCCTGCCGTCCTCGATCACCGAGGAGGGGCAGATCGCGGGGATACTCCAGCGCCCCCGCTCCTGCTACACCTGCAAGACCCGGTACGTGGAAGTCGACTACTTCTACCACCAGCTCTGTCCGGACTGCGCCCGCGTGAACCGCTCCAAGCGCGACGCGCGCGCGGACCTCACCGGCAAGCGCGCCCTGCTCACCGGTGGCCGCGCCAAGATCGGCATGTACATCGCGCTGCGGCTGCTGCGCGACGGTGCGCACACGACGATCACCACGCGCTTCCCGAAGGACGCCATCCGCCGCTTCAAGGCCATGGACGACTCCGCGGACTGGATGCACCGCCTGGAGGTCGTCGGCATCGACCTGCGCGACCCGGCGCAGGCCGTGGCCCTCGCCGACCAGGTCGCCGAGGCGGGACCGCTCGACATCCTCGTCAACAACGCCACCCAGACCGTGCGCAGGCTGCCCTCCGCCTACGCCGCCCTGGTCGAGGGCGAGAGCGCCCCGCTGCCCGCCGGCGAGCTCCCCGCCCACCACGTCATCGGCGCCTTCAACTCCGGCGCCGTCGACGGCCTGGCCGCGCTGCCGCCGGGCACCAGCGGTCTCGACGCGCAGAAGGTCGCCGACCTCGCCCTGGTGGCGGGCAACGCCAGCGTCGCCCGGCACCTCGACGGCACCGCCATCGACGCGGGCGGCCTCGTCCCCGACGTCGTCGAGTCCAACACCTGGGTGCAGACCATCGAGCAGATCTCCCCGGTGGAGCTCCTCGAGACCCAGCTGTGCAACTACACGGCGCCCTTCATCCTGATCAGCAAGCTCCGCCCGGTCATGGCCGACGCCGCCCGGAAGGCGGCGAGCGGACGCGCGTACGTCGTGAACGTCTCGGCGATGGAGGGCGTCTTCGGCCGCGGCTACAAGGGCGCGGGCCACCCGAACACGAACGCCGCCAAGGCCGCGATGAACATGGTGACGCGGACCAGCGCGCAGGAGATGTTCCAGACCGACGGCATCCTCATGACGTCCGTCGACACCGGCTGGATCACCGACGAGCGCCCCCACTTCGACAAGCTGCGTCTCGCCGAGGAGGGCTTCCACGCCCCGCTCGACCTGGTCGACGGCGCGGCCCGCGTCTACGACCCGATCGTGCGCGGCGAGGGCGGCGAGGACCTGTACGGCGTGTTCCTGAAGGACTACGCGCCCGGCAAGTGGTGACGGCCGCCCGCCGGGTGTCGGCCGGGGCCGGGCCCGACGGGGCGTGAACGGGCTCGCCGGGCCCGACGGGGCGTGACCGGGGGGCGCTGGGTCCGACGGCGCGTGAACGGGGGGCGCCGGGACGGCGGCGCCCACCGGCCGTCGTACTCCGTCCGGGTGAAGCTCAAGAGGTGTGCGGCCGGGTGAAAAGGTTCAATTCACCTGCGGGGACACATGGGTGACATGCCATGGTTACCCAAAATTTTGAGCCCTATCGAGCGCCCCCCCGCTCATTTGGTTAATCTGTAGCGGACGGACAGCAGCACGGAGTGCCACCCACACCCACCGTCCGTCATGGGACAAGCCGGTTGACAACGGCCTGCTTCCTCGCAGTTACCGGCGCCACCGCGTCCGAACCGCCTTCAGACAGACCCGAGGACGCCTCGAGAGCCGGAGCGCAGAGTGACCGGCACGCCCCGAGGGTGACCCGACACATAAGGAGTGCGCGGTGACACCGGAGAAGACGAATCGCGAAACACGCCCGAAGGAACGCGCGGAGAGCGCGGGCCGCCGGCCCGGGGAGATCGGCAGCCTGGACGTGTGGGCCCGCTCCGCCCCCATCCGCCTCGCCGGCTATGAGGAGGACCTCGCCGAACCCCACATCCTGCCCAGCGTGGACTGATTACCGGACCGCAATCCGCCGGGGTCGCCCACGGCATGGGCGTGCGTGTGACACGCCCATGCGCATGCCGACCGCCCCTCCTCAGGCGAGCGGCGCCGTCCGCCGCCACGGACACAGCTCCTCCAACTGCTCAGCGACTCGCAGCAGTTGCGCCTCCGACCCCGGCAGCCCCACCAGTTGCACGGCGGTCGGCGCGCCCGACGGCAACGTCCCCATCGGCACCACCGCCGCCGGCCAGCCGGTCAGGTTCCACGGCGGTGTCAGCGGCGAGTAACTCGTGTTCGCCAGGAGGTTGCTCAGCCACCCCCGCTCGTGCCACCGCACCGACTTCGGCGAGCGCCGCGCGAGCGCAGGCGTGAGCAGCACGTCGTACTCCGCGAAGAACGGCTCCAGCCGGCGCCGCAGCTCGTCGCGTGCGGTGCCGCCTCGGACCTGGTTCAGAAATCGTCGGCCGACAGCGGCGTGCACCCGGGTGCGCCGGGTCAGCAGCCGCACGTCCAGCCCTCGCGCGTCGACGGCCGTGCCCGCCGTCCAGTGCGCGAGCGCGGTGACGCCCAACGACAGCGGATACGGCGGATCGGCCCGCCGCACCCGGTGCCCCGCCCGCGCCAGCGCCCCGGCCGCCTCGCGCGCCGCGGCCACGTACGGCCTGCCGACGGTGACACCGGCGAGGGGGCTGCGTACGGAGACGGCGATCCGGCGGACGCCGGGCTCCTCCGCCCGTACGACCTCCGTGCCGGCGAGGACCGACAGCATCAGGCGGGCGTCCTCGACCGTCGTCGCCAGCGGACCGTTCTCCGACATGCCGAACCAGTCGCCCTCGCCGATGCCCGCGGGCACCACCCCGTGACCCGGCTTGACGGTGACCAGGCCGCAGTTGGCCGCCGGTATGCGCAGCGAGCCCATGCCGTCGTTGCCGAGGGCGATCGGCACCATCCCGGCGGCGACCGCGGCCGCGCTGCCCCCGGACGAACCGCCCGCCGTGCGCGCGGTGTCCCACGGATTGCGGGCCGTGCCGTGCACCCCCTCGGTCGTCCCGAACACGCACAGCTCCGGCACGTTGGTCAGCCCCACGACCACCGCGCCGGCCGCCCGCAGCCGGGCCACCGTGACGTGATCGTCCCCGGCGGGCGTGTCCGGGGTCGCCGCCGAGCCCACGCGCATGGACTCGCCCCGCACGGCGAGGTTGTCCTTGACGGCCACCGGCACGCCGGCCAGGGGCAGTTCGGCCAGGTCCGCGCGGGCGCCCACCTCGTCCGCCTCGGTGAGCGCCGCCCGCGCCCGCACCGTACGGAACGCCCCCACGCGGCCGTCGAGCCGCTCGATCCGCGCGAGATGCGCGGCCACCACCTCACGGGGCGTGGCCCGCCTCTCGCGTACGGCGGCGGCGATCTCGACGGCGGTCCGGCCGACCCACTCGGTCACAGGTGCTCCTCGGTGCAGGGTGCTACTGGTGAGTACGCAGGGAGAACTGTGCCCGCGCGGAGCGCTCCGCGTCGAGAGGGGGAGCGGGCCTCGTCATGTTCAAGAGTCGAGCTGTGCCCGCAGCCACTCCTCGACCGCGCCCACGTGCGCGGCCGCCGCAGCCCGGGCGGCCTCCGGATCCCGGGCGGCCAGGGCGCGGTGGATCGCGGCGTGCTCCCGGCGGGTGCGGGCGAAGGCGCCCTCCTCCCGGTGACCGCGCCGGACGCGGGCGCGGAAGGTGCGCGACGACAGGCCGTCCAGGATCGCGGCCATGGTCTCGTTCCCGGCGGCCGCCGCGATCTCCCGGTGGAAGGCCAGATCGTGGGCGAGGATCTCCTCGGGGTCGTCGGTGGCGTTCATCGCCGCCAGATGGCCCTCCACCGCGGCCAGTCGCTCCGGGGTGATGCGCGCGGCGGCCAGCGCGGCCGCCGTCGACTCCAGGGCCCGCCGCACCTCCAGCAACTCGACCAGCCGCGGCCCGCGCGAGAGGCCGGCCACCACCCCGAAGGTCTCCAGAAGGTCGCCGGCCTGGAGCCGCGTGACGTAGATGCCCGAACCGTGCCGGGCCTCCAGGACGCCCAGCACCGTGAGCGCCCGGATCGCCTCGCGCATCGAGCTGCGGGAGATGCCGAGCTGTGCCGCGAGCTCCCGCTCGGTCGGCAGCCGCTGGCCGGGCTCCAGCAGACCGTCGGCGATCATCGCCTTGATCCGCTCGATGGCGCGCTGCGTCACCGTGCCCCTCGGGCCGGCGGGCCCGCTGGGCGGAGTTTCGTCGGCCTCGTCCACGTCACCTCTTCCGTCACCGGGTGCGCCGCTGCGGCCGGGGCGCCTCTTCGCCGGTGCGCCGCAGTCTAACGAGCGAGGTGGTCGGACCACTCGGGTCGCAAAGGCTTCGCGCACGGGATGAGGGGTGTCGTGAGCGGCAAGTGGTCTGATAAATATGCGGCACGGGGTCTGTGACCACCGTGGAGACGCACATGAGGGCGCGGCGGGAGGACGGGACGCTTGAACGACGTCGACGGCCTCAGTGCCCTGGTGACGGGCGGCGCCCCCGGCGTCGGCCGGGCCACCGCCGGGCTGCCGGCCGGGCGCGGCGCCCGGGGCGCCGTCCTCGACCTGGACCCGTCGGGCGCCGGCGAGCCGCTGCTCGGCTACCGCGCCGACGTCACCGACGACCCCTCCGGCCGTGCGGCCCTCGCGGCGGCCGCCGCCGACCTCGGCGGCCTGGACGTGCTCGTCCACGACGCGGGCATCGGCGCCCAGGGCAGCGTCGAGGACGCCGAGGACTACGACGACGCCGAGTGGCACCGCGTCCTGGACGTCGGCGTCTGCGGCCTGGTCCGCGTGGCCCGCGCCGCCCATCTGCGCCGCTCCGCGCGCGCCGCGATCGTCGACACCTGCTCCACCGCCGCCACCGCCGGCCTGCCGCGGCGCGCGCTCCGCGGCGCGGCCAAGGGCGCCGTGCACTCCCTCGCCCTCGCCGCGCCCGCCGACCACGTCCGCGAGGGCATCCGCGTCGACCGCCTCGCCCCGGGCACGGCGGACACCCCCTGGATCGGCCGCCTCCTCGACCCCGCCCCTGACCCGGCCGTCGAACGCGCCGCCCTGGAGGCTCGCCGGCCCACCGGCCGCATGGTCGACGCCGCCGAGGTCGACGCCGCCGGGGTCGTGGGCGCCGTCGCCCACCTGGCGGGCCCCCTGTCCGGTGCCACCACCGGCACCTCGCTCGCCGTCGACGGCGGCATGCAGGGCCTGCGGCCGCGCCCGGCGGCGGCCCGGTGAACGCCGCAGGCCGCAGCGGCGCCGAGGTCACCGGCCTCCGCCTCGGCGCCACCGGCAGCGCCCGTCCCGGCCGGACAGCCGTCGGAGCCGCCGTCCGGGGAGCCGCCCGAACACCCGCCCGTAGAGCCTCACGGGAAGTCGTCGGAGACCATGTCGCAAGTGCCGTCGGAGGAGCCGTCATGAGAACCGTGCCGCACACCAGGATCCGCTCCGCCCGCGTCACCGCCCACGACGGCGCCCACCGTGAGCTGCCCGACGAGCTCACGGCGGCCCACGCGGGCCTGCCCGTCGTGCGGGAGCTGCCGTGACCGTGGACGCGCACCACCACGTCTGGGACCTGTCCATCCGCGACCAGGACTGGATCACCGGCCCCGAACTCCAGCCGCTGCGGCGAAACTTCACCCTCGACGACCTCGCACCCGAGGCCCGCGCGGCCGGCGTCGACCGCACGGTCCTGGTGCAGACGGTCACCGTGGCCGAGGAGACCCCCGAGTTCCTCGCCCTCGCCGCCGGACACGACCTGGTCGCCGGCGTGGTCGGCTGGACGGACCTGACCCGCCCCGACGTGGCGGACGAACTGGCCCGGCTGCGCGACCTCCCCGGCGGCCGCCACCTCAAGGGCATCCGCCACCAGGTCCAGGGCGAGCCCGACCCGGACTGGCTGTCGCGCGCGGACGTACGGCGAGGGCTGGCCGCCGTGGCCGACGCGGGACTGGTCTACGACCTGGTCGTGCTGCCGCACCAGCTGTCCGCCTGTGTGCGGGCGGCGGCCGCGCTGCCCGGCCTGACCTTCGTCCTCGACCATTTGGGCAAGCCGCCCATCGCCTCCAGCGAGCTGGAACCCTGGGCCTCGGACATCCGGGCACTGGGCGGGCTGCCCAACACGGTGTGCAAGGTGTCGGGCATGGTGACGGAGACGGACCGGGCACTCTGGGGGAGGACCACCTGGCCCCTCGCGCCGCTGCGCCCCTACTGGGACACCGTGCTGCGGGCCTTCGGGCCCGGCCGTCTGATGTTCGGCTCGGACTGGCCGGTCTGCACGCCGGCGGCGACCTACTCCCAGGTCGCCCACCTCACGGCCGGTCTGGCGGCCGACCTGAACCGGGACGAGCGCGAGCAGCTCTTCGAGGGCACCGCCACCCGCGTCTACGGCCTCTGAACCACGGTCGCCAGCCGGGTCGGCGGCAGATACTCCCGCACGAAGGTCCGTTCCCAGCACGCGCCGGTCTCCCGCAGCTCCCGCCAGGTCGTGTACCGGTAGCGGAAGAGGCGGGCGCGGACATGGCGCGGCGGCCGGTCGGGCGGGAACGGGGAGCGGCGCAGCAGGCGGAGCGTGGCACGGTCGTTCTCCAGGAGCCGTTCCACCAGCGCGCCGAACCAGGCGCCGGCGTAGGCGGGGGAGAGCGCGGCGAACCACATCATCCAGTCCAGCCGCAGGTGGTAGGGGGCGAACTGGCGCGGCCAGTGCCGTGGATCGCCCGGCTTGCCGCGGAACTCGTACTCGCGCCAGTCGGAGTCCTCGCGCGGCACCTCGTCCAGCGTGCCCTCGACCACGACCTCGTAGCGGATCCGGCTCACGCTGCCGAACGCGCCGTAGGTGTTGACCAGGTGGAGCGGGTCGAAGGAACGGTTCATGACCTGGCCGCGGGAGAGCATGTTGAGCACCGGGCGGTGGCTGAGGAACAGCAGGAACGCGCCCACGGCGAGCACCACCACCACGTACCAGAGCGGGGCCCCGGGCACGGACGGCGGGTCGGCGGGCAGGGCGAGGGCGGGGACCGCCAGCACGATGGTGATCCAGTTCAGCCAGGCGAAGTTGCCCGACAGCACCAGCCACAGCTGGGTCAGGATCATCAGGGCGGCGGCGGCCGTCGCGATCGGCTGCGGGGCGAACAGGAGGAACGGCACGACCAGCTGGGTGACGTGGTTGGCGGCCACCTCCACCCGGTGCAGCGGCTTCGGCAGATGGTGGAAGTACCAGCTCAGCGGGCCCGGCATCGGCTGTGTCTCGTGATGGTGGTCCAGGCACGTCAGCTTCCGCCAGCACGGATCGCCCCGCATCTTGATCAGGCCCGCGCCGAACTCGACCCGGAAGAGGATCCAGCGCAGCAGGAACAGCACGACGATCGGCGGGGCCACCTCGTCGTTGCCGAGGAACACCGCGAGGAAGCCGGTCTCCAGCAGCAGGGACTCCCAGCCGAAGCCGTACCAGGTCTGGCCGACGTTGACGATCGACAGGTACAGCGCCCAGGGCACCAGCCACAGCAGCATCGCGCCCCACAGCGGCAGGTACCCGTCCAGCCCCGCGAGCAGCGCCACCGACACCGCGCAGCCCGTCCATGCGCAGACCGCGAAGAACCGGTCGGAGTAGTGCCAGTGGAACAAGCTCGGCGCCCGCCGGAAGGGCACCCGTGCCGTGAAACGCGGCACCGGCAGCATGCCCCGCTCACCCATCAGTGCCCGGAACTGCAGCGCCGCCGTCAGGAACGCGACCAGGTACACACCGGCCAGGGCCCGCTGGAAGACCAGCCGGCTCGTCCAGTACTCGGGTGCGGTGAACCAGTCCACGGCGTGCGCTCCTCTCTCCAGTCTGAGGCCGATCACGGTGCGTGTTCCTCGCCCCGGCCTGCGTAACCCGGGGCACGGGTCCGCGCAACCGGGCCACTGGCAGCCGTCCGGGTCGAAGAATCGGACAAATGCTGGCAAGGTGGCCCCATGTCTGATCGGGGAGCGAGCGCGCTGTCCCTCCCGGCCGACTGGCCCGCCCACCCGGATCCGATCCTGGCGCTCAACCGCATGGGCAGCTTCGACTGGGACCTGGACTCCGGGCTGTTCCACATGGACGCCCGCGCCCACGAGATCTTCGACATGCCGCCCGAGGAGTACGACGGCCGCCCCGAGAGCCTGTCGGCACGTGTTCCGCCGTCCGAGGCCATCCGCCTGGACGCCCTGGTCGCCCAGGCCATCAAGGACGGCAGCGAGAACTACGGCGCCTACTTCCGCGTCCGGCGCCGCGACGGCGGCCTGTGCTGGACCCACACCCAGGGCTACATCCGGCGCGACGGGACCGGCCGCCCCCGCCGGATCATCGGCATCGTCCGCGACGCCACCGAGGAGCTGAAGGACCTCGCGGTCCGCCGTGACGACGCCGCCCGCGACGGCGCGCTCCGCGAACAGACCAACGTCGTCCAGCTCACCACCGCCGCCCTGGCGCACGCCCGGACCGTGCGGGACGTCATCGACGTCCTCAAGGACACCCACGGCCTGACCCACCTCGGAGCCACCAGTCTCGTCATGGGCCTGGTCGAGGCCGGCCGCATCCGGCTGATCGCCGAAGGCCCCGAGGGCAGCTTCGTGCCCGGCACCCTGGTCACCCGGATCGACGAGCCGTACCCCATGAGCGAGGTCGTCCGCACCCTCACGCCCCGCTTCATCGAGTCGCCGGACGAGTTCGCCGCCGGATACCCCGTGCTGTGGCCGCACATCACCGACCTGAAGATCACCTCGGCCGCCTACCTGCCGCTCATCGTCCAGGCCCGACCGATCGGCGCCGTGGGCCTGCTCTACGGCGACCGGCGCGGCTTCACCCCCGAGGAGCGCAACATCCTCGTCGCCCTCGGCAGCAGCATCGCGCAGTCCCTCCAGCGGGCGATGTTCTACGAACAGGAGAAGGACATCGCCCAGGGCCTCCAGCAGGCCATGCTGCCCCGCACCATCCCCAGCGTCCCCGGCGCCGACGTCGCCGTCCGCTACCGCGCCGCCACCATCGGGGGCTCCCTCGGCCGGGACATCGGCGGCGACTGGTACGACCTGATCCCGCTGCCCGGGGGCACCCCCTCCGGGGGAGGCCGGGTCGGCGCCGTCATCGGCGACGTCCAGGGCCACGACACGCACGCCGCCGCCGTCATGGGCCAGCTGCGCATCGTCCTGCGGGCCTACGCCGCCGAAGGCCACACCCCGGCCGCCGTGATGGCGCGCGCCTCCGTCTTTCTGGACGAACTCGACACCGACCGCTTCGCCACCTGCCTGTACGCGGAGGCGGACCTGTCCACCGGCGTGGTCCAGGTGGTCCGGGCCGGCCACATCGACCCCCTGGTCCGGGACACCGACGGCACCTGCCGGCGCGTCCCGGTCCCGGGCGGTCTGCCGCTCGGCCTCTCCGCCGAGTTCGGCAGCCTCGACTACCCGGTCACCACCCTCGAACTCGATCCCGGCCACACCCTGCTGCTGCTCACCGACGGCCTGGTCGAACAGCCCGGCGCCGACCTCGACGACGGCATGCGGGCCCTCACCGCCCTCGTCGCCGCCGGCCCCGGCGACGTGCGCGGACTCGCCGACCGCCTGATCGAGGTGGCCGAGGAGCGCGGCGGCGACGACGACGTGGCCCTGCTCCTGCTGCGCCGCCGGGGCGCCGAGACCCCGCGGCCCGGCGGCAGGCTCCAGCAGCACGTCGCTCCGGGAGAACCCGCGGCCCTCACCGGGGCCCGGCACATGATCCGCGCCGCCGTCCGCGCCTGGGGCGCCCGTGACCGCGCCGACGAGATCGAACTGGTCGCCGACGAGCTCATCACCAACGCCCTCATGCACACCGAGGGGGCCGCGATCGTCACGGTACGGGTCCTCAACGGCGCCGCCCCGGTCCTGCGCGTCGAGGTCGAGGACTCCTCCAGCGCCCTGCCGCGCCGCCGTGAGGCCGGGGAGTCGGGCGTCTCCGGGCGGGGCCTGCTCCTGGTCGACCTGCTCGGCGACGGGTGGGGCGTGGAGGCGCGCGGCAGCGGCAAGTGCGTGTGGTGCGAGTTCGCGGTGGAGCGGCGGACCTGAGCACGTCGGCCCCGGATGGCACCCTGGACGTATGCCGGAACTCCCCGAGGTCGAGGCGCTCAAGGACTTCCTGACCGAGCACGTGGTCGGCCACGAGATCGTCCGTGTGATGCCCGCCGCGATCAGCGTCCTGAAGACCTACGACCCGCCGCCGTCCGCCGTCGAGGGCCGGGAGGTCACCGCGGTGCACCGGTACGGCAAGTTCCTCGACCTGGAGACGGCCGGCGGACTCCACCTCGTCACCCACCTGGCCCGCGCGGGCTGGCTGCACTGGAAGGACCGCCTCCCCGACGGCCCGCCCCGCCCCGGCAAGGGGCCCCTCGCCCTGCGGGTCGCCCTGGAGACCGGCGAGGGCTTCGACCTGACCGAGGCCGGCACGCAGAAGCGGCTCGCGGTGTACGTCGTACGGGACCCGCGAGAGGTCCCCGGGGTCGCCCGTCTCGGGCCCGACCCGCTCGCCCCCGACTTTGACGAGGACCGCTTCGCCGCGCTCCTCGCGGGCGAACGCCGGCGGCTGAAGGGCGCCCTGCGCGACCAGTCCCTGATCGCGGGCGTCGGCAACGCCTACAGCGACGAGATCCTGCACGCGGCGCGGATGTCCCCCTTCAAGCTCGCCGCCTCCCTGACCCCGGAGGAGACGCACACCCTCTACGAGGCCCTGCGCACCACCCTCACGGACGCGGTGGAACGCTCCCGGGGCCTGGCGGCAGGCCGTCTCAAGGCGGAGAAGAA
Source organism: Streptomyces sp. NPDC052016 (assembly GCF_044548445.1). Classification (NCBI taxonomy): domain Bacteria; kingdom Bacillati; phylum Actinomycetota; class Actinomycetes; order Kitasatosporales; family Streptomycetaceae; genus Streptomyces; species Streptomyces sp. NPDC052016. The sequence goes on from NZ_JBIUBX010000013.1 coordinate 153,350, forward strand.
GACCGGCCTGCGGGTGCACGGCCGCACCGGCGAGCCCTGCCCGGTCTGCGGTGACACCGTCCGCGAGGTGTCCTTCAGCGACTCGTCGCTCCAGTACTGCCCGACCTGCCAGACCGGCGGGAAGCCGCTGGCCGACCGGAGGATGTCGAGGCTGCTGAAGTAGCCCCGGCGGGCCACCGGGGCGGTCCGGTCGCCGGAGTGCCCTGGCCGTCGCGACGGGGCTCTCAGGGCGCGGAGTGGGCCCGTCGGTGACTCCACGTCGGCATCTTCAGTCTCGGTCCGCGGCCGGCCGACGGCACATCAACCGAGGAGCCGGAGCGGTTACCGCGGCTCCAGTCCCACCAGCAGCTCCCCCTGCTTGGTCCGCACCTCGTAGCGGGCGATCTCGTCGGGGTGCAGGGCGGCGCCGCCCTTCATCGTGTTGGGGCGGGCGTCGTGGTGCGGGGCGCTCCAGCTCGTGACCGTCTGTTCCGAGCCGTCGCGGCCGATGACCACGAGGTGGCAGGCGCGCGGGCCCGCGGCGTCCTTGACCTTCAACTCGACCTCGCTGCCCCACACCTCGTTCTCCGTCGTCACCTGCGCCCACACCCCCGACTTCTCGTCGGTCGCGGTGACCTGCACGGGCCGGTCCTCCCCGGCGCCCGCCGTCATCGCGATCGCGGGTCCGGCGAGGGCCACCACCAGGGACGCGGCCACCGCGTACAGCAGCCGGCGTTTGGCGGCCCGGTGCCGGGCGGCCACCTCTGCGAGGAGCCGGTCCAGCAGCCGCGGTCCCGGTCCGGCGAAGGGGTGGACCGTACGCGGAGTCGCCCGCCGGTAGAGCATCAACTGACGGGTGGTGGGGCCGAACTCGGTGACCTCCGCCGCGCAACGAGGACACTCCATGAGGTGGTCCTCGAAGCGGAAGGCCTCCGCTTCGTCCAGCACGCCGAGCGCGTACGCGCCGACGTCGCGATGCCTCTCCAGGGACCTCATGCCGAAACCTCGTGCCGTTGAGTGCCAGTGGGGTTACTCCTTGCTCCCACCGGTACGCACCGGGCAGAGGAATCACTCAAGGCCCATACCAAATCGTGACCCAGATGTTCGGAGCGGCCGGGACCGCGGATTGGTCGGACTTCAGAAAAGATGGATCGCGAGATGTCCGAGGGGCAGTCCGAGCTGCCAGGCGGGCGTCCAGACCTTGGGCCCGTCCTCCTCGCCGACGCCGGCGGCGCCGCCCGGCACCGCGTTGAGGTCGGGGGCGAGCAGCTCGGTCTCCTCCAGCCAGCGCCAGGCCGCGGACGCCAGTTCGAGATCGGGTGCGGGTTCGCCGGACTCGACCGCCTCGGCGGTCAGTTGGGCCATGCGCTCGTCCACCCAGTCCTGCCAGGGCTGGTCGTACGCGGTGAGCGACAGCCAGGTCTCGAGCTGGGTGACGACCCGGATGCCCGGGAGTTCCCCGTCGGTGTCGGACAGGAAGATGGTCAGTGCCAGGGCGTCGCGCCCGGCGCGGAACTCGAAGGACGTCGGCGGCATCAGATCGCCGGTCCGCAGCAGTTCGTCGGCGATGTACTCGGCGTACAACCAGGCCATGGGGACGGTCAGTTCGCCGCCGCCGGCGCCGTCCGTGCTCTGATGACCTCTGTGCAGCATCCCTTCCTGCCTTCCTCCGGTGCGTGCGCGTCACCCGGCGCCGGGAACTCCTCTCCGGAACACGGATAAGGACACCCGATTACTCAACCGAGGTGGTCGGCAAGGCGCTTTACGGAGGTTTGACTCGACCGTGGGTTTCAGCCCAGGTCGGGCGCGTAACCGGGCAGCACCCGGCGCAGGGCGCGCAGCGCGTAGTACGCGCGGGACTTCACCGTACCCGGCGGGATGCCGAGGGCCTGGGCGGCCTCCGCCACGCTCGCCCCTTGGAAGTACACCAGCACCAGGACTTCACGGTGCTCCGGAGTGAGTGTCTTCACAGCCTCGCGCACGTCGAGGGTCGCGGCGGCCCGCTCGGCGTGGTCGGCGCAGACCGGCGCGTTCTCCAGCACCGCGTCGCCGACCTCGGCGGGCCGGGCCTGCCGGGCCCGCCGCGCGTCGATCGCCAGCCGCCGGGCGACGGTGAGCAGCCAGGGTCGTACGGAGTCGAAGGCTTCGGCGCGCAGTGCCTCGGGGTGCTGCCAGGCGCGCACCAGGGTCTCCTGGACGAGGTCCTCGGCCCGCTGGCGGTCGCCGTCGCACAGCCTCAGCAGCAGCGCGTAGAGCGGCCGGCCGTGCTCGCGCTGCAGCGCGGCGAGCTCGTGCTCGGCGGTCGTCGTCCTGGTGGCGAGGGCGGTTCCGGCGGTCATGGGCGTATGGCACCGCAGGGCGGCCGGGAGGGACAGGCCGCACACACGGCTCTGCGACGGACGGTCGATCGCGTCGACGAACGGTTCGACGAACGGTCCCGGCTTACGCCGATCGCGCGCATCGCGCCGGGGCGACGGGAGCGCCGGGGCCGCGCGCCCGGCTCCATGGATTAGTAGTAAGGCGTGCGTAAATATGACAATCCGTATGTGGTGGGGTGATCCCGTGATCGCACGCAGACACCTGGTGGCCCTGGTCATCACGGCCATCCTGGCGGCGGCCGCCGCCTGTCAGGCCGACGAACACGAGCCGGCCGGGCTGCCCGGAGCACCCGCCCCCGCCGCCCGCAGTTTCACCCTCGTGGCCACCGGTGACATCATCCCGCACACCCCCGTCATCGAACGGGCGCGCTTCGACGCCGGGGGCGCCGGTCACGACTTCCGCCCGATGCTCGAGGGCGTCGCCTCCGTCGTCTCCGGCGCCGACCTCGCCCTGTGCCACCTGGAAACCGTCGTCGGCACGAACGGCGGCTACACCGGAGGCCCGCTCTTCAGGTCCCCGCCCGAGATCGCCGACGCGCTCGCCGCCACCGGCTACGACGGCTGCGCCACCGCCTCCACCCACAGCCTCGACGACGGGGCCGCCGGCATCCGCCGCACCCTCGACGCCCTCGACGGCGCCGGCGTACGCCACGCGGGCACCGCCCGCACCGAGGCCGAGGGGACCTCCGTCACCCTCCTGCCCGCGGGGCCCGCGAAGGTCGCCCACCTCTCCTACACCGCCGACACCAACGGCCGCCCGCTGCCCGCGGGGCAGCCCTGGGCCGTCCACCGCATCGACGAGAACCGGATCATGGCCGATGCCAAGGCGGCCCGGGCAGCGGGCGCCGACGTGGTGGTCGTCTCCCTGCACTGGGGCACCCCGTGGCAGGACGCGCCCGACGTCGTCCAGCTCGCCCTCGCCAGGTCCCTCACCGCCTCCCGCACGGACGGCCGTCCCGACATCGACCTCATCCTCGGTACCCGCGCCCGCGTCCCCCAGCCGTACGAGAAGGTCAACGGCACCTGGGTCGTCTACGGCCTCGGCGACCTGGTCACCGGCGAGACGGTGAACAAGCAGCGCCGGCCCGACCCGCGCGGCAACCAGTCCAGCGCCGCCCGCTTCACCTTCGCCGCGCCCGCCCGCCCCGGCGGCCGCTGGCAGGTGACCAAGGCCGCGTTCGTCCCGCAGATGTTCGACATCGACGCCGGCCGGGCGGTGAACCTCAACAAGGCCCTCGCCCAGGGCGCCGACGTCCGGGGCGCACGCGACCGTATCGAAGACGTCGTGCTCAGCCGGGGCGCGGCCAAGGACGGGCTGACGATGGGCGAGTGACGGGTCGCGACGGCCGGCTGACGATGGGCGAGTGACGGGCCGCGACGGCGGCTCCCGACGCGATGCGTATGCTCCCCGCCGAGGGGCGCGAGGGCGCGGGGCGAAGGGTGGCGCGGGGGCGCGGGGCGCGGGGCGAAGGGTAGCGCGGGGGCGCGAGGGTGGCGGGGGTCGCGGCGCCCGCGCGGCGAGGGGTGAAAGAGGCGCGCGGGAGGCGCGCGAGGTGACGCCGCCTGTCCGACGGAGCCATGAGACTCCGGACCGGTCGGTCCGCGGATGGTCGTGAGGGACTTCGGGGCTCCGGATCGGTCGGCTCCCGGATGCGCGAGGGAGCCTTCGGGCTCCGGATCGGTCGGCCCCCGGATGCGCGTGACGGCTGCCGGCTACCCGCCGTCGGCCGGCGACGGCGCCGACGGGCCGGCCGCCGAAGCCGCCGGGAAGAAGCGGGTGTCGCCGGCGCTGGTGCACGGCGGCGTGGCGCCGGAGCTCGCCTGCGGGGAGGTGTGCCGGCTGCTGCCGGGGTCCGGTCGCCGGCTGCGGTCCGACGCCGCCGGCGGCGGCCTGCGGGAGCGACGGGACGGGGAGTCGGCCGTCCCGAACCGCGGTCACGTACCGACCGGCGCCGGAGCGCGTGCCCTCGACCCCCCGTAAGGGGGCGGCGGGGTGCTACGGCACCACCGTCACCGGCCACCTCCCCGCCTTGACCAGCCGCACCGCCACCGACCCCACGATCCGGTGCCCGGCCTGCTCGGAGGCGCCCACCACCACCGCGTCGGCCTTGAGTTCGTCCGCCGCCTTCACCAGGCCGTTGTAGGGGTCACCGCGGAACGTGTGGAACTCCCAGCGGATGTCGAAGGTCCCGCGCATCCGCTCGGTGGCCTCCCGGATCTGCGCCACCAGGTCCTCGGCGATCGCGTCGGTCGTGTCCGCGACCGGTACCCCGAGCGCCGCGCCCGCCGCCATGACCGGTTGCACGTACACGACGGCGAGAAGCGCGCGCTGGCGCCGGGCCAGCCCGGCGGCGTAGGCGGCGGCCCGCAAGGAGGAGTCGGATCCGTCCACCCCGGCCACGATGACCTTGGGGCCGTCCGTACCCCGCTCGAACCGGTACGCGTGCTGTTCCGTCACGATGCCGAGGCTATCGGAACCCGCAGGTCCGGCCCTGCGCGGGCCGCTCGGAGGGCAGGCCGCGCGGAGGAGCGGCGCGTCAGCCCGGCCGGAGGCGACCCGTCGGCGACGCGAGCCCCGGTTGCTGCGCCGGGCGGGTGGATTCGTGCCGCCGCCCCGGTGCCGGCGGGGGGCGTCGGCGGCCTTCCGGGCGACGGATGACTCATGCAGAAGGATCAGTTGTTCACGCGTCGCCGGATGCTCGTCGCCGGCGCCACCGCCGCCGCCGGGGCGGTCGGCACGGCCGGACTGTTCGCCTGGGGAACGGGGGGCCAGCCCGTCCGCGGCCCCGCACCGGCCGCCGGCCCCCCGGTGCACAGCGTCCCGATGGAGGCGTCCGCCTACCGCCTCCATCCGCTCGCCGGGCACGGCCCGCACGGTGCCGTGCCCGCCCGCACCCCCGTGCGGCGCAGGCCGCTGCTGCGGATCTCCGGCCGCGGCCGGACCATGGTGCTGACCTTCGACGACGGTCCCGACCCCCGCTACACCCCCGCCATCCTCGACACCCTCGCCGAGTACGACGTCCGCGCGATGTTCTTCGTGTGCGGGGAGATGGCCGCCTCGTATCCGCACCTGCTGGCCAGGATGGCCGACGCGGGGCACGTCGTCGGCAACCACACATGGTCCCACCCCCTCCTCACCCGGCTCACCCGCCGAAGGATCCGCTCCGAGATGTCCCGCACCAGCGACGTCATCGAGGACACCTACGGCGAGCGGCCGCGCTGGTTCCGCGCCCCCTACGGCGCCTGGAACCGCGCCGCGTTCCAACTCGGCGCCGAACTCGGCATGGAACCGCTGGCCTGGACGCTCGACTCCCTCGACTGGACCACCCCCGGCACCCGCACCATCGTCGACCGGGTGGAGAAGGGCGCCGGCCCCGGCGTCGTGGTGCTCTCGCACGACGCCGGGGGCGACCGCTCGCAGAGCGTGTGGGCACTGCGCGAGTACCTCCCGCGACTCCTGGACTCCGGCTACCACATCTCCGTCCCGTACCGGCGGTACGCGTGACCGGACACCGGGCGGGCACGCCCGCCCGCCCGGAGTCAGCGGACCGCGGCCAGGCGGGCGAAGACCACCACGTTCCCGTCGTATCCGTGCACCTTGGAGAAGCCGCCACCGCAGGTGATCACCCGCAGTTCCGGAGAGCCCTTCGAGGTGTAGACACGGTCGCCGGGGAAGTCGTTCTTGGCGAAGACCTCGACTCCGTAGATCTCGAAGACGGCGGTCTTCCCGTCCTGGCGGACCACCTCGACCTGCTGCCCCTTCTTCAGGGCTCCCAGGCCGTAGAAGACGGCGGGTCCCTGGGTGTTGTCGACATGGCCGACGACGACGGCGGTCCCCTTCTCGCCGGGCGACACGGCGCCGGTGAACCAGCCGGCCAGGTTCGGGTCCTCGGGGGGCGGCGCGGCGACCCAGCCGTCCGTGTCCAGACCGACCGGGACGACCGGGGCGTCCACCTGGATGGCGGAGATCCGCACCCGGTTCGGCACGCCGTGCGGCAGCGGCGCAGGGGCCCGGCCGAGGGCGTCCTGGGCGGCTTGGGCGTCGGCGGCGGCCGCGGAGGCGGGCTGCGGCGGGCCGACGTCGAACTCGCCCGAACCATTCCGGATGAGCGCGAGGCCGGTCAGCAGAACGAGAGCTATCACGCCCCAGGGGGCTCGCTTCTTCGGCCGCTCCTCCTCTTCCGTCATCCCGGACAGCTCGTACCCATACATTCGCCATCCCCTTTCGACGCGGCCGTCGCCACGTCCTTTCGCGCATACCAGAACGCTAAGTCCCGCATCGTCAACCGGCGACGGGACGGAGGCGAACGGGTGGTCCCCGCGTTGATCGGTGCGCCATCCGAGTCGCCGCGGGCAGGAAATTTCCGACGCTCCGTGACCTGCGGCGATATCCCATGGTGAGCTGTTCGCCCGGCGTGTCGCCTCACCGGGACGGACCATTCCCGAAATGCGGGCCTGCGCAGGGCATCTGAGGGTCGTTCCGGAAGGCGTTTGCTCGCCGACATGCCGGGGACGGGCCCCGGGGCGCCTTCCGCGGAGGATCACATGAGAAACCCACGTGCCCTGGCGGCCGCAGCCACCGCGGTCGCCGTCCTCGGGCTCACCGCCCCCGTGACCGTCGCGGACGGCATGCCCAGTCCGGGCAGCCTGAGCGACAACGGCTTCGGTGGCAACGGCGACAACGGCGGAGGCCGGCCCGGCAACGACTCCGGCGGCAACGGTCACAACGGCGGGGGCCGCCCGGGGAACGACTTCGGCGGCAACGGCAACGGAAACGGCCACGGAAACGGGAACGGTAACGGATTCGGCGGTAACGGTAACGGCAACGGCAACGGCTACGGAGGCAACGGGAACGGTAACAACGCCGGTGGCAACGGAAATGACAACGGCCACGGCAATGGGAACGGTAACGGCAACGGCAACAATGCCGGCGGCAATGGCAACAACGGCCACGGCAACGGCAATGGGAACGGCAACGGCAACGGATTCGGTGGTAACGGGAACGGCAACGGCAACGGCTTCGGAGGCAACGGAGACGGAAACGGGAACGGCAACGGCTACGGAGGCAATGGGAACGGCAACGGGAACGGTAACGGGAACGGATTCGGCGGCAACGGGAACGGGAACGGAAACGGATTCGGCGGGAACGGGAACGGCCACGGGAACGGGAACGGCAACAACGCCGGTGGCAACGGGAACGACAACGGCCACGGGAACGGCAACAACGCCGGTGGCAACGGGAACGACAACGGCCACGGGAACGGGAACGGCAACAACGCCGGTGGCAACGGGAACGACAACGGCCACGGGAACGGGAACGGCAACAACGCCGGTGGCAACGGTAACGGCCACGGGAACGGCAACAACGCCGGTGGCAACGGGAATGGAAACGGCCACGGGAACGGCAACGGCAACAACGCAGGCGGCAACGGCAACGGCGGCGGGGGCCGCCCGGGCAACAACGCCGGTGGCAACGGGAACGGCAACCACAACGGGGGCGGCAACGGCAACAACTTCGGTGGCAACGGCGGCAACAACCACTTCGGCCCGAGCAACATCGCCGCCCTGCCCAACATCGTCGCCCGCGGCGGTCAGCTGACCGTCAGCGTCGACGGCTGCCGCAACGGCGGGACCATGAGCTCGGACTCCTTCCGCACGGTCAGCCTGAGGGCGGCAGGCTCCGGCGGGAGCGCGAGGGGTACCACCACGGTCAGCACCAACGCCGGCCCGGGTTCGCACAGCATCACGGTCAACTGCGGCGGCCGGACCCTCACCAACCCGACCGCCTTCACCGTCCTCGGCGGTGTCCGCGGTGGTCTCGGAGGCAGCAGCACCAGCGGTGCCACGCCGATCGACATGGCCATCGGCGGCGGACTCGTCGCCACGGCCGTCCTCGGCGGGGGAGTGTTCTGGTTGCGCCGCCGCGCCGAGTGCCGCGCCTGAGCCCGGCTCCATGGGGTGCCCCTACGACAGCGCGTACGCCACACGCAGGTCTTCGCCACGGTCGCTTTCCGCGGACCGGGGCGAAGACCTGCCATGCCGCCGTTCCGGGGGCCGGCGTCAGCCCTTGATGCCCGGGAAGAGGGCCAGGAAGGGCTCGGTGGTCGCGGTGATGCCCCGGCTGTACGGCGCGTCGAAGTCCCAGATCAGGAAGAGCAGGAAGGCGATCAGCGCGGAGAAGAGTCCCGCCAGGATCAGCTCACGGCTGGTGCGCCGGATCTGGAGCGCGAAGACCATGCCGACGGTGATGACGGCCCCGGCGATCAGACCGAACCACACCACCCCGGGCATGGTGGGGTCGACGGAGCCGGCGCGGGCGTTGCGCGCCTGGTCGGCGGCGCTCATCTGGTCCAGGAGCGGCTGGTAGGCCTGCGCCTCGAAGTCGGACTTCGGCTCGTAGTCGGTGAGGTCCACGCGCAGTTTCCGCAGGAGTGCGTCCCCCCGCTCGGTCACCCGGCCCTCGTCGGCCATCGCCTTCCACTCGGTGCTGACGACGTGTCCGACATAGGCGTTGACATCCGCCCGAATGCGGTCGCGCACGTCCGGCGGGTACACCCGCACCCGCTCCGAGATCTCGTGCAGCGCCTGGGCCTCCGTCTGGACGTGGTCCTGGGCGACGCCACGGGCCTCCCAGACCCCGGCGATGGCCAGGCCCAGGACGATGGCGTACACCACACCGATCCACATGGTCATGTACTCGATGACGTCAGGGGTCTCGGAGGGGTCCTCGTCGTCGGCCGCCCTGCGGTGCCGGACCAGGGTGATGACGACCACCACCGCGCAGGCGGCGAGCATTGCGAGGGTGAGAACAAGCCATTCCGGCAAGGGATGCCTCCAGGATCGGCGCTAGCGCGGCCGCAGCGCGGCGACGGCGACCACCGCGGGCGCGGTGATGAGCAGGACGTAGGTGACCGGTGAGGGGCCACCGCGGGTGGGGTGCCGGCGCGGCGGCGCGTGGTACGCGGGGTAGTGCACGGGGGTGACGGAAGGACGTGGTGTGGGTTTCGGCGGCGTCGGGGTGGGCGCCGGAGGCGGAGCCGGTGCGGGCGGCGGCGGGGGGAGCGGTGCCACGCGCCGGGGCGGTGCGGGGGCGGGTGGCGGCGGAGGCGGTGGGAGAGGCCTCGCGGGGGGCTTCGGTACGGGGGCCGGGCTCGGCGGGGGCTCAGGAGCGGGCGTGGGCGTCGGTTTCGGCGGCGGCGGCGTGGGCGTCGGCTCGGGCGGGGGCTTCGGCTTCGGCGGTGTGGGGGTCGGCGTGGGCGTCGGTGTCGGTACCGGGCACTGGGGCGGCGTCGGCCACGGGGACTTCCCCGCGACCGCGATCGCCTCGGTTCCGTCCGGGCCCGTCGAGGCGTACGCGCAGGCGTCGGCCACGGCCACCCCGGCCGGCGCGGCCGCGAGGATCCACGCCGCGGTCACCAGGGCCAACCCTCGTGCGACAAGGGCCGATCGGGTCGTTTCGGGTCCATGCACGACGGAGATCATGGGGCTTTCCACCAGCGCGTACGGCCGCGCGCGGGGGTGAATGCCCCGAAGGGGGGAAGTCCCGCTCCGGCGGTTTGGCCCGCGGGCGTTCGTGCGTCCGGCCCGCCGTACGCGTGTGCGAGCGGAGTGGTGTGGAGCGAACCCGTCACAGGCGCCGGAAAGATTTTTTGTGCCGCGTTTGAACGCAACGCCCACCGGCATGCGTACCCATGGCCGTGCGGCGGCGCAGCAGGGCGCTGCAACACCCTTGTGATGATCGGGGAGTTGTTGACGATGAAGACCTCCTGGCGGAGCGCCTCACTCGTGGCGAGCGCTGTGTCCGTTCTGGCGCTGACGACGGCGTGCGGTCAGGAAAGCGGTACGTCGAACGCCAGCCAGAACGTGGGGGTCACGGCCCCGGCCGGCACCGTCGCGGGTGTGGGCAGCGGCACCGGCGGGGTCGGCGCCGGCGTCGGCGCGGGCGCCACCCCGGCGGCGACGGGCGGTGCCGGGGCCGGCACCCAGACCGGCGCCGGCCAGCTGTCCGTCTCCGCCAACGCGGAGCTCGGCAAGGTGCTGATCGACGCCAACGGCATGACCCTGTACCGCTTCGACGCGGACACCGCGGAACCGCCCAAGTCGAACTGCGACGGCGACTGCGCGAAGACCTGGCCGCCCGTGCCCGCCGACGACGCCACCGCGGGCGACGGCATCGACAAGTCGCTGCTCGGCGAGGTCACCCGGACCGACGGCACCAAGCAGCTGACCGTCGACGGCTGGCCGGTCTACCGCTACGCCAAGGACACCAACGCCGGTGACGCCAACGGCCAGGGCGTGGGCGGCAAGTGGTTCGCGCTCGCCCCCGACGGCAAGAAGGCGAAGGCGGCGTCCGACCTGCCCGGGCTGTCCGTCCGCAAGGACCCCAACCTCGGTGAGATCGTCGTCGACAAGAACGGCATGACGGTCTACCGCTTCCTCAAGGACAAGGCCTGGCCCGATCCGGTGTCGAACTGCAACGGCGCCTGCCTGGAGAAGTGGCCGGCCGTGGCCCCGGTCGCCACGAACGACACCGAGGGCGTCCAGAAGAAGGGCCTGATGAGCTTCACCCGGTCCGACGGCAAAAAGCAGATGACGGTCAACTGCTCGCCGATCTACACCTTCTCCGGTGACAAGGCGCCGGGGGACATCAACGGTCAGGGCGTGGGCGGTCAGTGGTACGCCGTGGCCCCCGACGGAAAGCTGGTCGGCGCGCCCGAGCAGTAGAGATCGCCTCCCCAGGGCTGATCCCCGCAAGCTGCGACGGCACGTACGACCCCCGGTCCGCCCCCTCCGCGCCGCACGGAGGGGGCGGACCGCTGTGCTGTCGGCGACGCCGTCCTTCGGGTACTTTTCGTGCTCCCCTTCGGGGAAGCCAATCCGGCACGTTCCGCAGGCAGTGACCGGGAACGGACGGTCAATTTCCGTTTCCACTCGCCCGTTTGGCGGGCGATCAGTAGCCTCTGCTCGAACACCGGATCGCCTACGCCTTGGAGAGAGACAGATGGAGCGTCCCGCCTGGGCCCCACGGAGCATCGACGTCTCCGTGCCCAGTGTCTCGCGGATCTACGACTACTACCTGGGCGGTTCGCACAACTTCGAGGTCGACCGGGAAGCGGCCCGCAGGGCCATGGAGTTCATGCCGGGACTCCCGAAGATCATGCAGGCGAACAGGGCGTTCATGCGTCGCGCGGTGCGCTACGCGGCCGGTGAGGGCATCACCCAGTTCCTCGACGTCGGCTCGGGCATCCCGACCTTCGGCAACGTCCACGAGGTGGCCCAGGCGGTCAGCCCCGGCGCCCGGGTCGTCTACGTCGACCACGACCCCGTCGCCGTCGCGCACAGCCAGGCCGTGCTCGCGGGCAACGAGGACGCCGACGTCGTCGCCGCCGACCTGCGCAAGCCGCAGGAGATCCTGACGAGCCCGCAGGTGGAACAACTCCTCGACCTGGACCGGCCGGTGGCTCTGCTCCTCGTTGCCATACTGCATTTCGTGGAGGACGAGGACGACCCGTACGCGGCGGTGGCCGAGCTGAGTGCCGCGCTCGCGCCCGGCAGCCTGCTCGTGCTCACGCACGCCTCGTACGAGGGAATCCCGCTGCCGGCCCGGAGGGCGGAGGGCGCGGTGAACGTGTACAAGGACATTCGCAACCCGCTGATCATGCGCTCGCGTGACGAGATCGCGCGGTTCTTCGAGGGGTACGACATGGTGGAACCGGGACTGGTGCCGATGCCGCACTGGCGGCCGGAGACGGCGCCGGAGGACGAGGATCCCTATGCCTTCTCCGGGTTCGCGGGCGTGGGGCGTACTTCGTGACCGCCGTGCCGGACGGGCCGGAGGACAGACTGCGGAGGTTCGCGACGATCTGGAGCCGGGCGGTCTTCCCGGTGACCTCGACGTCGCTGACCCGGCCGGAGTTCGAGGAACGACTCCTGCCGCTGGCCCGGCGGCTGAGCGAGGCACTACTGGCCAGGACGTTCGACGCCGAGGCCGGCAAGGAGGTCGGGGCCGCGCTGGTCGGCGCGCACTGCACCGACCCGGACGCGCTCAGCCGCAGCCTGGACTGCGTCGACGCCTACCTCGTCCTCTACTGCGGCGAGGACGGCCCCCAGGAGGACCTGCGCACGCGCTGCTCCCGGCTCCAGCACGCCATGGCCGCCGGATACGCGCAGGCGCTGCGCGAGCGCACGCTCGCCGAGCAGGAGGCCATCGCCCAGGCCGCGTTGCGGGCGCAGGGCGTGGTGGCGCAGGCGCTGCACGCGAGCGAGGCCCGCTTCCGCGCGGTCTTCGAGGGCGCCGCCATAGGCATCGGCATCGCCGACCTGGACGGCAACGTGCTCCAGGTCAACGGGGCGATGCTGCGCATGTTCGGCGGCGGCGAGCAGACGGTCCGCGGCCGCAACGTCCGCGAGTGGACCCACGCCGAGGACGCGCCCCAGGTCTGGCGGCTCTACGACGAGCTGGTGCGCGGCGAACGCGAGCACTACCACGTGGAGAAGGCGTTCTACCGCCCTGACGGAACGGTCCTGTGGACCAACCTGACGGTCTCCCTGCTCCGCGACGCGGACGGCGACCCGCAGTACCAGCTGGCCCTCATGGAGGACACCACCGAGCGACGCCTGCTCAACCTGCGGCTGCGCTACGAGGCCACCCACGACGCCCTCACCGGCCTGCCCAACCGCACCCTGTTCTTCGAACGCCTGGAGAAGGTGCTGGCCGCCGGCGAGAACCAGCGCTTCGGCCTGTGCTACCTCGACCTGGACGGCTTCAAGACCATCAACGACAGCCTCGGCCACGCGGCCGGCGACCGGCTGCTCGTCGAGGTCGCCGACCGGCTCCAGTCCTGCGCCACGGCGCCGGGCGAGATGGTCGCCCGGCTCGGCGGTGACGAGTTCGTGGCGCTGACCACCGGTCCCGACACCCACCGCGAGGTCGACGAGCTCGCCGCGCGCATCATGAACGCCCTGGTGGCGCCGGTGCGCATCGACGGCCGGGAGCTGACCGTGCGCGGCAGCATCGGCATCGTGGAGGGCGCGGCGGGGGAGCGCAGCGCGGCCGAGGTGCTGCGCAGCGCCGACATCACCATGTACCGGGCGAAGTCGGCGGGCGGCAACCGCTTCGAGCTTGCCGACGCCGAGGCCGACGCCCGCGCGATCACCCGGCACGGCCTGACGACCGCCCTGCCGGCCGCCCTGGAGAGGGGCGAGTTCTTCATCGAGTACCAGCCCCTCGTCCACCTGGGCGACGGCAGTGTGCGCGGCGCGGAGGCCCTGGTGCGCTGGCTGCACCCGCAGCACGGGGTCCTCGGCCCCGACCGGTTCATCCCGCTCGCCGAGCACACCGGGCTGATCGTGCCGCTGGGCCGCTGGGTGCTGGAGCAGTCGGTGCGCCAAGCCCGCTCGTGGCGAGAACGCAGGGGGGACACCAGCCCGCTGCGCATCAACGTCAACCTCTCCCCGTGCCAGCTCACCCACCCCGGTCTGGTGCAGGACACCGTCGACATCCTGGAGCGCGCCGGCGTCGAGCCCGACGCCCTGTGCCTGGAGGTCACCGAGTCGGCCCTGATCGGCGCGGACGACGACCTGCTCAAGCCGCTGCGCCGGCTCGCCGAGATGGGCGTCGACATCGCCCTGGACGACTTCGGCACCGGCTACTCCAACCTCGCCAACCTGCGCCGGCTGCCGGTGAGCGTGCTCAAGCTGGATCGGTCCTTCACCCGGAGCATGCAGCAGTTCCCCGCCGACCCCGTGGACCTCAAGATCGTCGAGGGGATCGTCTCCCTGGCCCACAGCCTCGACCTCGCGGTGACCGTGGAGGGCGTCGAGACCGGCGCCCAGGCCGAGCAGCTGCGGATACTGGGCTGCGACACGGCCCAGGGCTGGTACTACGCCCGCCCGGGCCCGCCGGACCGCCTGCACCAGCTGGCGCTGGTGGACGCGACAGGCTGACCACGGGGGCGGGCGTACCCCCGGCCCCGATGAGCCGTCGCCCCACCGCTTCCTACGCTCTCCCGCGGCCGCCCCTCCTGAGGGGCGTGGGCCGCCCTGAGGGGCGCGGGGAACGGCGCGACCGGCCACGACGGCGCCGCGCCCCCGAACGGCGCGCGCCGGGACGGCGATGACGGGCACCGCACCCCGCTTCACCGCGCGAGCAGCGTCCACTGCACGTCCCGCGCGGCATGGCCGGTACTCCTCGGCGGTGCGGGGGACGGCGCCCTGAGGGGCGCGGGGAACGGCGCGACCGGCCACGACGGCGCCGCGCCCCCGAACGGCGCGCGCCGGGACGGCGATGACGGGCACCGCACCCCGCTTCACCGCGCGAGCAGCGTCCACTGCACGTCCCGCGCGGCATGGCCGGTGCTCCTCGGCGGGGCGGGGGACGGCGCCCAGAGGGGCGCGGGGAACGGCGCGACCGGCCACGACGGCGCCGCGCCCCCGAACGGCGGGCACGTGGACGGCGACGACGGGCACCGCCCCCCCGTCTCACTGCTCGGGCAGCATCCACTGCAGCTCCCGGCGTCCTGCCGCGGCCGCCTTTCCTGAAAGGCGTGGGGAAGTGCGCCCTAAGGGGCGCGGGGAACGGCGCGACCGGCCACGACGGCGCCGCGCCCCCGAACGGCGGGCACGTGGACGGCGACGACGGGCACCGCCCCCCGCCTCACCGCTCCAGCAGCATCCGCTGCAGCTCCCGCGCGGCCCGAGGCGGAGCCGCATCGCTGCGGTGGGCCAGCGCGATCGTGCGGTTCAGTCCGGGCCGGGCCAGCGGGGTGACCCGCAGCCCGCGCCCCGACCGCGCGGCGACCATGCGCGGGACGACGGCGACCCCCAGCCCCGCCCGCACGAACCCCAGCACCGCGTCCATCTCGCCGCCCTCGACCGCGAAGTCCGGCTCGAAGCCTTCGGCGCGGCACGCGGCCACGGTGAGTTCCCGCAGGTCGTAGCCGTGGCGGAACATCACCAGGCGTTCGCCCTCCAGGTCGGCGACGTGCACCGTGCGCCGGCCCTGACCCGGCCGCGGAGCCTCCGGGGAGGACACCACCACCAGGTCCTCCCGCAGCAGCTCCACCGTCGTCAGCGCGGGGGAGGGCGTGGGCAGCGGCAGCACGACCAGGGCGAGATCCAGCGCGCCGCGGGCCAGCTCGCGGACCAGGTCGTGGGAGCCGCCCTCCTCGATCAGCAGCCGGATGCCCGGGTAGCGGTCGTGGAAGGCGCGCAGGACGTCCGGCAGCAGGCCCGTGCACAGACTCGGCGTCGCGCCGAGCCGTACCCGGCCGCTGCGCAACTGCACGAGCTCCTGCACCTCGTACCGGGCCGTCTCCGTGTCCGCCAGGATGCGCCGGGCCAGCGGCAGCAGCGCCTCGCCCGCGTCGGTGAGGGTGATGTTGCCGCGCGCCCGCAGGAACAGATCCGCCCCCAACTCCCGCTCCAGCGCCTTGATCTGCTGCGACAGGGACGGCTGCGCGACGTGCACGAGCTCGGCGGCGCGGGTGAAGTGGCGGGTCTCGGCCACCGCCACGAAGTACTGGAGCTGCTGGAACTGCATACCGCCAGGATAGGGGTGCCGATAGGAACCATCTATCGAAACGAGCCGGACCATGTCTTGGACTGATGGGGTCCGCGGGACCTAGCGTCGTGTGCCATGGCTCTGGCAACGCGGACGGACCGACGGCCGTCGATGGCGCGCACCGTGTGGGACTCCTCCGTCGGCAAGAAGACAGTGATGGCCGTCAGCGGCCTGATCATGCTGCTGTACCTGGTCGCCCACATGATCGGCAACCTGAAGATCTTCTTCGGGCCGGGCGAGTTCAACCACTACGCGCACTGGCTGCGCACGGTCGGCGAACCGTTCATGCACTACGAGTGGACCCTGTGGCTGATCCGCGTCGTGCTGGTCGTCGCCGTGGTCGCCCACGCCACCTCCGCGTACCAGCTCAGCCGCCGCGACATCAGGGCGCGCCCGAGCAAGTACGTCCACAAGAAGCCCAGGGCGAGCTACGCGACCCGCACCATGCGCTGGGGCGGGATCATCCTCGCCCTGTTCATCGTCTGGCACATCCTGGACCTGACGACCGGCACCGCGCACCCCGGCGGCTTCCAGGCGGGCCACCCGTACCAGAACGTCGTGGACACCTTCTCCACCTGGTACGGCAACGTCGTCTACATCGCCGCGGTGCTCGCCCTGGGCCTGCACATCCGCCACGGCTTCTGGAGCGCCGCCCAGACCCTCGGCGCCGGCAGCCGCACCCGCGACCGCGCCCTGAAGACCGTCGCCAACGTCCTCGCGCTGCTGCTCACGGCCGGTTTCATCGCCGTGCCCGTGGGCGTCATGACCGGAGTGGTGAGCTGAAGATGACCTACACCGACTACACGACCGGCGAACCCGCCGTCGACACCAAGGCCCCGTCCGGCCCGGTCCACGAGCGCTGGGACAAGCGCCGTTTCGAGGCCAAGCTGGTCAACCCGGCCAACCGGCGCAAGCACACGGTCATCGTCGTGGGCACCGGCCTCGCCGGCGGCTCCGCCGGCGCCACCCTCGCCGAACAGGGCTACCACGTCGTCCAGTTCTGCTACCAGGACTCCCCGCGCCGCGCCCACTCGATCGCCGCGCAGGGCGGCATCAACGCGGCGAAGAACTACCGCAACGACGGCGACTCCGTCCACCGCCTGTTCTACGACACCGTCAAGGGCGGCGACTTCCGCGCGCGCGAGTCCAACGTCCACCGCCTCGCCCAGATCTCCGTCGAGATCATCGACCAGTGCGTGGCGCAGGGCGTGCCCTTCGCCCGCGAGTACGGCGGCCTGCTCGACACCCGCTCCTTCGGCGGCGTCCAGGTGTCGCGCACGTTCTACGCCCGCGGCCAGACGGGCCAGCAGCTCCTGCTCGGCGCCTACCAGGCGCTGTCCCGGCAGATCGCGGCCGGGAACATCGAGATGCACCCGCGCACCGAGATGCTCGACCTGATCGTCGTGGACGGGCGGGCCCGCGGGATCGTGGCCCGGGACCTGATCACCGGGAAGATCGACACCTACTTCGCGGACGCGGTCGTCCTGGCGAGCGGCGGCTACGGCAACGTCTTCTACCTGTCGACGAACGCCATGAACTCCAACGCCACCGCCGTCTGGCGGGCCCACCGGCGCGGAGCCTGGTTCGCCAACCCGTGCTTCACCCAGATCCACCCGACCTGCATCCCGCGCACCGGCGACCACCAGTCCAAGCTGACGCTGATGAGCGAGTCCCTGCGCAACGACGGCCGGATCTGGGTGCCGAAGGCGAAGGGCGACACCCGCCCGGCGCACCAGATCCCCGAGGACGAGCGCGACTACTACCTGGAGCGCATCTACCCGTCCTTCGGCAACCTGGTCCCGCGCGACATCGCCTCCCGCGCCGCGAAGAACGTGTGCGACGAGGGGCGGGGCGTCGGCCCCGGTGGGCAGGGCGTGTACCTCGACTTCGCGGACGCCATCAAGCGGATGGGCCGCAAGGCCGTCGAGGCCAAGTACGGCAACCTCTTCGACATGTATCAGCGGATCACCGACGAGGATCCGTACGAGGTGCCGATGCGGATCTACCCGGCCGTGCACTACACGATGGGCGGCCTGTGGGTCGACTACGACCTGCAGACCACCGTCCCCGGCCTGTTCGCGATCGGCGAGGCCAACTTCTCCGACCACGGCGCCAACCGGCTCGGCGCGTCCGCGCTGATGCAGGGCCTGGCCGACGGCTACTTCGTCCTCCCGGCCACGATCAACGACTACCTCGCCCGCAACCCGCACCAGGGCGAGGTCACCGACGACCACCCGGTCGTGCAGGAGGCGCTGGCGGAGACCCATGACCGCCTCAACCTGCTGCTGTCCGTCGACGGCGACCGCACCCCGGACTCCTTCCACCGCGAGGTCGGCGAACTGATGTGGGAGTTCTGCGGCATGGCCCGCACGGACTCCGGACTGCGCAAGGCACTCGAGCGCATCCCGCAGATCCGCGAGGAGTTCTGGCGGCGCATCAAGGTGCCCGGTACCGGAGAGGAGTTCAACCAGTCCCTGGAGAAGGCGAACCGCGTCGTCGACTACCTGGAGCTGGCCGAGCTGATGTGCCTCGACGCCCTGCACCGCTCCGAGTCCTGCGGCGGCCACTTCCGCGAGGAGTCGCAGACCCCCGACGGCGAGGCAGCCCGCAAGGACGAGGAGTTCTCGTACGCGGCCGCCTGGGAGTTCACCGCCACCGGCGAGGCCCCTGTCCTGCACAAGGAAGACCTGGTCTTCGAGTACGTCCACCCCACCCAGCGGAGCTACGCATGAAGCTCACCCTGCGCGTCTGGCGGCAGAAGAACGCCGACGCCGACGGCACCATGTCCACGTACGAGGTGGACGGCATCTCACCCGACATGTCCTTCCTGGAGATGCTCGACACCCTCAACGAGGAGCTCATCCTCAAGGGCGAGGACCCGGTCGCCTTCGACCACGACTGCCGTGAGGGCATCTGCGGCGCGTGCTCGCTCGTCATCAACGGCGACGCGCACGGCCCCGAGCGCACCACCACCTGCCAGCTGCACATGCGGTCCTTCCGGGACGGCGACACGATCGACGTCGAGCCGTGGCGGGCGTCGGCGTTCCCCGTGATCAAGGACCTGGTCGTCGACCGGTCGGCCTTCGACCGGATCATCCAGGCCGGCGGCTACATCACCGCCCCGACGGGCGCCGCGCCGGAGGCGCACGCCACGCCGGTGCCCAAGCCGGACGCCGACTTCGCCTTCGAGCACGCGGAGTGCATCGGGTGCGGGGCGTGCGTGGCCGCGTGCCCGAACGGCGCGGCGATGCTCTTCACCTCCGCCAAGGTGAACCACCTGAACGTCCTGCCGCAGGGCGCGCCCGAGCGGGAGACCCGGGTGCTGGACATGGTGGCGCAGATGGACGAGGAGGGATTCGGCGGGTGCACGCTGACGGGCGAGTGCGCGACCGCCTGCCCGAAGGGCATTCCCCTGATGTCCATCACCGGCATGAACAAGGAGTGGCTGCGGGCCACCCGGAAGGTGAAGCGGTAGCGCGGAACACCACCGAGCGGTAGCGCGCGGAACGCCACCAGGCGGTGGCGCGGTGGGCGGCTGCCGTGCCTTCCCGGCGGGGCGCGCCCCCGCTGCCCAGCCGCCCGTCGGTACAGCCCCGCGCCCGCCGCGGGCGGGATCACCGGACGTTCGCCGAGAGGGCGAGCGGGCGGGGCCGGGAGTGGTGCTCATCCCCGGCCCCGTCTGGTTCTCCGGCCCTCGGTACCCTGCGCGCATGATCTTTGGACGCAAGGGGAGGGAGCGGTTGCTCGACGCCCTCACCGGATTCGAGACCGCTGTCCGTGAGCAGCACGCCGACCGTGCCGAGAGCGCCTACCAGGCGATGTACCGCGGCTTCCAGCAGGCGACGGACGAGGAGGCCCGGCAGGCCGGTCCGCGCCTGGCCGCGCTGCTGCCGCAGGTGCCGCCCGGGCCCGACGGCATCATCGCCGTGATGACCGGCGCCTGCGTGGAACGCGGCGCCGACGCGTCGCGGTGCGCGCCGTACGTCCTCGACGGGCTCGCCGAGGCGCTCGACGCGGCCGGCGAGTTCTGCGCGGCCTGGGCGGAGAGCGGGGGCGGTGACCTCCCCGATCCCGAGGCCGACGCGCTGGACGACGCCGTCCTCGACCGGGTCGGGCCGCGGGCGGCCGCGGCCTGGTGGACGCTGCCCCAGTGGGAGATGGCGTCCGTGGCGATGCTCAACCACGCCTCGGTGCGCACCGGAGCGGGCGCCGAGCGCCGCACCCGGCTGCTGGACGCCCTGCGCGTCGTGCAGGAGGGGTCCGGGCACGAGTTCAAGTGCCTGTGGTACGCCCTGCTGGTGCTGGACGAGGAGCCGCTGGTGGTGCTGCACCGGCCCACCGGCACCGGCTACGCGCTGCGCATGAGCGGCATCGGGGACAACTTCCAGCTCCACACCCTGCTCGCCGACGTCCTCGTGGGCGGCGGACACGTCCCCGGCCGGGCCCCGTCCGCGCAGGAGGCCGCCGTCTGCCGCAGCGCGCCCGGCCAGGTGCCGACCACCGGCTCCTTCAACCTCCTCGCGCCGGACGGAACATGGGTGTGGAACGAGGGAACCCCCACCGACATCCCCGTCGTCGACGGCGTACGACTGCTGGTCCTCGACCCGCCGCCGTACGAGCGGGGCTGGCCGGCGGGACGGTTCTTCCCCCACATGACGGGCGACCTCGTCCTGGAGCGCGTGCTCGGCGAGGAGGAGACACGGAGCCTGCTGGCGGGCTGCGCGGCCGCCGAGTGAACGGCGGCGCACGTCCCGGCTGACGGACCGGGCACCGGGACATGGACGGCCGGAGGCGCTCCGTGCCGTTCAACATCCCCACATCGGCTCTCCTGGCACAGGTCACGTACACGCCAACCGGCGTCGGAAGAACAGGGGCGAGGGGCCGGACCTGACCGGCCCACCGGGTGCCGTCCCCGTATCCGGCCCGTGACCAGGAGAGAGCCATGCCCGGAGCTTCCACCCTCGACCGTCCCCCGCAGAGCGTCGCGCCGACCCGGTACACCGTCACCCTGGCCCGTGAGGAGGCGGACGTGCGAGCCGCGCAGCGGCTGCGGCACGACGTCTTCGCCGGGGAGATGGGCGCCCTGGTCAGGTCCGCACAGCCCGGCCTCGACGTCGACCCCTTCGACGCGTACTGCGACCACCTGCTGGTGCGCGACGCCGGCACCGGACAGGTCGTCGGCACCTACCGGCTGCTGCCCCCGGAGCGCGCCGCCGTCGCCGGGCGGCTGTACTCGGAGAGCGAGTTCGACCTGTCACGACTGGACGGGATCCGGCCCGGGCTCGTCGAGGTCGGCCGCTCCTGCGTCCACCCCGACCACCGCGACGGCGCCGTCATCGGCCTCATCTGGGCCGGCATCGCGCGCTACATGGTGGACCGCGGCCACGAGTGGCTGGCCGGCTGCTGCTCCGTCCCGCTCGCCGACGGCGGCGCCCTCGCGGCCGGCACCTGGAACCGGGTGCGCGAGAAGAACCTGGCGCCGCAGGAGTTCCGGGTACGGCCGCTGCTTCCGTGGGCGCCGCCGACGGACCTGACGGTGCCCGCCCGCACGGAGCTGCCCGCCCTGCTGCGCGGCTACCTGCGCCTGGGCGCCTGGGTCTGCGGCGAGCCCGCCCACGATCCCGACTTCGGGGTCGCCGACCTGTACGTGCTGCTGTCCATGCGCCGCGTCGACCAGCGCTACCTGCGGCACTTCCTCTCCCTCGTCCCGGCCTGATGAGCGTCTGGCTGCCCGGCGCGCCCTGCACCCCGCGCACGTGCGTGGAACCGACGGGGTCCCGCGCCGCCGTGGCGCGGGCGGTGCTGCGGCTGGCTGCGGTGCTGATGCTCGTCCTCACCGGAGCCCTGCTGTCACCGCTCGGCGGGAGGATCCCGGCCCGGACGGTACGGCGGTGGAGCCGGGCGGTCGTGCGGGCGGCGGGCGTCCGCGTCCGCACGACCGGCGCCGCCGTGCCCGACGGCGGGCTGCTGCTGGTGGCCAACCACATCTCCTGGCTAGACGTCCCGCTGCTCGCCGCCGTCCGCCCGGCCCGCATGCTCGCCAAGACCGAGATACGGCGCTGGCCGGTCGCCGGAGCGCTCGCCGCGCGCGGCGGCGCCCTGTTCATCGACCGCGACCGGCTCCGCGCCCTGCCGGACACGGTCGCCCGGATCGCCGAGGCGCTGCGCGCCGGGCAGGCCGTCGGGGTGTTCCCGGAGGGGAGCACCTGGTGCGGCCGGGCGCAGGGCCGCTTCCGGCGAGCCGTCTTCCAGGCCGCACTGGACGCACGGGTCCCCGTCCAGCCCGTGCGCATCCGTTACCGGTGCGAAGGCGGCGCGGTCAGCACGACGCCCGCCTTCGTCGGCGACGACCCGCTCCTCGCCTCGCTGTGGCGGGTGGCGACGGCACGGGGGCTGGTGGCCGAGGTGGAGGTGCTGCCCCTGATCGCCCCGGACCGCCACGGCGACCGCAGGGCGCTCGCGGCCGCCGCCGGGGAGCCGGTGCTCGGCGGGCGGCGCGCACCGCACACACCGCTGCCGGCGCCGCACGGGACGCCCGCCCTACCCTCCCGGCCGCATCAGCTGCAGGTCCTCGCCCCAGTCGTCCAGCACGTCACCGTGCCCGGCCCGGCGGGCCGCCGCCTCGACACGGGCGAACAGGGACCGCTGGGCGGACACGTCGGCGGTGGTGGCGACGCGGTCCACGGCGTCGAGGAGCGAGGCGGTGTCCCAGCCCGGCAGCGGATGGTGGGCCAGCTCCCAGCGCAGGTACTTGTTGTAGGGGCGGGGCCGGCGGTCGAGGGCGAACAGGAACTCCAGCAGGAAGCCCAGGCTGTCGGCCGCGTCGAGGCGGGCGGCCAGTGACTCGCCGTCCCGCGCGTTCTTGACCGACCGGTAGAGGGAGTTGGCGTACGCGTCCAGCCACCGGCCCGCGGCCTCGAACGCCTCGTCCGCGGTCAGCCGTGCCTTCGCGGCGAGGATCCGGCCGATCTCCCCGTCGAGCCGGTCCAGGACGACCCGGGCGCGGGCGAGCGCGTACCGCTCGAAGCCCGGCATGCCCGCCGACCGCAGCCGGGCGAGCGACACGACCACCACGTCCAGTTCGGGGGTGCGTCGGCCGAGAAGGCCGGCCGGGGCGGGAGCGTCGTCCGCGAGGACGACGTACACGTCGTGGTCCGAGTGCCCGGTCGCCATGCCGTCGTGGGCCTGTGACCCCTTGAGCACGAGGCCGACAACGGCCGGTTCGGCGCCGGCCCGGGTGACCAAGTCCTCGTAGGCGGAGGGTGGTCGGATGGTCATGGTGCGATCATGACAGGTCCGGTGGGAGGTCCGGCCGGCCGCACTGGGAGGATGGCGCGGACCGGATTCGACGTAAGGGGGATGGGCATGGCCGTGCTCGTTCTGGTGGGTGTCCTCGTGCTCGTCGTCGCGGGCTGTGTCTGCGTGGTGTGGGCGGAGCGGGGCGGCCCGCGCTGGGTGCGCACCGTGGCCGCCGTGACCCGGTTCGCGGGTGAGCTCGTGAGCCGGTCCGGGCGCGGGAGCGGCCACAGGTCGAGCGACGACTCCTGAGCCCGTCCGGCGGGCACGTGCTCAGCGGCCCCGTGCCGACGCCCGGGCGAGATAGGGCGCCGTGGCGCTCCCCGCCGCCCCGGCCACCTCCGCCGGGGTCCCCGCCGCCACGATCCGGCCGCCCTCGTCCCCGCCGCCCGGCCCCAGGTCGATCACCCAGTCGGCGCCCGCGACGACCGACATGTCGTGCTCCACCACGACCACCGTGTGGCCGGCGTCCACCAGACCGTGCAGTTGTCGCAGGAGGACCTCCACGTCGGCCGGATGCAGTCCGGTCGTGGGTTCGTCGAGGAGGTAGAGGGTGTGGGCGCGACGGACGCGTTGGAGTTCGCTCGCCAGTTTGATGCGCTGGGCCTCGCCGCCGGACAGCTCGGTCGCGGGCTGCCCGAGGCGGAGGTAGCCGAGACCGACGTCGAGGAGGGTGGTCAGGCTGCGGGCGACGGCCGGGGTGCCGGCGAAGAACTCCGCCGCGGCCTCCACCGACAGGTCCAGGACCTGCGCGATGCTCAGGCCGCGGTGGGTGACCTCCAGCGTCTCGGGGTTGTAGCGGGCGCCGCCGCAGTCCGGGCAGGGCGCGTACGAGGTCGGCAGGAAGAGCAGTTCGACGCTCACGAACCCCTCGCCCTGGCAGGTCTCGCAGCGCCCTCCGGCCACATTGAAGGAGAAACGCCCCACACCGTACCCGCGTTCCCGCGCCGTCCGGGTGCCCGCGAAGACCTTGCGGACGACGTCGAACAGGCCCGTGTACGTCGCCAGGTTGGAGCGCGGGGTGCGGCCGATCGGCCGCTGGTCGACCGCGACCAGGCGGCCCACACCCTCCAGTTCCTGGGTGATCTCGCCGATGAGGGTGGACTTGCCCGAGCCCGACACCCCCGTGACCGCCGTGAACACGCCGAGCGGGAACTCGGCTGTCACCCCGCGCAGGTTGTGCCGGGTGACCGGGCCCACCTTCAACCGGCCGCGCGGGGCCCGCACTTCGCGTACGGGGGCGGGGGAGCGGCCGAAAAGGAAGCGGGCCGTCGCCGACTCCGCGACCGACGCCAGATCCGCCACCGGGCCGCTGTACAGCACCCGCCCGCCGTGCTCGCCGGCGCGCGGACCCACGTCCACCAGCCAGTCCGCGGCACGCACCACGTCCAGATGGTGCTCCACCACGAAGACCGAGTTGCCCGCCCCCTTCAGCCGCTCCAGCACCGTCAGCAGGGCCTCCGTGTCCGCCGGGTGCAGTCCCGCGGACGGCTCGTCGAGGACGTACACCACCCCGAACAGCCCGGAACGCAACTGCGTGGCCAGGCGCAGCCGTTGCAGCTCGCCCGCCGAGAGGGTCGGGGTGGCCCGGTCCAGACTGAGATAGCCGAGTCCCAGCTCGACCACCGGCGCGATCCGGGCGGCGAGGTCGTCGGTGAGGACGCGGGCCGTTCCGGAGGCTCCGTCGAGGACGCCCGCGAGTTCCGTCAGCGGCAGCGCGGCCAGCTCCGCGATCGTACGGCCCGCGAAGGTCACCGCCAGTGCCTCGGGGCGCAGCCGGCTGCCTCCGCAGGCCGGGCAGGGGGCACCGGTGAGGAAACGCTCCGCCCTGGCCCGCAGCGCCGGGCTCTTCGAATCGGCGAACGTCTTCAGGACGTAGCGGCGGGCGCTCGTGTACGTGCCCTGGTAGGGCCGCTGGATGCGGTTCGCCTCCCGCACCGGGTGGACCGTCACCACGGGCTGCTCGTCGGTGAACAGGATCCACTCCCGCTGCGCGGCGGGCAGGTCACGCCACGGGACGTCGACGTCGTAGCCGAGCGTGTCGAGGATGTCCCGCAGGTTCTTGCCCTGCCAGGCACCCGGCCAGGCGGCGATCGCACCCTCCCGGATCGACAGCGACGGATCCGGGACCAGCAACTCCTCGGTCGTACGGTGGACTTCGCCCAGTCCGTGGCACTCCGGGCAGGCCCCGGCCGCGGTGTTGGGGGAGAACGCGTCCGAGTCGAGGCGGTCGGCGCCCGGGGGGTGGGTGCCGGCCCGGGAGAACAGCATCCGCAGGGAGTTCGAGAGGTTCGTGACCGTGCCGACCGACGAGCGGGAGGTCGGCGACGAGCGGCGCTGCTGGAGCGAGACGGCGGGCGGCAGCCCCGTGATCTCACCCACCTTCGGCGCGCCGACCTGGTGGATCAGCCGGCGCGCGTACGGCGCGACCGACTCGAAGTACCGCCGCTGCGCCTCCGCGTAGATCGTCCCGAAGGCGAGCGAGGACTTCCCGGACCCGGACACCCCGGTGAACACGGCCACCACGTCCCGCGGGATGTCGACGTCCACGCCCTTGAGGTTGTGCTCACGGGCGCCGCGGACCCGGACGAACGCGTCGTGGGGGCTCGGCATGAGGGGGGACTCCGTACGGGTCTGCGGCAGCGGGAGGACTGCCGGGCGGGACAAACCCCGCGATTGTAAGCGGACGGGACGATCACGGTGCGGTCGGAGCGGGCGGCCGCCGCGGCGCCGTGACGGCCGTGGCTCACCCGTTCACGATCGCGGCCAGGCGCCGGTAGGAGTCCAGCAGCGCCGCACGGTCGTACGTGCTGGTGGTGACGAGGACCTCCTGCGCGCCGGTCTCCTTCAGCACGGTCTCCAGCTCGTCGGCCACCTGTTCCTCGGTGCCCGTGATGTGCCCGGTCAGACCGGAGGCGTACAAGCCGCGCTCCTTCGCGGTCATCGCACGGCCCTCGGCGTCTTCGGCGGGCGGCAGCGGCGGGAAGGTGCCGTGCGTCCGGGAGTGGGCCATGGACCAGGCCTCCGGTACCAGCAGCCGCCGGGCCTCCTGCGGCGTCCCGGCCACGGCGACCGTGCCGGAGACGACGACGTACGGTTCCGCCGCCCAGGGGGAGGGCCGGAACCGGGCGCGGTAGTCGTCGACGCCGCGCCGCATCCTCTCCCGGTCGCGCAGGTCGCCGATGACCATCGGCAGGCCCGCCGCCGCGGCGATCCGGGCGCCCTCGCCCATGGCCAGCACGAACGGCGGCACGGTCAGCCCCTCGGCGGGCCGCGCGTGCACGCCCGTCGGGGAGGTGCCCCGGAACCAGCCCAGCAGCTCCCGAAGCTGCCCGGCGAAGTCCTCGGCGTCGTCCTTGTCGCGCCCCAGGGCCCGCCGCACGCCGTCGGTGAAGCCCACCGAGCGGCCGAGGCCCATGTCGATCCTTCCGGGGAACAGGGACTCCAGGACGCCGAACTGCTCGGCCACGACCAGCGGCCGGTGGTTGGGCAGCATCACCCCGCCGGTGCCGACCCTGATCCTGTCCGTCGCGCCGGCCACCGCGGCGGCCAGCACCGTCGGCGCGGATCCGGCGACCCCGGGCACGCCGTGGTGCTCCGCCACCCAGAAACGGTGGTAGCCGAGCCGTTCCGCCTCCTGCGCCAGCCGCACGGTGTCCCGCAGCGCCTCGGCGGCGGTGTGGCCCTCGCGGATGCGGGAGCGGTCGAGGACGGAGAAACGGGCCGAAGCGATGACGGAGCTCATACGGACTTCAACACCGACGGTCCCGCAGGATTCCTCGGCGCGTGCCGGACACCGCGGACGGACATCGGCGGCCACGAGCGGGGACGGCTCCCTCAGGACGGTCGGGGTGAGAGGGCCGGGGGCAGGGCGGAGTGCTCGTGGTCGCAGGCGTCGTCGATGCCGTACGTGTCCCAGGCGGGGAACGGGTCGTCGGCCGGGAGGCTCTCGCCGGGCCCCATGAGGCAGCCGTCCAGGGCGGCCCGCAGCGCGTCCGCGTCCAGCCGCGTGCCGATGAGGACCAGCTCCTGCGCGTACGGTGCGCCGGTGTCTCGGGCTGCGGACGGCTCGAAGCGGGCCACGGAACCGGCCTGCGACCACAGCCCCGTCACGTGCGGGCGGGTGGCGAGCGTGAAGAACCCCTTCGAGCGCAGCACCTTCCCGTACGCGCCGCTGTCCAGTCCCTCGGTGACGAAGGTCCACAACCGGCCCGGATGGAAGGGGAGTTCGGAGCGGAACACCGTGGAGGAGATGCCGTACTCCTCGGTCTCCGGCACGTGCTCGCCGTTGAGCTCCCGCACCCAGCCGGGCGCCTGCTGGGCCCGCTCCAGGTCGAAGCGGCCGGTGCCCAGCACCTCCCTCAGGTTCACGCGGCCCCGGACGGCGGGGACGACACGGGCGAGCGGGTTGAGCCGGTGCAGCGCGGCCCGCAGCCGGTCCGCGGTCGCGCCGTCGACGAGATCCAGCTTGTTGAGCACGAGGACGTCGGCGAACTCCACCTGGTCGACGAGCAGATCGCTGACCGTGCGTTCGTCGTCCTCGAACGGGGCCAGGCCGCGCTCGGCGAGTTCGTCACCGCCGTCCAGCTCGGCCAGGAAGTTCGCCGCGTCGACGACCGTGACCATGGTGTCCAGGCGGGCCACGTCCTGCAGGGTCGCACCGTCGTCGCGCGCGAAGGCGAAGGTCGCCGCGACGGGCAGCGGCTCCGAGATCCCGCTGGACTCGATGAGCAGATGGTCGAAGCGGCCCTCGCGGGCCAGCCGGTCGACTTCCTCCAGCAGGTCGTCCCGCAGGGTGCAGCAGATGCACCCGTTGGTCATCTCGACCAGCCGCTCCTCGGTCCGCGACAGCGCCGCCTCGCCGCCGCGCACCAGCGCCGCGTCGATGTTGACCTCGCTCATGTCGTTGACGATCACCGCGACCCGCAGGCCGTCACGACCGCTGAGGACATGGTTGAGCAGCGTGGTCTTGCCCGCTCCGAGGAACCCGGACAGCACGGTGACGGGCAGTCGCTCGTACGGCATCCCGCTCAGTCCCCGGGGCGCAGCAGACCGCGCTCGTACGCCTTCGCCAGGTGCTGCGGGACGAGGTGGCGGACGCCGTCCACGGTGACGGGGACGAGCCGCGGCGTGCTCGCCTTCCACTGCGCGCGGCGGTGACGGGTGTTGCTGCGGGACATCTTCCGCTTGGGCACGGCCATGGGACCTCCTCGGTGGGGTTGAGCACCGAGGACGCTACATGAAAATGGATCCCATTAACAATTGGTGCCGTCGCCGCCGTTCGGTGCGGCGCGGGTGCGGCCGCGGCCCGGATCGGCGGGTCCACGGGGCGCGAGGTTGCCGGGGTGCGCGGGATCCTTAGGGTGGGTCCCGTGACCGACAGCACCGAGCGGCCGATCGTCGTCTTCGACCTGGACAACACGCTCTCCGACGCCACCCACCGCCAGCGGTTCCTGGAGCGCAAGCCGCGGGACTGGGACGGCTTCTTTAACGCCGCGCCGCAGGACCCGCCGGTTCCCGAGGGGGTGGCGATGGCCGTGGAGAGCGCGCGGGAGTGCGAGGTCGTCTACCTGACCGGACGGCCCGAGCGCTGCCGGCGGGACACGCTGGAGTGGCTCGAGAGGCAGGGTCTGCCCGACGGGCGCGTGTACATGCGGCGCGACGACGACCGCCGGCCCGCCCGCCGCACCAAGCTGGAGACGCTGCGCCGGCTGGCCCGCGACCGGGAGGTGCGGTTGCTGGTGGACGACGACGAGCTGGTGTGCGACGACGCCGAGCAGGCCGGCTTCACGGTCTTCCGCGCGCGCTGGGTGCTCCCCTCGGTCACGCTGCGCGTCGCGCAGGAACGGGAGGGCCGTACCTGAGGTGGTTCCCCTGCGGGCGGCCGGGTCTGCGCTGTGCGGCCGGGCCGTGCCGAGGCGCGCCCGCGCCCCCGCCGCCCGGCCGTACTGAGGCCCGGTCAGCAGGCCGTGCCGAGGCGCTCCTTGAGGCACACCCGAGGCGCGCTTCGTGAGGCGGGCGCCTCGAGGGGCGGAAGCCTCATCCGGAGTCCGTCACTCGGCGGAGTCCTCCAGGCGGAAGCCGACCTTCAGTCCCACCTGCCAGTGCGCGATCTCGCCGTTCTCGATCTGGCCGCGCACCTGGGTCACCTCGAACCAGTCCAGGTTGCGCAGTGTCCGGGAGGCACGGGTGATGCCGTTGCGGATCGCCTGGTCCACCCCGTCGGGCGAGGTGCCGACGATCTCCGTGACCCGGTAGGTGTGGTTCGACATGCGGGGGCTCCTCTCCGCGGCTGCGGAAACGTCACGTCTGTCACGCGTCACTCCACCGTGCCCCAAGCCACGCCGATGCGCGAGGCGTCAAAGGGGATATTCCTATCTATCGGATGATATAAGGATCACGTTGTTGTGGGTGTGGCTGCCTGCTCGGTGCTTCAGCGGCCACACCCGCGATCTGCGATGAGGGGGTTTGAAGGAGACCATGCGGCGGTTCAGAATCGCGATGTCCCGGCAAGCGCCGATCCCCGTGGCGCGCCACCCCGTCCACCGGGAGGAGACGCGGGCGCGCTGGTACGCGCCCTTCTCGGTGGGTGTCGACCTCCTCGCCGCGGCCCTCCCGGTCGCGGCGGCCTTCGTGGAGGTCCATGAACCCCATCCGTTGCGCCTGGCGGCCGTCGCCGCCCTGCTGTGGCCCCTGATCGGGGTGTTCAGCAAGCGCTACGTCCCCGGCGCCTGGGGCGACGGTGGCGGTCTCCGGGCGGTGATACGGGACTGGCTGGTCCTGGTCGGCGCCCTGGCGACGCTCCGTGTGGTCTGCGGACTGGACAGCGTGCCCGCCGAGGCGTTCACGGCGTTGATCCCCGCGCTGATCCTCACCGGTGTCTGCCAGAAGCTGATCCACCGTCATCTGCTGGCCGCCCGCCGGGACGCCCGCGCCCTGCGCCACGTGCTGGTCGTCGGCGAGGCCTCGACGGTCGACGCCGTGGTCGCGCAGCTCGCCCAGCGCACCGACCACGAGTACGTGGTCGTCGGCGCCTGCCCGGTGGGGGAGGGCGAGGTGGGCTCCGGGGTGCCGGTGTGCGTGCGGCTGCCCTGCGAGTCCCCCGAGACACTCGAGGCGGACGCCGTGGCCGTGCTGGGCGCGGCCGACGAACTCGCCGCCGACCTGGTATTCGTGGCGCCCGGCCCGTACATGTCCGGTGAGCGGGTGCGCCGGCTGTCCTGGGCGCTGCACGACCACGGCCGCTCCCTCATGGTGCTCCCCGGCATCGTCGAAGTGGCCCGCCGACGGGTGCGGCTGACCTCGGCGGCCGGTCTCACCCTCCTGCACATCGCACCGCCGCCGCAGCGCGGTGTGCACAGCGTGGTGAAGTCCGTGGTGGACCGGACAGGCGCCCTGGCGCTGATCATCCTGTTCTCGCCGCTGCTGCTCGTGCTGGCGCTGGCCGTCCGGCTCGGCTCCCCGGGGCCGATCCTGTACCGCCAGACCAGGGTCGGCCGGAACCTGGCGCCGTTCCCCATGTGGAAGTTCCGCACCATGGTGGTGGACGCGGACCGGCTCAAGAGCGGCCTCGAGGCGGAGAACGAGAACGACGGGCACATGTTCAAGATGCGCCACGACCCCAGGGTCACCCCCGTGGGACGCGTCCTGCGCCGTTACTCGCTGGACGAACTGCCCCAGCTGTTCAACATCCTCTTCGGCCACATGTCCCTCGTGGGCCCGCGCCCCCCGCTGCCCGAGGAGGTGGCCAAGTACAACGGCGTGGAGATGCGCCGGCTCAGCATCAAGCCGGGCCTGACCGGTCTGTGGCAGGTGAGCGGACGGTCGGACCTGTCCTGGCGCGAGACGGTCGCGCTCGACCTGCGCTACGTCGACAACTGGTCGCTGGCAGGGGACATGAACGTCATGGCCCGCACCGTGCGCGCGGTGCTGGACGGCCAGGGCGCCTACTGAACGCGGCGGGGACCCGGGGCCCGGGAACGGGCTCGGGTCCCCGGGCCACATCCGCCATCCGGGCACGTCTGCCGCCAACACGCAGTGATCGCGGGTGATCCGTCCCCGGGGACGTGAAGGATCGCGGCGTGGACGTCTTGGGCCCTCGGGAAGGGACACCGCCATGGCACAGACCCCGGCCGCACAGACCACAGCCGGACAGACCTCAGCCGCGGGGACCGCAGCCGCACGGACCACAGCGGCACAGCCGGCAGCGGCACAGCCCTCGGCCGCCGACCCCGCGGGCTCCCCGTCCCCGGCCGACTCCGTCGGCGCCCCGGCCCACCGGCCCGTCGTGGCGCGTTCCCTGCGCGGTTTCACCGGTGCCGGATACGACAAGGGACGCCCTCTGGCGGTCCAGGCCGCCTGGTTCGCCGCCCAACACGTGCTCTTCGTCAAGTGGTGGTTTCCGGCTCGCTGGCGGCCGGCCCTGCTGCGCGCCTTCGGCGCCCGCGTCGGACAGCGGGTGCTGATCCGGCGCGGGGTACGCATCCACTGGCCGTGGAAGCTGGACATCGGCGACGACGTGTGGATCGGCGAGGACGCCTGGATCCTCAACCTCGAACCGGTCACGATCGGCAGCGACTGCTGCGTCTCCCAGAGCGTGCTGCTGTGCACCGGCAGCCACCGTCGCCGCTCCGTCACCTTCGAGTTCGACAACGGCCCCATCCGGCTGGAGCCGG
The DNA here is from genome assembly GCF_044548445.1 of Streptomyces sp. NPDC052016. Lineage (NCBI taxonomy): Bacteria > Bacillati > Actinomycetota > Actinomycetes > Kitasatosporales > Streptomycetaceae > Streptomyces > Streptomyces sp. NPDC052016. Next base: position 185,239 of record NZ_JBIUBX010000013.1, read on the forward strand.
GCAGCTGGGTCGCGGCCCGTGCGGTCGTGCTGCGGGGCGTCACCGTCGGCACGGGCGCGGTGGTGGGCGCCGGAGCCGTCGCCCACCGGGACCTCGCACCGGGCGCGGTCCTGACGGCCGGCGGTACGCCCGCGGCGACGCCGTCCGCGCCCGCCGTATCCGCCGTGTCCGCCGTGTCCGGGAAGGGAGCGACGGCATGAAACTGGTCCATGTGGTCACGCTCGTCAGCGACGACGGGGCCTACGGCGGCCCGACGAGCGTGGCCCTCGCCCAGCTCGAGGAGTGCGCCGTCCGCGGCCACGACGTGACGCTGGTGTCGCTGTGGCGGGGAAGGACACGGGCCGTGGACCGCATCGGCGCCGTCCGCTTCGTCTCCCGCCCGGCACGGAGCCTCGTCCCGGGCCGGGGGCTGCTCGGACTCATGCACCCGCTGCTGCTGCGGGACCTGTGGCGGGAGATGGGGCGCGCCGACGCCGTTCACCTGCACACGGGACGGGATCTGGTCTCCCTCGCCGCGCTCGTCGTGGCACGGCTGCGGCGTACGGCCTTCGTCACCCAGACCCACGGCATGGTCGAGCCCCGCACCGGGGTCGTCGCGCGGGTCTTCGACCGCCTGTACCTGCCCCTGCTGCGCCGGGCGCGCTGCTGTCTCGTCCTCACCGACCGGGAGCGGCGGGCGCTGACCGCGGTGCTGGGTGCGGACCGGCCCCCACTGGTGTCCCTGCCCAACGGCCTGCGCCTGGCCGGCGACGGAGCGGGCGCCCGGCCGCGCGACGAACACCGGGTGATCTTCCTCGCCCGGCTGCACCCCCGCAAGCGCCCGGAGGCCTTCGTCGAGATGGCCGCCCTGGTCCACAAGGAGATCCCCGAGGCCCGCTTCACGCTCTACGGAGCGGACGAGGGATCCCTCCCCGCGGTGAACCGGCTCGTCGCGGACCGCGGCCTGACCGACGTGGTCGCCTACGGCGGTGCGCTGAACCACTCCGCGGCGCTGGAGGCCTACCGCAGGGCCACCGTGTACGTCCTGCCGAGCGTGGAGGAGCCGTTCCCGATGACGGTCCTGGAGGCGCTGTCCGAGGGCACGCCGGTCGTGTGCACGGACAGCAGCGGCATCGCGGCCGAACTGGCGCGCAGGGACGCGGCCCTGGTCACCGACGGCAGCCCGGAGGCCCTGGCCGACGCGGTGTGCCTCCTCCTCGCCGACGAGGAGCTGCGCCACCGCCTGGCCGACGCCGGCCGCCGCGCCATCGACGAGGTCTTCTCCATCCGCGCGGTGGTGGACCAACTGGAGGGCGTGTACGGGGGACGACCGGGACGCAGGTGACGCGGCCCACGGACCGCCGGCCCCCCCGGGCCCCGCCGTGTCGACGGGGGCCTCGAGGTGCCGGCGGCCCGCACGGCCGCTCGGGCGCTCGGGCCCGTCGAACCGCCGTGCCGGCGACGGTCCGGAAGGACGAACGGCCCGCAGGCCGGCGCGAGGCGAGTGAGCGGGCGAACGGGTCGGAGTTCTCAGCCCGTTCGCACGTCGGCCGCCCCGGGACCGTCGCATCGACGGATCCCCGGGGCGGCCGGCGGCCGGACGAGGTCAGCGCGCCGGGGCGCGGCTCACCGTGCGGAGGATGTCCTCGAAGCGGGAGGCGCAGTCCTCCAGGGCGAACTCCCGCTCCGCCAGGGCGCGGCTCTCCTTGCCCAGCGACTCGGCGCGCGCCGGGTCGGACAGGATCTCCTGGGCCCAGGCGGAGGCCTCGTCGAGCGAGGACTCCTCCGGTGGGAAGACCGCGGACCCCGCCTGCCGGAGCAGGTGCGCGGCCAGGTTGTCGGCGGGCATCAGGCCGAGGACCGGGCGCCCGGCGCACAGGTACGACAGCGTCTTGGACGGGACCGAGAACTCGCCGGCGTCCGCCGCCAGGAGGACGACGAGGAGGTCGCCCGTGCCCAGCACCTCGGGCAGCCGTTCGTAGGGCTGGAAGGGCAGCAGGGTCAGCTCAACGCCACGGGCGGCCGCGGCCTCCCTGAGGACGGGCACCGCCGGGCCGTCGTTGACGACGACGAGACGGACCGGGGTGCCCCGGTCACGCAGCCGCTCGGCCAGCTGCACGAGCAGCACCGGGTTGTGCTTCAGGCCCAGCGTGCCCGAGTACAGCACCGTCCGCTCCCCGTCGAGCCCCTGCTCCGCCGACCAGACGTTGGCCCGGGGCACCGGGACGATCTCGTCCAGGGGCGCCCAGTTGGGGATGACGGTGACCTTGCCGGCGGTGCCCCACTGCCGGTGGATGCGCACGAAGGACTCGGCGATCACGACGATGGCCGAGGCCCGGTGCGCCGCCCACTTCTCACCCGCCCCGAACACCTTGGCGGCGACGCCCATCGACCGAGCGACATCGGCGGCGGCGAAGCTCTTCAGGGCGACGGCCGTCACGTCCTGGTGCCACAGCACCCAGGGGATGCCCAGCCGCCTCAGCACGGCCGCCGCCACGACGAGCACCGGAATGGGCAGGTTGGACAGCATCGCCACGTCGGGCTTCTCGCGCCGTACCTGCCGGGCCAGTTCGAGGCCCAGCAGGGTCTCCTGACGGAGCCGGTGGAAGTAGGCCTCCTTCCGGAGGGCGGTGCCGTCGCCGATGGTGACGAAGCGCAGCCCGGGGGCGTCCCCGGCGAGGTTGCCCTTGCCGGAGACGTAGGCCGTGCACGTCGAGTGGACGACATCGTGACCACGGCGCGCCAGTTCCCGGCTCAGCTGGGCCTGGAAGGGATGGCCGCTGTAGTCGTGGACGAGGATCCTCATCGCCTCTCCGTGTCCTGGTACTCGGTCGGCTCTCACTGCTGGGAGCGCTTGACCTGGTCGTAGACCCAGGCGTAGGTCCGCTCCAAGCCGTCGAGCAGGGTGACCGAGGGTTCCCAGCCGTAGATCTCGCGGATCAGGGTGTTGTCGGAGTTGCGGCCGCGCACGCCCTGCGGGGCGTCGAGCCGGTGGGTGCGCTCGCAGCGGACGCCCGCGATCCGCTCGACGATGTCGACGAGCTGGTTGATGGTCACCAGCTCCGAGGAGCCGAGGTTGACCGGGACGCCGCTGTCCCCGTTCATGATCATCTGGCTGCCGTGGAGGCAGTCGTCGATGTACATGAAGGAGCGGCTCTGCAGTCCGTCGCCCCAGATCTCGATCCGGTGGTCGCCGGAGAGGACCGCCTCGGCCACCTTCCGGCACACCGCGGCCGGGGCCTTCTCACGCCCGCCGGTCCAGGTGCCGTGCGGGCCGTAGACGTTGTGGTACCGGGCGACGCGGGTGACGAACCCGTAGTCCTCGGTGTAGTGCCGGCACATGCGCTCGGAGAACAGCTTCTCCCAGCCGTAGCCGTCCTCGGGCTGCGCCGGGTAGGCGTCTTCCTCCCTGAGCGCGGTGACGTCCGGGTCGGTCTGCTTGCCGGCGGCGTACACGCAGGCGGAGGAGGAGTAGAAGTAGCGCTCCACGTCGGCCTCGTGCGCCGCCTGGAGCATGTGGGTGCTGGTCAGCACCGACATCATGCAGGCGGCCTTGTTGTTCTCGATGAAGCCCATGCCGCCCATGTCGGCGGCCAGCATGTACACCTGCCGGGCGTCCCGGACCCCCGCGCGGGCGCTGTCGAGGAGCGACAGGTCGGCGACCACGTTCTCGGCGTCCTGGTGGACCTGGTACCACTCGTGCCGGGGCTTGATGTCGATGGAGCGGACGGTCAGCCCCTGGGCGAGAAGGTCGCCCACGAGATGACCGCCGATGAATCCCCCGCCTCCGGCGACGACGACGTCGACCTGCTTGCTCATGCGCAACTCCCTTGGGAATCCCGAGATGTGATGTGCGGTCGGTCGGTCCGCCCGCGGCCTGCGGTGCCGGTACGGCACGGGGCTGGCGGCGACCTGCGCGATAAGCTATGCAGACTTGTCATAATTTGGGGTGAATGGCGCGCCGCCCATAACTAAGATCACCCGATGACTCTGTTCGGGGGCTTATGTATCGAAGTTAATGATCTGTGCGCGCCTGGGGCGATTTGCGAAGTAAGAGCGCTATATATCGTTCGGTGATGTTTCAGCCTGAAAACTTGCTCGGCAGAGAGGTCGGGATGCAGGACGCTCGCGTCCGCAGTGTGGCTGCGGTCTGCCTCTGGGCCGTGCTCCTCACCGTCCTGCTGCCGGGGCTGATCCTCCAGTCGGAAGGCATGCGCCTGACGTCCGCACTCGCCCTGCAGGGCGTCGTCGTGGCGCACACCGGTGGTGCTCTCGCCCGTGTGCTGACGGCGCCCACGGTGCGGCTCGTCGCCTTCGGCTTCTGGGTCTTCGCCTACATCTGGCTCGGCCTCGCGCCGTTGGCGATGCTCACCGTCGACGCGTACCCGTGGCCCTACCGGACCGGTGAGACCACCGCATTCGAGGCCGTGGCCGTCGTCGAAGTGGGGCTCCTCGCCTACAGCGCCGGAACGGCCCTCGCCACCCGTCGCCGGCCGGCCGACGCGACCGCCGCGCCGCCGGGGTTCCTGGAGCGACTGCTCTCCCGCCGTCTCGCTCCCTGGCGCCTGGTGGCGCTCTGCGGGATCGCCCTCGCCTTCGCCGTGCTGCTGATCTCGCGCCAACCCGGTCGGCTCGGCGCCTACTTCACCAGCCGTCAGGCCATCACCGAGGCCGGCGCGATGGGCAACGCGCAGGAGGCCTTCCTGCAGGTCCTGCTCAGCTGGTCGCTGTCCGTGCCGGCGTTCTGGGCGCTCCTGGGCCTGTTGCACGTCCCGCGCGCGAAGCGCGGCGACCGCTGGCTGCGCGGTCTGCGCGGCCTGCTGCTGCCGCTGCTCCTCGTGCTGAACGCCATCGTCAACAACCCCATCAGCAAGCCGAGGTTCTGGATCGGCACGGTCCTGCTGACGCTGCTGTTCACCCTGCCCCGGCTGTGCCGGCCCCGTGCCTTCCGCGCCACGGCGGCCGCCCTCATCGCCGCGCTCCTGGTCGTCTTCCCCTACAGCGACTACTTCCGCTACAGCGACCGGGAGGACGTCGCCATCGTCTCCCTCACCGATCAGTTCACCACCAACGGCGACTACGACGCCTTCCAGCAGGTGCAGACCGGCATCGACTACGCGCGGGACAACGGGTTCCACCCCGAGGACGCGCTGGGCCCGCCGCTGTTCATGGTGCCGCGCTCGATGTGGCCGGAGAAACCCGAGGACACCGGCATCGCCCTGGCCCGGTACGCGGGATACGAGTTCCTCAACCTCTCCGCGCCCCTGTGGATCGAGAGTTACCTGTGGGCCGGCCCGTTCGCCGTGGTCGTCGTGTTCTGCCTGCTCGGCGCGGTCGGCCGGCGCGTGGACGACGTACGCCACCTGCTGCGCGACCAGCGGGGCACCCTCGCGGCGCTCCTGGTCCCGGCCTTCGCCTTCTACCAGATGGTCTTCCTGCGCGGCAGCCTGCTCGGCATCGCCGGCCCGCTGACGCTCCTGGTGGCCGTTCCGCTGCTCATCAGCACCCGTACCGCGCGGGCATCCCGGTTCCCCTCATCGGCGGCGCCGACCGCACCCATTCGTCATGCATCGATTCCCGGAACAGGAGGGCACCCGTGACCGGCCCCATTCCATTCGACGACCGGTACGACGAGCCGGACCAGCTACGCGACCAACTGCGCCGCATCCTGCGGCACCGTGTCCTGATCGCGGTCGGCATCCTCGTGGGGGTGCTCGGTGGACTGGCCCTGTCCCTGCTGCGCGCCCACACCTACACCGCCACCAGCGAAGTCCTCGTGCGCTCCACCACCGACCCCTTCGGCACGGTCGGCGTCGCCGCCGACAACCAGGTCAGCATGACCACGGAGCAGCGGATCGCCGGCAGCGCGGCCGTCGCCTGGCGCGCGGCACGCATCCAGGGCCGGCCCGACGACCAGGCCAGCAGCCTCGCGGCCCGGGTGCGGGTCACCAACCCGCTGAAGTCGCAGGTGCTGCGCTTCGAGTTCACCGCCCAGTCGCCCGAGCGCGCGGCGCGCGGCGCCAACGCCTTCGCCGAGGCCTACCTCGCCGACCGCAAGAGCCGCAACGACGCCGCGGTACGGCGGGCCACCCGCGCTCTGGAGCAGCAGATCGGCGTACTGAACGAGCGCCTCAACTCCAATCAGCTGGAGCGTGCGACGGCCAAGCCCGCCACGCAGAACCAGCTGTACAACCTGCAGAAGCGCGTCCTCGACATCAAGTCCCGCGACACCGACGGCGGTGACGTCGTCCGGCGGGCCACCGCCCCCACCCTTCCCGTGGGACCCGGCCTGCGGACCCTGCTCGTCATCGGGCTGGTGTGCGGGCTGCTCCTCGGCATCGTGCTCGCCTGGGTGCGCTCCGCCCTGGACAACCGGGTCCGGTCGGTCGGCGAGGTGCAGACCGCACTGCGCGCGCCGGTGCTGGGCATCCTGCCCTCCGACGACGGGGGAGACGAGGCCCTGCTGACCGTCGGTCGTACCCGCAGCCCCCGCACGGAGGCGTACCGGGCCCTGGCCTTCCGGATGCGGCAGGCCGACGGCGCCGGTGGCACCGGCCGGGTCCTCGTGGTGGCCCCCCGCAACGCCGGCGACGCCGAGGAGGTCGCCGCCAACCTGGGCGCCGCCCTCGCGGAGGCCGGGAACGACGTGCTGCTGATGGACACCTCCCCCGACACCAGCGGCCTGGCCACGCGACTGCCGCTGCGGCCGTACGAGGCCCCCACCCTGGAGGAGGCCTTCCTGCCCGCCGGGAGCGTCCTCGTCGACGCCGAGGTCGACGGCCGGTTCGCCTTCTCCTCCGGCGGCGGCGACGGCCCGCGCTACCGGACGGCGTTCGCCGACCCCGACTCCTCCACCGTCGTCGTCACCGGGCCCCTGCTCACGCAGGCCGACGCGCTGGCGGTCGCGCAGCGCGTCGACGGCATCCTCGTGGTCGCCGGCCTCAACACCACCCGGCGGGACGACCTCCGGCAGGTGCAGGAGTTGATCGGCTGCTCCGGCGGGCGCCTCATCGGGGCCGTGCTCGACACCGGGCGGCCGGGCCGGCGCCTGCGTCTGCGCGGTCTGCGCCGCCGCGCGAAGTCCGGCCCCGTGTCGCAGGCCGACACCGGGAGCATGGAACTTCCCGCGCAGGACAGCACCTTGAGCGTCTCGCGGCGATGACCGCTCCCGAAGCGACCACTCGCCCCCGTGCCGGGACCGCCGCCCCGAGCGGGGTGGCCGCGACCGCGCGGGGCGGGTGGTGGGGGATGGCGGGTTCCGTCGCGAACGCCGTCTTCTCCTTCGTCCTCGTCGGCCTGATCACCCGGGCCGTCGGGGCGCAGGGGGCGGGGGCGATCTTCACCGGCGTCGCCCTGTTCACCATCCTCAGCAACGCCTGCAAGCTCGGCGCCGACACCGGGCTGGTGCGCTTCGTGCCGCGCGACCTCGCCGTCGACGACGGCCGCTCGGTGGACGCGCTGCTGCGCACGGCCGTCACGCCGGCGGCGATCGCCGGTACCGCGGCCGCCGTGCCCCTGCTGCTGTCCCCCTCGGTGGCCACCACGCTCCTGCCGCACCTGCCCGCCGCGGACGCGGTCGACCTGGTCCGGCTCTTCGGGCTCTTCCTGCCCGCCGCCACCGTCGGCATGGTGCTGCTCGGCGCCACCCGGGGCTACGGCACGGTGGTGCCGTTCGTCGGTGTGGAACAGATCGGCAAACCCGTCCTGCGCGTGCTGATCGCCGTCCCCGTGGCCTGGTGCGCGCCCGGCGTGCTGTCCCTGGCGTCGGCCTGGCTGCTGCCCGCACTGGCCGGGGCCGTGGCCTCGTGGCTCTGCCTGCGCCGCTGCCGCGCCGGCCGTCCCACCCCGCCCGGCGAGGGGAACCCGACGGTGCCCTGGCGGTCCTTCTGGGGCTTCGCCGCACCCCGCGCGGTCTCCTCCGTCTTCGACATCAGCGCGGTCTGGGTCGGCGTCATCCTGCTGTCCGTCCTGGCCACGGCCGGGGAGGCGGGCGTGTACACGGCCATCGGCCGGGTCGTCACCGCGGGCACCCTCGTCCAGCTCGCCGTCCGGCTCGCCGTCGCACCCGAGCTCAGCCGGCTGCTGGCCGTCGACGGGACCGCCGACGCGCACGACCTGCACCGGGTCTCGACCTGCTGGACGGTGCTCTTCTCCTGGCCGCTCTTCGCCATCGTGGCCTGCTTCCCCGGGACCGTACTGTCCGTCTTCGGGCCGGAGTTCGCCGGCGGCTCCCTTGCCCTGGTGGTGCTGTGCGCCGCGTCGGCGGTCAATGTCGCGGTCGGCAACGCCCAGACCGTGCTGCTCATGGCCGGCAAGAGCTCCTGGCATCTCGCGGTCACCGCCGCGGCGTTCACGGTGCAGCTCACCGTCGGCGTGCTCGCCGTACCGGCCTGGGGCGTGCTCGGCGCCGCGGTGTCCTGGGGCGCGGCCATCGTCGTGGAGAACCTCACGGCGGCCGTGCTCATCCGGTTCCGCCTCGGCTTCCGGACCGTGGACCGCGGCTACGCGACCGCCGTCGCCCTCGGACTGGTCACCGCGCTGGTGCTGGCCGCCACCCGGCTGTCGGAGGGTGACACTCCGTCAGGACTCGCCGCCGGAATGGGTTTGGGGTTGGGGGTATTTGGTATTACTTTGTGGCGATATCGGACGTCGCTGAGGGTGGGCGATCTGGTCGGAGTGCTGCGCCGACGCGCCGCATGAGCCCAGTCACGGTCGTACCGTCCGGCCCCGCCCAGTCGGCGTCACTCCCCTCACCTCACTGCCATCCGGGGTCTCCCTTGTATCTGAGAAAACTCCGTACGAAGCCGGTCGCCAGGGTCGCTGCCACCGCACTCGTGTGCGGCACCACCGCCCTCCTCGACGCCTCCCTCGCCGCGGCCGCCGACGGAAAACCCGCCTTCTCCGCCGACCCGCTGGCCACCTGGCAGACGGACGGCATCGTCTGGTCGCTGGCCGCCGCGAACGGCGTCGTCTACGTCGGAGGGACCTTCGAAACCGTCCGCCCCCCGGGAGCCGCCCCCGGACAGCAGCAGGTGAAGCGCCAGAACTTCGCCGCCTTCGACGCCGTGACCGGCAAACTCCTGCCCTGCGCCCCGGCGTTCACCGGCCACAACCACACCGTGCGGGCCATGAAGGCCTCCCCCGACGGCCGGGTGCTGTACGTGGGCGGTTCCTTCAGCAAGGTCGGTTCCACCCGTGTGGCCAACGCGATCGCCCTCGACACGTCCGACTGCACCCTGAGCAAGACCTTCCGGCCGTCCGTGTCCGCGACCGTCCGGGCCATCGAGACGACCGACAAGGCGATCTACCTGGGAGGCGACTTCGGGCGGGTCGGCGGCCAGTCCAGGAACCGGGTCGCGGCCCTCACCCCCAAGGGCTCCCTGCTGCCCTTCCGCGCGGACGTCGACCAGCCGGTGCGCGCCCTGGCGGCCGCCCTCTCGCACGGGAGGCTCTTCGTCGGAGGCGACTTCGAGGCCGTCAACGGACAGGGAGCCCGCTCGCTGGTCACCCTGAACCCCACCACCGGCAAGACGGTTCTCAGATATCCGGGCTGGTTCCCGCCGCTGTCCTCGGTGAAGGCGATCGCCCGCGACAACACCCGCTTCTTCGTGGGCGCCGAGGGCCACGGGCCGGGCATCTTCGACGGCCGGATCGCGGGCCGCCTCACCAACGGCACCATGGTGTGGAAGGACACCTGCCGGGGCGCCACGCAGGCCCTGCTGCCCTACAAGGGCCTCCTCTACAGCGCCTCGCACGCGCACGACTGCCACGCCACGCCCGGAGGCTTCCCGGAGCGCGGGGACCGGCAGCACCTGCTGGTCCAGTCGCTCGACACCCGCAAGATCCTGCACTGGTTCCCCGACACCAACGACGGTGTGGGCGAGCACGTGGGCCCCCGCGCCCTGGCCCTGTCGAAGGGGGTCCTGTGGGCGGGCGGCGAGTTCACCCTGGTCAACGACGCACCGCAGCAGGGCCTCACCCGCTTCGGGAGCCGCGACACCGGAGCGCCGAAGGTTCCCGCCCTGTCGCTGGCCGACACCGACCCCGGCAAGGCCACCCTCGCCTGGCGCGCCTCCTGGGACCGGGACGACGCGTCACTGACGTACCGCATCTACCGTGACGGCAAGCTCGTGGCGCAGCGGACGAAGGAGTCCACCTACTGGGATCTTCCGCGGATGACCCACACCGACTCCGCGCCCGCCGGCCGCCACCGGTACGAGATCGAGGTGACGGACGGGACGAACACCTCCCCCAAGTCCGCCGCCCTGTACGTGACCGTGCCGGCGCAGCCGGCGAAAACGGCCCAGGCGGCCGAGAATCGAGCGGAGGGCGATCCGCGGTGACCCTCATCGGATTCGCGCCCGGCGTCTACGACCTGTTCCACATCGGGCACCTCAACATCCTGCGCGAGGCCCGCCGGCACTGCGACCGGCTCGTGGCCGGGGTGACCTCCGACGAGCTGACCGCCCGTCTGAAGGGCAAGGTCCCGGTCGTCCCGCTCGCCGAGCGCCTGGAGATCGTCCGCAGTGTGCGCTACGTCGACGAGGTCGTCGTGGAGTCGGAGGTCGACAAGCTGCTGACGTGGAAGCGGATCGGCTTCCACGTCATCTTCAAGGGCGACGACTGGCGGGGCACCCCCAAGTGGGAGGAGTTCGAGCGGCGCTTCGCCCGGGTCGGCGTCGAGGTCGTCTACTTCCCCTACACCATGCACACCTCCAGCACGCTGCTGCGCAGCGCCCTGAAACTGCTCTCCACCCACCAGCCGCCGGAGATCCCCTCAGCGCAGCTCCCGGAACCACTTCACCAGGAAGGCGGCCATGAACAGAACGTGGGCCAGCAGCAGCGCGCAGTACACCGAAAGGAAGATCTGCTGGCTTCCCAGGAATAGGAAGGCGACGCAGGTCACGCCGTAGTCGACCGGCAGGAGCAGGACGGAGCGCAGCGCCGGGGGTGACCCGGCCGGAGCCTCGCCCCGCGTCCGTCCCTTGAGCTTCTCCGTCAGGATCCCGGCGAAGAAGATCACCACGGCCGCGAGCTGGAAGACCATCGGCGCCAGCAGGAAGGCCGCGCTGGGCAGGGTGAAGAACCGGTAGAACGACACCAGCACCACCAGGTGGAGGGCGACGATCTTGACGCAGTCCAGGACGTGGTCGAGCCACTCGCCCGACGGGCTCCCCGAGCGCTGCCCGCGCGCCAGCTGACCGTCCGCCGAGTCCAGCGCGAACCCCACGATCAGGGCCGCGCCGACACAGAGCGCCATCTCGGGGCCGGGCGGCAGCAGGGCCACCGCCGCCAGTGCCGGAAAGGTGAACAGGGCGCCGAGGACGGTCAGCTGGTTCGGCGTCGCCTCCACCCGGTAAGCCAGGGCGGCCAGGACCCGGCCGGCCGGCCGGTTGACGAACCGGGTGTAGAGCGAAACTCCTTTCGCGGGCTTCTGTGCCGCCGACAACTGTCTGAGCACCTCGACAAACTCGGTCATTTCCCTCCTTTATTGAGAAATCGTTGGAAAGAAGGCAATTATGGCAGAACGGGGAGGCGGGATGTCTCGTGTCAGCCGTCGGCATCTCCTGCGTGGCGGAGTGTCGGTGCTCGCCGCGACGGCCCTGACCGCCCACAACGCGTCCGCCGCCGTGGGACCGGAAGGCGGCCCCGGGGTCCCGCCCCGCCCGGGGGTGCCGCCCCGCCCCGCCGTACCGCGCCGCAACGGCTCGGCCGCCCGGCTGCCGATGGTGATCAACGTCGGCGACCTGGGAGCGGTGGGCGACGGACGGACCGATGCCAGCCCGGCGTTCGAGAGGGCCTACTCGCTCGCGGTCTCCCGGGTGAGCCGCGGTGTCGGGCGCACGGTGATCGAGATTCCCCCCGGCGAGTTCCTCATCACCCGCCCGCACGCGCTGCTGAACGGCGTCGCTCCGCTGCGGGCCGCCAACGGTCTGCGCTTCCTCGGGGCGGGCAAGCGCATGACCAGCCTCGTCTTCCGGCCGGCCACCGGCCCCGGCTCCTTCCTCTGCCGCAACGAGGACATCTGGTCGAACGTCTCCTTCGAGTGCATGCAGTTCCGCTCGGCCACGCCCGGCGCCTCCTTCTTCAGTTCGTACTCCACCGGGCAGGCGCAGGACTACCGCTTCTCGGAGTGCGAGTGGATGGGGGAGTGGGAGTACGGGCTCGCCCTGGACGGCAACGACACCAACTCGGAGATGCGCTGGGAGGCCTGCCGGGTCGGCGGCAGCTACCGGCGGGCCTTCCTGTACGCGGGCCTCTCACGGCGCGGACAGGCGCACCCCAACGACCAGGACCAGTTCCTCAACTACTGGTTCACGGACATGAAGGTCGAGTACGAGTGGGGCAACTTCCTGGAGTTCCCCTACGGCGGCTCGATCACCTGTCGGGGCGGCTCCTACATCATCACCGGCACCCGCCCGCGCAGCACCGGGGAGTACGGCATCACCAGCACCTTCTTCCGCTTCCCCGTCGGCCGGCACCACGACTCGGTGCAGCGGTTCCACGCCGAGGACATCCGGTTCGAGGTGCGCAATCCGCACGTGCGCGTCATCGACTGCGCCTGGCGCAGCGGGACGGTCCACTTCAGCGACTGCGACGACACCGGACTCGCCTTCAAGTCCTTCTCCACCGGCATCCGTCCGCACGTCTACACGGTGGGGCCGCGGGGGCCGCTGATCCGCTACGACTCCTGCCAGTTGGTCGGCCGTCACGAGTACCGGACGGACGGCCGGAGGGAAGCCCTTCCGGCCGTCGCCCGCTACGACATGTGCCTGCTGCGCAGCCACCCGGCGGAGGACTTCGTGATCGCCGCGGGCGGCGCCCGGTCCGACGTCGTCCGCTTCGTCGACTGCCTGGACGGATCCGGCAACGGCACCGGCGGCGCGTCCGCGTCGGCCCCGCCCGCCGCACCGGAGGCATCGGTCGATCAGGCGGCCCCCCCGGTCCCGGCGCCGCCCGCCGCCCCCGCCGCGCCCCCGAACGCGCCCCGCTGACCCGGTGGGCCGGCTGCCGCTCGGCGACGCTCGGCGTACGACGCTCAGCGCACGACGCTCAGCGACAGTGCGAAGCGTTCCGCGCGGTCCGTCCACCAGTGGGTCAACTCCATTCCCGCTGCGGCCAGTTCGGCCCGCACGCCCTCCTGCCGGAACTTCGCCGACACCTCCGTGCGCAGATCCTCGCCCGCGGCGAAGTCGACGGCGAGGTCGAGCGCGGGAACCTTGACGGTCTGCGCCGTCCGGGACCGCAGCCGCATCTCGATCCACTCGTTCTGCGCGTCCCAGAGGGCGACGTGGTCGAAGGCGTCGGGGTCGAAGTCGGCGCCGAGCTCGCGGTTGACGACGGCCAGGACGTTCTTGTTGAACGCGGCCGTCACCCCGGCCGCGTCGTCGTACGCCCGGACCAGCACCCCCTCGTCCTTGACCAGGTCGGTGCCGAGGAGCAGCCCGTCGCCCGGTGCCAGCAGGGCGCGGACCGAGGCGAGGAAGGCCGCGCGCTCGTCGGGCAGCAGGTTGCCGATCGTGCCGCCGAGGAACGCCAGCAGACGCGGGCCCGGGGTGTCCGGCAGGGTCAGCGGGGCGGTGAAGTCGGCGATGAGGGCGTGGACGCGCAGGGTGGGCCGCTCGGCGATCAGGGCGTGCCCGGCCCCGGTGAGGGCGCTCTCGCTGACGTCGACCGGCACGTACGTGTGCAGGCCGGTGAGCGCGGCGATGAGGTGGCGGGTCTTCTCCGAGGAGCCCGAACCCAGTTCGACGAGGGTGCGGGCGCCGGCCACGGCGGCGATCTCCTCGGAGCGGTCCAGGAGGATCTCGCGCTCGGCCCGCGTCGGGTAGTACTCGGGCAACTCCGTGATCCGCTCGAAGAGTTCGCTGCCGTGCGCGTCGTAGAACCACTTCGGCGGGAGCGTCTTGAAGGCGCCGGTGAGGCCGTGCCGGACGTCGGCGCGCAGGGCGGCCTCGGTGGCGTCCTCGGGGAGGGTACGGGTGATGTGGAACAGGCTCACGTGCCGGTCTCCTCGGGTGATGGGTGTCCCCCCGGTCGAGCGGAGCCGGGAGTGGGGGAGGGGTTCGTGTCCGCCTCCGGCTCCTTGAGCGGGGTGAGCAGGACCTCGGTGCGGGTCGCCGTGAGCAGGGTGCGGTCCGGGACCTCCTGCCAGTGCGGATCGTCGTCGTGGGGCTCGGAGGCCACGACCGTGCGGCCGGCACCCGTCAGGTACCAGAGGGTGTCGCCCCAGGCCGTCGCGGTGATCGCCTCGCCGTTGGTGAGCAGGAGGTTCAGACGGGAACCGGGTGCCGCCGCGGCGACCTCCTGCACGGTGTCCGCCAGCGCCTGCCCCTCCGTGTCCCCGGCGCGCAGCCGGGCGAGGGCAAGCGCCCACACGAACGCCGAGTCGTTGCGGGCCTCCATCGACAGCAGCTCGGCCGCCGGCAGACCGCGGGCCAGGGACTCCAGGGAGCCGGGCCACCCCCTGACCGCCCCGTTGTGGCTGAACAGCCACGGCCCCGCGGCGAACGGCGCCGCCGCGGCCTCCGCGTCCGCCCCGGCCAGGGTCGCGTCCCGTACGGCGGCCAGCAGCGCCCCGGTCCGCACGACCCGCGCCAGGTCGGCGAAGGACAGGTCCGCCCAGATGGGGCCGGCCCGGCGGTAGCGGGCGGGCACCGGATCTCCCTCGGCGTACCAGCCCACGCCGAAACCGTCGGCGTTGACGGTTCCGTGGCGCTGCCGCCGGGGCGCCCAGGACTGCCGGTACAGGGCGTGCGCGGGCTCCACGAGGAGCCGGCCGAGCGGCTCCTCGGGGCCTACGTAAGCCACATGACGGCACATCAGGCGTCCCCCGAACGAGCCGTGCGGAAGCCGGAGAAGATCTGCCGGCGGATCGGGTAGTCCCAGTTGCGGAACGTTCCCCGGCAGGCCACCGGGTCCACCGCGAACGAGCCGCCGCGCAGCACCTTGTACTCGGGACCGAAGAACACCTCCGAGTACTCCTTGTACGGGAACGCCCGGAAGCCGGGGTAAGGCAGGAAGTCGCTCGCCGTCCACTCCCACACGTCGCCGATCAACTGGCGCACCCCCAGCGGCGACTCGCCGGCCGGATAGCTGCCCGCCGGGGCCGGACGCAGGTGCCGCTGGCCCAGGTTGGCGTGTTCGGGCGCGGGGTCGGCGTCGCCCCACGGGTAGCGCATCGACCCGCCGGTCGCCGGGTCGTACCGTGCCGCCTTCTCCCACTCCGACTCGGTGGGCAGCCGCCGTCCGGCCCAGCGGGCGTAGGCGTCCGCCTCGTACCAGCACACGTGCAGCACCGGCTCGTCGGGCGGTACGACCTCGGTGACGCCGAAGCGGCGGCGCAGCCACTGCCGGCCGTCACGGCGCCAGAACAGCGGGGCGTGGAGGGAGTTCGCGCGGACGTGCGCCCACCCCTCCCTCGTCCACCAGCGTTCGTCGTCGTAGCCGCCGTCGTCGATGAACGCCTGGTAGGCCGCGTTCGTCACCGGGGTCGTGTCGATGTAGAAGGGCGCCACCTCGCGGGCGTGCGCGGGGCGCTCGTTGTCCAGGGCCCACGGCTCGGCCGAGGTCCCCATGGTGAACGGGCCGCCCGGGACGAGGACCTCGGACGGGCCGGTGAACAGGGGTGCCGGGTCCGGGTCGGGGGCGGTGAGGGCCTGCGGGCCCCGGCGCAGCTGATGGGTGATCAGCATCGTCTCGTCGTGCTGCTGCTCGTGCTGCGCGATCATCCCGAAGGCGAAGCCCGCCTCCGTCAGCCGGGTGCCGTGGAAGTCGGCCGACTCCAGCACGTCCAGGGCCCGCCCGCGCACCTCCGCCGCGTACCGGCGGGCCTCCTCGGGCGGCAGCAGCGGCAGGGAGGGCCGTTCGGAGCGCGGGTGCTCGAACGCGTCGTACAGGCCGTCGATCTCGGGGCGCATCGCCTCGCGGCCGGCCACCGCGCGCAGCAGCCACAGCTCCTCCTGGTTGCCGATGTGCGCGAGGTCCCACACCAGCGGGGACATCAGCGGGGAGTGCTGGGCGGTGAGATCCGGACCCTCGACGCAGGTGGTGAGGAGCGTGGTGCGCTCCCGGGCCGTGATGAGCGAGGCGAGCGCGCGTGCGCGCAGCGTGTCGGCTTCGTGGCCGGAACGGGAGGCGGGAGCCGCGTCGGTCCCGGTGGCCGTGCGGGCGTCGGTGTCCAGGGGGAGGTCGGTCATGGGCGGATGTCCTTCCCGTGGGCGGCGGCGGTGCCGCGCAGGCGGTCGAGCTGGTCGTCGGCGGGGCAGCGGCCCGGCAGGACGTAGCGGTCCCGGTAGGCGGTGACGGCCTCCATGACGGCGTCGGTCGCGCCGAGCCGGGGCAGCGCCTCCAGGGCGGCCGTGAAGCAGGCGACGGCGGCCTCGTGCAGCTCGGGGTCGGTCAGCCCGGCACGGGAGGCGTCCATCCACAGCGGGTTGTGCGGGGCGGGCAGGGACATCGCCCGCTCCGCCAGCGGCTTCACCGCACGGTGGGCGCTCTCGGCCGCCTCCGGGTCGTCGAACAGGGCCGTCGTCACGGCGACGGGCACGATCCAGCCGTCGTCGCCGGGCTGCGCGTCGATCATGCGCAGCTCCAGGTGGCCGCGCGGTCTGACCGGCGGGAACAGCGTGGAGACGTGGTAGTCGAGGTCCGCCCTGGTGGGCGACCCCTTCCGCGTCCACTCCCGGAACGTCAGCCCGTCGGGCACGTCCCACGGCCCGCTGTCGCGGCGTACGCACATCACCGGAGCGTCCAGGACGTGCCGGGCCCAGGCCGCGCGCGGCTCGGTGTCCGGCGGGGGAGCGCCCGCGCGGCCCGCGCCGATCTCGATCCACAGCAGCTGCCGCGTGGAGCGCCAGCCGGTGGGCGTGCCGTCGAGCAGCGCGGAGTTGGCGAACGCGGCGACGAGGACTGCGCCCAGGGTGTGTGCCAGCCGCCAGCGCCGCTCGTGCCCCAGCGGACCGGGCTCCTCGTAGCCGGCGTCCAGGCAGACCTGCACGGAGGCCGAGGTGCACATCATCGCCCGCCCGGCCGGTCCGGTGCGGTCGAGGCACGCCTCCATGGCGTCGTAGCGGGGTTGGTGCAGGAATCGCCGGGGCGGGTGCCAGGGGTCGGTGCCCAGGCCGGTGAGGGCGAGTCCCGCCTCGCGCAGGACCGGGCGGACGGCGGCCAGGTCGGCGGAGAGGGTGGCGACGCATTCCATGAGGGAGGCGGCGGGCGGCGAGCTCAGCTCCAGCTGGCCGCCGGGTTCGACGGTGAGCGCCGACCTCAGAGGGACGGTCCGCAGGGCGGCGTAGGCCGCTTCGAGCCGTTCGGGTGTCACGGGGAGCTGCGGTGCGCGCAGCTCGTGGACGAGCCATTCCAGTTCGGCCCCCACCGTGCGGGGCGGTCCGGTCTTGAAGCAGATGCCCTTGACCAGGGCTTCCACCTCGGCTTCGGTGAGCGGCGTACGGGGCTCCGTACAGTCGCCCACCGATGCGGTGCTCGGTATTTCGGACATGTCGGGATCCTCCTGAGATTCCACCATGCCACCGGTCCGGCGTCGGTGGGGGCCGGACCGGCATCACTCGTCCCACCCAAGACCCTCGGCCGGATTCGCACAAGGGTGCACAACGGTACTTTGGGGACCCGGAGTCCGCGATTCGTTCATGTTTGTGCAGCTCGGAAACTCCGTTGCACCGCATGACCAGCATCGCTCACCATGCGTTCATGAGCACGACGGGGGAGACGTACGGGACGGGAGGGGCCGCGCGGCGCGCGGTCACGGCGCCCACGGGGGTGGCGCCGTGAGCGCGCGTCTGCGGGGCATCGCCCGCGAGACCGAGCAGATCGTCACGGCGGGCGCCTACCGCGCGCCGGACGGCCGGGAGGTGTCCCTCGCGGCGGCGGTCGCGGCGGCGCGCGCGGGGACGCGGATGACGGGGCCGGACCCGGTCCCGGTGCCCGCCTCCCCGGACGTCGACACGCTCGTCGAGGTCACCGGCGAGAGCAGCACGGAAGCCGCCCGCCGGCTCGCCCCCGGCGGACCGGTCGCCGTACTGAACTTCGCCTCGGCCCGCAACCCGGGCGGCGGTTACCTCAACGGCGCGCAGGCCCAGGAGGAGGCCCTGTGCCGCGCCTCCGCGCTGTACACGTGCCTGGTCGAGGCTCGCGCGTTCTACGACCACCACCGCGCCCACCGCGACCCGTTCTACTCCGACCGGGTCATCCACTCACCGGCCGTGCCCGTCTTCCGCGACGACCGCGGCCGCCTCCTCGACGAGCCGTTCGGCGCCGGATTCCTGACGGCGGCCGCGCCGAACGCCGGAGTGGTGCTGCGTACGGCACCGGAGCGCGCGCCCGAACTGCCCCGCGCCCTCGCCGTGCGGGCCGAGCGCGTCCTGGAGACGGCCGCCGCCCACGGCTACCGGCGGCTGGTGCTGGGTGCGTGGGGCTGCGGGGTGTTCCGCAACGACCCGGCGCAGGTGGCGGGCGCGTTCCGGGCGCTGCTGGGCCCCGGCGGGCGGTTCGGACGCACCTTCGAGCACGTGGTGTTCGGGGTGCTGGACCGGACGCCGGGGAGTGTGGTGCGGGGCGCCTTCGAGAAGGTCTTTCAGGTCCAGCCGTAGCGCTGGTGCAGCCGGTGCCGGACCAGGTTGAACCGCATGCGGTCCAACGCGCACGCCTCGCGGCGCATGCCGTCCTCGTGCAGCCTGAGAACGCGGTCGACGTCCACCCAGGAGTCCCGCCCGGAGCGGTCCCAAGGGCCGCTGCCGATGGCGACCCACTCCCGGTCGCCGTCGTGCCGCTTGCTGGACAACTGCACGGCCAGGAAGGTCCCCGCCGCCTCCCGGGCCACGACGAGCACCGGACGGTCCTTGCCCCGCCCGTCGTTCTCCTCGTACGGCACCCAGGTCCACACGATCTCACCGGGATCGGGGTCGCCGTCGTGCGCGGGGGAGTACTCGGTGCGCACCCGGCCGACCTCGCGGGGATCGGCCTCGGTGGTGGCGGAGGGCCCGAACCGGCCCGGGACGTTCTCTTCGGTAAACGCGGTCACGGAGGCACCCTAGAGCCTGCCCTCCACACCGGACCGGGGCGTCTCCGTCTTCGCCCCGGCAACGGCCCCGGAAGAGGCGTGGGTCTGCACTGTCTCCGGGTCCGGCAACGGACGTGAAGGGGCGCGGGGAACTGCGCGATCGGCCGCGACGGCGCCGCAGTCGCCGTCGTCGCTCGACGGCCCGTTCGGGCGGGTGCGGGGAGGCCGATCGGCGGAGGCCTGCTCGGGGCGGGTGAGACCGGTGGCAGGGTCTGCACTGTCTCCGGGTCCGGCAAGGGACGTGAAGGGGCGCGGGGAACTGCGCGATCGGCCGCGACGGCGCCGCAGTCGCCGTCGTCGCTCGACGGCCCGTTCGGGCGGGTGCGGGGCGCGGTCCGACCGTCACGGTGACCCGCCCCACGGGCCCGAGCAGGCGCGCAACGCGGTCACCCGGCCGCGACGTTCGCGACCGGCTCCGGCTCGGGTCGCGGCGGCCACACCTCGTGCCACCGCAGCCGAGCCTCCAGTTGCGCGGCCAGCGACAGCAGCAGCGGCTCGCTGTTCGCCGGTCCGAGCAGCTGCGCCCCGACCGGCAGCCCGCCGGGTGTGAAGCCGGCGGGCACGTTGACGCCGGGCCACCCGAGGACGTTCCACGGCCAGGCGTACGGACACGCGGCGATGATGGCGCGGTCGGTGGCGAATCCGCCGAGGTTCAGCAGGGCCCCGATCCGGGGCGGGGGAGCGGCCGTCGTCGGCGCGAGGACCACGTCGTACGTCCCGAAGAAGGCGCCGATACGGCGGTGCAGGACCGCCTCCGCGCGCCGGGCCGCCCGCAGCGGGGCGCCGCCGAGGAGCCGGCCCAGCCGGGCCGCGCCGCGGGTGCGCCGGTCGAGCAGCGCGGGGAAGGGCGCCTCGGCGACCCACTCGGCGATGCCCGCGGTCGCCCGGGGCACGAAGGTCAGCCCGATCCGCCCGTACGGCGGGTCGGCCTCCTCGACGGTGTGCCCCAGGTCGGCGAGCCGCTCGGCGAGTTCGACGACCCGGGCGCGCACCTCGGGCCGCAGCCGGGCGGGTACCGCCGTGAACGGCGGCGTCAGCGCGAGCGCGATGCGCAGCCGCCCGGGGTCGCGGCCGACGGCGGCCGAGGCGTCGACGGCCGGCGGCTGGTGCGGATCGCGCTCGTGGTTGCCGCTCGCCGCGTCCAGGAGGAGGGCCGCGTCGGCGACCGTGCGGGCGAGTGTGCCGTTGACGGTGATGCCCTGGAAGGACTCGCCGCGCGGCCAGGTGGAGATGCGGCCGCGCTGCGGCTTGATGCCGACGAGGTGGGTCCAGGAGGCGGGGATGCGGACCGAGCCGGCGCCGTCGGAGCCCAGGGCGGCCGGCACCAGACCCGCCGCGACCGCGGCCGCCGAGCCACCGGAGGAGCCGCCCGGGGTGTGGTCGGTGTTCCAGGGGTTGCGGGTCGCGCCGAAGGCGGGCCCCTCGGTGAACGGCCACTGCCCGAGCTCGCAGGTGTTGGTCTTGCCGACGATGACGGCACCGGCCGCGCGCAGCCGCCGTACGGCCTCCCCGTCCTCGGCGACGACCGGATGGGTGCCCTGGCAGCCGAAGGCGGTCGGTTCGCCCGCCACGTCCATGTCGTCCTTGACGGCCACCGGGACGCCGAGCAGGGGCTTGCGCACGCCCGCGGCGAGTTCCCGGTCCGCCGCCTCGGCCTCGGCGAGCGCGGCCTCGGTCCGCACCACCCGGAAGGCGTTGAGGGTGCCCTGGGTCGCCTCGATCCGCGCCAGGGCCCGCTCGACCAGCGTGCGGGAGGACACCTCCCCGTCGGCCAGCGCACGGACGCTGTCCGACAGGCCTGCGGAACGGTCGAGCGTCATGCGGGACACCTCCGGGAGCACGTCGTCGTGACTACCGAACGGTAACGTCTGGAGGAGGCCCGCGGAACGACCCTCGCGCGGCGGCGAGTTCCGTGCTCGCTACAGCTTCCGTGGGACGCCTGTGTGTTGCTGCGCGAAGGATTGACGGGTGAGGGTCTCCCCCCTACCTTCTGACCGACTTTCCGAACTGTGTTCGGTATGTCGAACCCCGAGTTACAGGGGTGCCCGAGCCGTAGGGAGAGCCGCCCATGACCACCCGTCCCCCCGCCCCGTCCCGCCGCGCCCTGCTGCGCGCGATGGCCGTGCTGCCCGCCTCGGCGCTCGTGCTGGGCGAGACGCCCGGCCTGCTCGGCACGGCGCTCGCCGCCGCCCCGCCCAGCGGCTCGGCCACCCGCTACACCATCGTGCCGTTCCTCAACAGCAACGACGGCACGGTCAACGTCTACCAGTCGGACGACGCCACCGACTTCCGGCTCGTCAAGTCCTCCGCCTACACCCCGCCGGGCAACCGCATCCGCGACGCCAGCATCATCAAGCACACCAACGGCTACTACTACGTCGCCTACACGACCCACACCTGGCAGGACGTCAGCACCACCATCGGCTTCGCCCGCAGCACCGACCGGGTCAACTGGACCTTCCTGTACGACTACACGGTCCCGATCGCGAACCTGTCCCGCGCCTGGGCGCCGGAGTGGTTCGTCGACGGCGACGGCAGCGTCAGCGTGATCGTCTCGTGCTCGACCACGGACGACGAGTGGATCTTCACCCCGTACCTGCTGAGGGCCACCGACTCCGCGCTCACCACCTGGAGTCCACCGGTCGCCCTGGCCGGCATCGGCAAGAACCACATCGACACGTTCGTCGTGAGGATCGGCTCGACCTACCACGCCTTCACCAAGAACGAGACCACCAAGTACATCGAGTACGGCACCGCGACCCACCTCGCCGGCCCGTACACCATCTCCCGCACGGGCAACTGGGCGGGCTGGGGCAGCTACCGCGAGGGCCCGGCCCTCGTACAGCTCGACAACGGCGCCTGGCGGCTGTTCTTCGACGGCTACGGCGACGGCAACTACTACTACAGCGACAGTTACGACACCTTCGCCACCTGGAGCACCCCCAAAGCCCTGCCGGGCATCTCGGGCACGGCACGCCACTTCACCGTCATCAAGGAGACGGTGTCCGGCGGTGTGAGCCTCGCCAAGAACGTCACCCGTTCCTTCCGCTCGGCCAACTACACCACCCGCCACTGGCAGGTGCAGTCCTCCCTGCTCAACCTCCCGGTGGTGACAGGCTCCAGCACGACCGCCGAGAAGCAGGCCGCCACCTTCACCGTGGTACCGGGTCTGGCCGACGCGGGCGGCTGCTCGTTCCGCGACGCGGCCGGCAACTACCTGCGCCACTACGCCTTCCGTGCCCGCTTCGACGCCAACGACGGCACGTCGGCCTTCGCCAGGGACGCCACGTTCATCGCCCGCACGGGCACCGCGAGCGGCTCGGTGCGCTTCGAGTCGTACAACTACCCCGGCTACTACCTGCGGCACTACAACTACCAGCTACGGGTCGAACAGACGGACGGCACGGACCTGTTCCGGCAGGACAGCTCGTTCGTGCCGGTGACCGCCTGGGCGTGAGCGGGGCGGCGGGGGCACCGTGCGGGACGGTGCCCCTCGCCGAGGTGAGGCGCCCGGCCCGGACCGTCCCGCCGTCCGGCTCCCCGCCGGTCCGCGCTCAGCCGCGGGCGCGGACCAGCAGGAGCGCGACGTCGTCGTCGGGCTCGGGGCGCAGGGCGCCGAGGAGATCCTCGCCGGTCTGTTCCAGGGACTCGCCCGGGGTCTGCAGGAGCCGGGTCAGCGTCGTGAGGCCGGTGTCGATCGGCTCCGCCCGGTTCTCCACCAGGCCGTCGGTGTAGAGGGCGAGCAGTGAGCCCGGGCCGAGCTCCACTTCCACGGTCCCGAAGTCCACGCCGCCCACCCCGAGCGGGACGCCACCGGGCACGGCGACGAGTTCGGCGGTGCCGTCGGCCCTGGCCAGCACCGGCGGCAGGTGACCGGCGCTGGACAGGGCGCAGGTGCCGCGACCCAGGTCGCACACGGCGTAGACGCAGGTGGCGATCGCGTCGCCGAGAGAGCCCGCGATGTCGTCGAGGTGCCGCAGCAGCTCGGCCGGCGGAAGGTCGAGGCGGGCCAGCGCCCGGGTGGCGGTGCTCAACTGGCCCATGATCGCGGCGGCCTGGACCCCCTTGCCCATCACGTCCCCCACCACGAACGCGGTGCGCAGCGGGCCGAGCGGCAGCACGTCGTACCAGTCGCCACCGACCTCGCTCAGGGCGGGCCGGTAGCGGGCGGCGATGTCGAGACCCTCCCGCTGGGCCGGCGCGGAGGGCAGGAGGCTGCGCTGCAGCGTGAGGGCGGTGGCGCGTTCCCGCCCGTAGAGCCGGGCGTTGTCGATGGAGATCGCGGCCCGTGCGGCGAGCTCCCAGGCGAGGACGCGGTCCTGTTCGTCGAAGGGGCGCTCGTTGACGGTGCGGTACAGGCTGAGGGTGCCGAGCACCTTGCCCCGGGCCATCAGCGGCACCGCGAGATAGGAGTGGACGCCGGCCTCGTGCAGCGTCTGGGCGGCGCGGGCGTCCCGGGCGATGCGCCGCATGATCCGCCCGTCCACGCGCTCGACGAGCACCGGGCGGGCGTTGCGGACGCACTGGGTGATGATCCGCGAGGAGCCGTAGGTGGCCAGCTCCCCGACCGGGTCGGCGGCGTGGATGGCGTCGGTGGGGTAGCCGGCCGCCACGGCCAGCGCCCGGAACTCGGCGGGGGCGTTGCCCGTGACCGGCGTGATGGTGCCGTGGGACACGACGGACTCCAGGACGTCCACGGCGGCCAGGTCGGCCACGTCCGGTACGGCGACGTCGGCCAGCTCCCGCGCGGTCTGCCGGAGGTCCAGCGTGGTGCCGATCCGCATCCCGGCCTCCGCGATCACGGACAGCCGCTGCCGGGCCTGGGCGACCTCGGCCGCGGCCTGCTGGCGTTCGGTGACGTCCAGGACGGCCACCGCCAGACCGAGCACCCGGCCGTTGGTGTCCTCGATGCGGTGGTACGACTCCGAGTACGCGCGGTCCTCGGCGTGCGCCGCCGTACGGCCGACCGTCTGCTGGTCGAGCAGGGGGCTGCCGGTCGCCAGGACGTGCCGCATGCGGGCCTCGATGGCCTCCACGTCCAGCCCCGGCAGCACCTCGCTCACCCGGCGGCCCACCACCTCCGACTCCGGTACGCCGTTCATGCGCTCGAGCGAGGGGTTGACGCCCACCCAGCGAAGGTCGGTGTCGAAGACGGCGATGCCGATGGGGCTCTGGTTGACGAGGCTGTGGGAGAGCGCCAGGTCGCGCTCGACGCCCCGGACGGTCGGCGCGTCCGCGGCGAGACCGAGCAGGTGGGGCTGGCCGTCGCGGTCGAGCAGGCGCATCGTGCGGAACTCGACGGGGCGTTCCGTACCGTCCCGGTGCCGCAGCGGGAAGACACCCGCCCACCGGCCCCCGGAACGGACCGCGGTGAACAGTTCCCTGGCCCGGTGACGGTTCTCGGGGGCGACGAGGAGGATGTCGGCGCGCTGCCCGAGGGCCTCCTCCGCGGAATGGCCGAGCAGCAGCTCGATCTCCGGGCTCCACAGGGCGATGTGCCCGGTCCCGTCCAGGACCACGGCCGCGACCTTCAGAAGGTCCAGCAGCCCGCCGGGGGCCGCCGTGACCTCGTCGTCCGTGGTCACATCCCCGCCCATCACGAGCCGCTCCCTCCGGCGCGGCAAACGGTACCGCCAAGATCCGTATTGATGGCCATCCGATTAGGTCACAGTACGGTCGGAAGGGCAACACTGTCGCGCGGAGAGGTATGGGGGCCGAAGAGCGCCCGCCGGGCATCCCCGGCCGGGGTGACGTGCGTGAAGGGGCGCGGGGATCTGCGCGCTGAACCCAGACGGCGCCGCGCCCGCCACTGTGGCCCGGCCGCCCGGGCGTGGGGGGCGAGCCCGGCGGTCGCCGCCTTGTGTCCCAGGCCGGGGTGACGTACGTGAAGGGGCCGGGGACTGCGCGCTCAGCCACGACAGCCCCGCACCCGCCCCCGAGGCCCCGCCACCCCTTGGGGCCCGCGTCGGCCACCCCGCCACTCAGGCGCGCAGACGGCGGGCGAGGCCGGCGAGCCACCCCGCACTGCCGCCACCCCCTACTCAATCGCCCCGCTCGCCCCGCTCACCCGGCGCAGCCACCGGCCGCGGCCACGGCCGGCCACCGATGCGCTCGATGCCGTGGTTGAAGCGTCGCAGGTACTCCGCGAAGGCGGCGATGTCGTCGTCCGACCAGTCCGCCATCACCCGGTCCAGCACCTCGACGATGCCCTCGCGCTCCTCGTCCAGCAGCCGTCTGCCCTCGTCGGTGAGGCGGAACTTGCGGGCCATGCCGCCCGCCGGGTCGGGGATCCGCTCGACGAGGCCCGCGCGCATCGCCGCCGCGGTCTGCCGGTTCAGGGTGGACGCGTCAAGCCCGAAGGCGTCGCTGAGTTCCCCGATCGACATCGGCCCCTGGACCCGGATCCGGCTCAGCAGGATGTAGGCGCTGCGCTCCAGCACGCCGTCCTGGCGACGGCCCCCGCGCCGGCTCAGGAACGTGTGGCGGCTGAGCAGCATCTGCTCGTACTCGACCTCGTGCGTCGGCCTCTCCATGTGCCCGAGCCTCCTGTTCGTGCGACCGCCCCGGGGCACGTCCCGCGGCGGCCGCTCCATCCTGGCACACCGTCGTGCACGCGCCACATCGCGTGCTTGATACACGTCGCATGTACGATGCACATCCTCATCATCCCGGCCTCCGCTCCGGGACCGACAGAAAGCCGAGGAGTCCGCCCATGGACGCCCCCCAGCCCACGGCCCGCGCGGGTGGCGTGGTCGCCACGCTCGCGCTCGCCGGCATCACCGCCGCGATCATGCAGACCCTGGTCACGCCGCTCATCGCCGAACTGCCGCAGATCCTGCACACCTCGGCCTCGAACGCGGCCTGGGTGATCACGGTCACCCTGCTGGCCGGCGCGGTCTGCGTGCCGGTCGTCGGGCGGCTCGGCGACCTCGTCGGCAAGCGGCCCATGCTCCTGGCGTGCGCGGTGCCGCTGGTTGCGGGCTCGGCGGTGTGCGCGGTCGCCTCCGACGTGATGACGATGATCGTCGGACGCGGGCTGCAGGGCATGGGCATGGGCATGGTGCCGCTGGGCATCGCCCTCCTGCGGGACGTCGTCCCGGCGGAAAAGCTCAGTTCCTCGATCGCCCTGGTCAGCGCGTCCATGGGCATCGGCGGCGGCCTCGGCCTGCCCATCGCCGCTGCGATCGCCCAGTACGCGAGCTGGCGCGTGCTGTTCTGGGGCTCGGCCGGCATGGCCGTCATCGTCTCCCCCCTGATCTGGTTCCTGATCCCGGACGTGCCCGCCGCCGCCAAGGGCCAGCGCTTCGACATGCCCGGCGCCCTCGGCCTCGGCACCGGCCTGGTCTGCCTGCTGCTCGCGGTCTCCAAGGGCGCCGACTGGGGCTGGGGTTCGGCCGTCACGCTCGGTCTGTTCGCCGCCGCGGTCGTCGTGTTCGCGGCCTGGGGACTGTGGGAGACGCGTACCACCGACCCGCTGACCGACCTGCGCACGACCGCCCGTCCCAGGGTGCTGCTCACCAACGTCGCCTCGGTCTTCGTCGGCTTCGCGATGTACGCGAGCATGCTCGTCATGCCGCAGCTGCTGCAGTTCCCGGAGGCCACCGGGTACGGTCTCGGCCAGTCGATGCTCGCGGCCGGTCTGTGGATGGCGCCGGGCGGCATCATGATGATGTTCGTCTCCCCGCTCGGCGGGAAGCTCACCAACGCCCGCGGCCCGAAGTTCACCCTGATCTGCGGCGCACTGGTCATCGCCGCCGGCTACGGCCTGTCCATGCCGCTGATGGGCTCCGCCTGGGGCCTGATGCTGGTCGGCATCGTCATCAACAGCGGCGTCGGCCTCGCCTACGGCTCGATGCCCGCCCTGATCATGGGCTCGGTGCCGGTGTCGGAGACCGCTGCCGCCAACGGCTTCAACACCCTGATGCGTTCGCTCGGCACCTCGGTCGGCGCCGCCGTCATCGGCGTGATCCTCGCGCAGATGACGACCACCCTGGGCGGTCACACCTTCGCCTCCGAGGACGGCTTCCGCACCGCGCTCCTCGCCGGCGGCGGGCTGGCCCTGGTCTCCGCCGCCATCGCGGCCCTCATCCCCGCCGCACGCACCCCGGAGCCCGGCACGAAGGAGGCCGACCCGGCGCCGCAGCCCGCGCAGGCCCGGGTCTGACAGTCCGGGAAGGGGCGGGCGGTACGGGCTTTCGCCGCCGGAGGCCCGTACCTCCCGCCCCTTCCTCCGCCTCGGGCGAGGCCCGGCAGGCCACCGTCGGGCCGGATCCGTCCCCGGTGTGACACAGTGGCGGGAATCGATGGGGAGATCGTGCGGGGGTGGGTTGCATGCCGGAGCTGGGCAAGGGCGGGAACACCACGATGGGCGCCGGACCGGTGACCGTGGAGCTGACCGCGGAGGGCGACGCGGTCGACCTCAGCGCCCTCCTGGTCACCGCGGACGGCAAGGTCAGGTCCGACGACGACCTGGTGTTCTACAACCAGCCGTCCGCCGAGTCCGGCGCCGTCCGCCACCTGGCCGCCGACGCCGGCGGTCCCGAACGCATCGAGGTGGATCCGGCCGCCCTGCCCGCCGACGTGGACCGGGTCGTCCTGGTGGCCAGCTGCGACCCCGACGACGCCACCCGCACGTTCCGGCAGGTCAAAAACGTGCGAGTGAGTGCCACGCAGGCCGGCGGCGAAGCGGTCCTCTTCCGGCCGCCGCCCCTGACCGACGGCGAACGCGCCGTGCTGCTGACGGAGCTCTACCGCCGCGGCCCGGCCTGGAAGCTGCGCGCCATCGGCCAGGGCTACGCCGACGGACTGGCGGGACTGGCCACGGACTTCGGCATCGAGGTCGCCGAGGAGGAGCCCGCGGAGCCGCGGCGGGAGACATCGGCACCGCAGCCGGAGACACCGGCACTGCGACCGGAGACTTCGGCACCGACGCCCGAGACACCCGCACCGCATCCGGCCACCCCGGCCGCACCCCCCGCCCCGACCCGCCCGAACCTCGTCAAACCCCCGCTCGGCAGGATCAGCCTCGACAAGGGCAGCCAGGTCTCCCTCAGCCTGGACAAGGCCGACCGCGAACTCGTCGTCACCGTCGCGCTGGAGTGGGACGGCGGCAGCGAGCGGCGCCGCCGGCAGGGCGCCGACCTCGACCTGTACGCCCTGTTCGTGCCCGCGGCCAGGGCGCTGCGCGGCCCCAAGGCGCCGGGCACCCTGGTCAAGTCCGGTCACGTACCGCAGGGCGAGCCGCTGCGGCCGGGCGGAGCGACCGCGGCCTCCGCCACGCCGGCGACCGGCAAGAAGGGCAAGAAGGCCGACGTCGTCTACTACCGGTCCCTCGGCTCGCTCACCGGCCGCCCTTACATCCGCCTCGACGGGGACTCCCGCGTTCCCGGCCGCGAGGCGGTACAGATCGTGCGCCCCGACGAACAGGGCTACGTCCTGCTGTGCGCCTACTCCGCGGTCAGCAACGGCTTCGGCTCCTTCCGCAGCTTCGGCGCCAAGGTCGTCGTCGACGACGGCCGCGGCTCCACCGTCACCGTCCCCCTCTACGAGAACACCAAGACCCGCTACTGGGTGGCCATCGCGCTCGTCGACTTCACCTCCGCCGACGGAGCGGCCATCCACCACGTCGAGGCCTACAGCGCCCGCATGACGGAACGCCGCCCGCTGCTGCACCCCGACGGCACGATCGAGATGAACGCGGGCCCGGTGGAGTTCAAGCGCCGCTAGGTCCCGTCTCTGCGGCGGCTGCTCAGCTCCACGGGGTGTCGCTGCACGGCCGCAGCACAGGCAGCCACGGAGTTGAGGGACTACTGCGACGACACCGTGCAGGACCCGCGGACCGCCGGCGACGGCATGGTTCATTCGACGGTTCGGTCGCTGTGGTGAACTGAGCGACGCCTTCGTGATCAGCGTCGGGCGCTTGAGGATGGTGGCGAGGTGGAGTGCGGCTTGGTAGGCGACGGCGAGCCTGTCCGTTCGCATGGCCAGACCGGTCAGGGGTCGCGCATGGCTGTCGCCGGCGAGCTGAACCTTCGTGCTCAGGCCGCCGCGGGAGTGTGCCGTCGTCGCCGCTCCCGTCCGGCGTGCCGGTCCTCGTGCCGGACGACCCGGGTGCTCTCGTCGGCGGCGGTGACCGAGTGGCGGACGGCGGAGCGGGGGACCAGCGCCGTTCCCGGGGCGAGGCCGGTCACCCGCAGCCCGAGGCGGGGGCGTCATCCGCAGGAGTCGTAGAGAAGAGTCTGCGTTCCGCCGGCCCCGTCAGAGAGGGCGGTGCGCGGTCGCCGGGGCCGCCGTGACGGAACGCCCGGGTGACCGGCTTCCTGCCCGGCGTTCCCCGTCCGGGGACCGGCGGGAGGAGTGTCTTGACTTCGAGAGCGCTCCAACGCCTAGCGTCGACGGAGTCGGTCGCAGCGGCGAGGAACGGAGACGGACATGCGGGTGGGCGTGCACATCAACCGGTTCGGTCACTCGGGCGGCGCGCCCGCCCTGGGCGCCGAACTCGCGGCGGCCGGCGAGGCGGCGGAGGCGGCGGGCGTGAGCCGGCTGTCCGTGATGGACCACTACTTCCAGATGGAGTTCAACGGCGGCGCCGAGGAGCCCATGCTGGAGGCCTACACCACGCTGGCCTACCTCGCCGCCCACACCTCCACGGTCCGGCTCGGCGCGCTGGTGACCGGCGTGACCTACCGGCATCCCGGACTGCTCGCCAAGATCGCCACCACCCTCGACGTGGTGTCGGGCGGCCGTGCCTGGCTGGGCATCGGCGCCGCCTGGTACGACCGTGAGCACGAGGGGCTGGGCGTGCCGTTCCCGCCGGTCGCCGAGCGGTTCGAGCGGCTGGAGGAGACCCTGCGGATCTGTCTGCGGATGTGGGACCCGCACGACAACGGCGCCTTCGAGGGACGGCACTACCGGCTGGCGGAGACGCTGTGCCTCCCGGCGCCGGTCAGCGCGCCGCACCCGGAGATCCTGATCGGCGGCGGGGGCGAACGCAAGACGCTGCGGCTGGTCGCCCGGTACGGGGACGCCTGCAACCTGTTCGCCTCCTCGCCCGGGGAGGTCCGGCACAAGCTCGACGTCCTGCGCGGACACTGCGCGACCGAGGGCCGCGACTACGACACGATCCTGAAGACGCTCACCTACAGCGGCGACGCGGCCACCGACGGGGACCTCGACGCCTTCCTGCGGGACATCGGCCGCTACGGCAAGCTCGGGGTCGACACGGTGATCCTCGCGCCGCGCCTGGGGGAGACGGCCGGGTGGATCGAGCGGTTCGTGGCCCCGGCCGTCGAACGGCTCGCGGAGCTGGACTGAGACGGGACCGGGACAGGCCGAAAGGGCCCGGAGACTGCTCCGGGCCCCTTCGGGTGATTTCCCGCGGTGGCTACGGCGCTCAGGCGGCCGCGACCTCGCCCGCGTGGCCGTGCAGCCGCGCGACGACCTCGGTCAGCTGCGCGGCGACCTCGGCGTCGTCCACCGGGTGGGTCTCGGCGAAGCGGGTCAGCGAGCCCGGGACAGAGAGCTTGAGGTCCTCGATCACCTTGCCGCCGGCGATGCCCACGGCCTTGCGGGCCTCGTCCTGGGCCCACACGCCGCCGTACTGGCCGAAGGCGGTGCCGACCACGGCGACGGGCTTGCCGCCGAAGGCGCCGGCGCCGTACGGGCGGGACAGCCAGTCGATGGCGTTCTTCAGGACGGCCGGGATGGTGCCGTTGTACTCCGGGGAGAAGAGCAGGAAGGCGTCGGAGGCCTGGGCGGCCTCGCGCAGCCTGGCGGCCGCGGCCGGGACGCTGCCCTCGACGTCGAGGTCCTCGTTGTAGAACGGGATGTCGGCCAGGCCCTCGAAGAGGTCGACCTCGGCCCCCTCGGGAGCGAGCTTGACAGCCGCCTCGGCGAGCTGGCGGTTGGTCGAACCGGCGCGGAGGCTGCCGACGAGCGCGAGGATGCGAACAGACATGGGGTACTCCCAGAAGCTGAAACGGGGCCGTGAACAATCCGGACCGGGGTCCGTTTGTAGTTGTACCACTCTAAGCGGACCGCGGTCCAGTTTCATTCCCGGTGCTTTACGCTGTCTTCATGTCCGCCGTTCTGCCTCCCTTCCACGAGCCCGAGGACGCCGTCGGCGAGCCCCAGCTGCTGCAGCTCGGGCCGGCCGAGGACGAGCCCTGCCTGCGCGCCGACGCGGCCCGCAACCGGGCACGACTGCTGGACGCCGCCGCCCGCCTCATCGCCGAGCACGGCGTGGCCGCGGTCACGATGGAGGCGGTGGCCGTCGCGGCCGACGTCGGCAAGGGGACGGTCTTCCGCCGCTTCGGCGACCGCACCGGCCTGCTCACCGCCCTGCTGGACCACTCCGAGCGGAAGTTCCAGGCGGCCTTCCTGAGCGGCCCGCCGCCGCTGGGGCCCGGTGCGCCGCCCGTGGATCGGCTGCGCGCGTTCGGTATCGCCCTGCTGCGGCGCGCCGGCGACGAGATGGACCTGCAGCTGGCGGCCGAGCCCGGCGCCGACCGCCGTTACCTCCTGCCGGTGCGCCGCCTCCACCACGGTCACCTCGTGCTGCTGCTGAGGCAGGCGGCACCGGACGCCGACGCCGACCTGCTCGCGCACACGCTGATGGGGTACCTCAACCCCGGCCTGATCCACCACCTGACCCGCCAGTGCGGCATGCCGCCCGCGCGGCTGGAGGCCGGGTGGAGCGACCTGGTCGACCGGGTCACCGGCTGCTGACGCACCCTCAATTCCCGTCCCCACGAGCGGAGTCGGGACGGTGTCGGTCCGGTGGGGACCCCCGTCCGCGGCCGGACCCGCCCGACGGGTCCGCCCCCGCTTCTGCCAAGATGCGGTACGTCATGGTGCAGATACCGAACACGCCCGCGCCGACACCGTCGTCGGCGCCGCGCTCCGTGCCCACGAGCGCCGACGTGGCCCGCCTGGCCGGCGTCTCCCGCGCGACCGTCTCCTACGTACTGAACAACACCAGCGCCGTCCGCATCAGCGAACCCACGCGTCGCAGGGTTCACCAGGCCGCCAGGGACCTCGGATACGTCCCGCACGCGGCCGCCCGCGCTCTGCGCGCCGGACACAGCCGCATGGTCCTGATGCCCGCCCCGCCCGTGCCGGCGGGCCCCCTCTACAGCCAGTTCGTGCACGACTTGCAGGGCGCTCTCAGCCGGCTCGACTACACCGTCGTCCAGTACGGCGCCTGTGGCCTGCACGGCGACGACGCCGCCCGCGCCTGGGCCGAACTGCGGCCGGTCGCCGTGCTGGTGCCGGGACCCGGGCTCGGCCCCCAAGGGGTCGCCCTGCTCAAGCGCTCCGGCGCCCGCGCCGTGGTGACCCTCGGCTCCGAACCCGTCGAGGGCGCCCACGCCCTGCTCCTGGACCACGCCGGCGTCGGCCGCAGCGCCGTCGGCCACCTGTACGCCCGCGGCCGCCGCCGCATCGGCGTCGTCGTCCCCGAGGAGCCCGGCACGAGGATGTTCTCGGCGCCCCGCCTGTCCGGCGCCCGCGCGGCCCTGCACGGCACCGACGCGACCGTCACCGAACTGCCCCTCGCCTACACCGAGGAGTCCGCGGCGGCCCTCGCCGCCCGCTGGCCCGGCCTCGGCCTGGACGCGGTCTACGCCTACAACGACGAGTACGCCATGCTGCTGATGCGCGCCCTGCAGGACACGGGCGTGCGCGTCCCCGAGGACACGGCCGTCATCGGCGCCGACGACCTCGTGCTCGGCCGGCTGCTGCGCCCCCGGCTGAGCACCGTCCGCATCGCGCTGCCCTCGGGCCGTGACCTCGCCGGGCTGGTCGACCGGGCGGTCCGCAACCCCGGCGCCGCACCCGAGTCGCACGAACTGTTCGAGGCCACCGTGGTGGACCGCGACTCGGCCTGAGGCACTGGTGGCGCGCGGTGACGTCACCTGACGTACGGGTGGGGGCCGGTGATCCGGGCTGAGGCACTCGTGGCGCGCGGTGACGTCACCTGACGCACGGGTGGGGGCCGGTGATCCGGCCTGACGCCTGGTGGTGCACCGCGACAACACCTGATGCACTGGTGGTGCACCGCGACCCCACCGGATCCACCGGTGAGGACCCGCGACGCACCGGACCGCGCCGCGCCGAGGGGAGGCATGCCATGCGCACGACGGTCGGCATCATCGGCGGCGGCCCCGCCGGACTGCTCCTCGCCCGCCTCCTGCACCGCGCGGGCGTCGACTGCGTCGTCCTGGAGAGCAGGACGCGGGAGCACGTCGAGCGGCGCCAGCGCGCCGGAATGCTGGAGCAGGGCACGGTCGACGCCCTGCGCGCGGCCGGCGCCGCCCGCCGCCTCGACCTCGAGGGGCTGGTCCACCACGGCATCGAGCTGCGCTTCGACCGGGAACGCCACCACATCGACTTCCCCGTCCTCACCGGCGGCCGCACCGTCACCATCTACGCGCAGACCGAGATCGTGAAAGACCTGGTCGCCCTCCACCTCGCCTCGGGCCCCCCGCTGTTGTTCGGGGCGCGTGCGCTCGCCGTGGACCAGCCGGAGAGCGACGCGCCCGTCATACGGTTCCTGCACGAGGGCCGGGAACAACGACTCGTGTGCGACTGGGTCGTCGGCTGCGACGGCTCCCACGGAGTCGCCCGCGCCGCCTTCCCGGCCACCGCCGCCCGGACGTACACGCACGACTTCCCCTACTCATGGCTCGGGATCCTCGCCGAAGTCCCGCCGTCCTGCGACGAGTTGATCTACGCACGGCACGAACGCGGCTTCGCCCTGCACAGCATGCGCTCGCCGCGCATCTCCCGGCTCTACCTCCAGGTGCCCAACGGCACCACGGCCGACGACTGGCCCGACGAGCGGATCTGGGACGAACTCGCCGCCCGTTTCGCCATCGACGCCGACTGGACCCTGAACCGCGGACCGATCATCGCCAAGTCCGTGACCCCGATGCGCAGCCAGGTCCACGAGCCCATGCGGCACGGCCGGCTCCTGCTCGCCGGGGACGCCGCCCACATCGTCCCGCCGACCGGCGCCAAAGGACTGAACCTGGCCGTCTCGGACGTCCGCGTCCTCGCCCGCGCCTTCGAGGCGCTGCACACCACGGGCTCTGCCCGGCCGCTCGACGGGTACTCGGACCGGTGTCTGGAGCGCGTGTGGCAGGCCACCCGATTCTCCTACGACATGACCAGGATGTTGCACGCCCAACCGGATGGGGATGCGTTCGACCACCGGATGCAGCTCACCAGGCTGCGCCGGATCACCGCATCCCGACACGCGGCCGCCGAACTGGCGGCAAACTACACGGGACTTCCCCTCCCCACGTGAGTCCCGCGGGTCACCGATCGGAGAGCCGTCATGCCGTTGCTCGACCCCACGTCCTGGCAGTCACGCCCCCTGTCGGGCCCCCGGCACACCGTCACCGAACCCGCAACCGGCGAGGCGCTCGGCACGGTCGTCCTGGCCGGCGTCGAGGACGTCGCCCCGGCCACCGAGGCCGCGCGCGCCGCGCAGGCCGAGTGGGCCCGCCTCCCGCATTTCGTCCGCGCCGGAGTGCTGCGCACAGCGGGCGACCTGTTCGCCGCGCACGCCGACGAACTGCGCGAATGGCTGGTGCGCGAGTCGGGCTCCATCCCCGGCAAGGCCGACTTCGAGCTGCACGTGGCGGCCCAGGAATGCTACGAGGCCGCCGCCCTCGCCTCCCGCCCCGTCGGGCAGGTGCTGCCCAGCGAGGCGCCCCGGCTGTCGTACACCCGGCGCGTCCCCGTCGGGGTGGTGGGCGTGATCGCGCCGTTCAACGCCCCCCTGATCCTCTCCATCCGCTCCGTCGCACCCGCCCTCGCGCTCGGCAACGCCGTCGTCCTCAAGCCCGACCCGCGCACCGCGGTCTGCGGCGGCCTCTCCCTGGCCGCCGTCTTCGCCGAGGCCGGACTCCCCGAGGGTCTGCTGCACGTCCTGCCGGGCGGTCCGGACGCCGGCGCGGCCCTGGTCGCGGACCCGCGTGTCCCGGTGATCTCCTTCACCGGCTCCACCGCCGCCGGCCGGGCCGTGGGCGAGGCCGCCGGACGCCACCTCAAGCGCGCCCACCTCGAACTCGGCGGGAACTCGGCCCTCATCGTGCTGGAGGACGCCGACCTCGACGCGGTGATCTCCACGGCCGCCTGGGGCTCCTTCTTCCACCAGGGCCAGATCTGCATGACCACGGGCCGCCACCTCGTGCACGCCTCCCTCTACGAGAAGTACGTCGAGCGGCTCGCGGCGAAGGCCGACTCCCTCGCCGTCGGCGATCCGCACCGCGACCCGGTCCATCTCGGCCCGCTCATCGACGACGGCCAGCTCGGCAAGGTGCGCGGGCTGGTGGAGGCCAGCACGGCCGCCGGCGCGAAGCTCGCGGCGGGCGGCACGCACGAGCGGCGCTTCTACCGCCCGACGGTCCTCGCCGCGGTCGACGACCGCACCCCCGCCTACACGGAGGAGGTCTTCGGGCCGGTCGCCCCGGTCCGCGCCTTCAGCGGCCTGGACGAGGCCGCCGCCCTGGCCGCGGCGAGCTCCTACGGACTCTCCCTGGGCATCGTCACCCGCGACGCCGCCCGCGGCCTCGACCTCGCCGAACGCATCCCGACGGGCATCGTGCACATCAACGACCAGACGGTGAACGACGAGGCCGTCGCCCCCTTCGGAGGAGTCGCCGCCTCCGGCACCGGCGCCCGCTTCGGCGGCGAGGCCAACCTGGAGGCCTTCACCGACGTGCGCTGGACGACGGTGCGGAGCGACGTCGCGCCTTACCCGTTCTAGGACCTGTCGATCATTCCCGTCGTCCGCCCGGAGGGCGGTGCGGACGGGGGCAGGCCCCCGGGAGCCGCCCGGCCGCCTCCGGGAGTCACTGGCCGTCGGTCGCGGCCTGCTGCTCCTCGATCGACTTGCGGACCTCGTCCATGTCGAGCTTGCGGGCCTGCCCGATGACGTCCGCCAGGGCGGCCTCGGGCAGGGCACCCGGCTGCGCGAACACGGCCACGCGGTCCCGGACGATCATCAGCGTCGGGATGGACTGGATGCCGAAGGCCGCGGCCAGCTCCGGCTGCGCCTCGGTGTCCACCTTGCCGAACACCAGGTCCGGGTTGTCCTCGGCGGCCTTCTCGTAGACCGGGGCGAACTGACGGCACGGCCCGCACCAGGACGCCCAGAAGTCGATCAGGACGAAGTCGTTGTCGGTGACCGTCTGGTCGAAGTTCTCCTTGGTGAGCTCCACGGTGCTGCTCATGGCGTGATTCCTTCTTCCCGGTGCTTCCTGCCAGGTGTGTCCTGACATGGGGTGAAGCCGTCCGCACAACACGGTCGGCCGGTCGCGTATTCCGCGCCCCTACCCGTGTGGTCACCCCGCACACCACCCACCACACTGGCCCCATGACGGAAACGGAAACCATCGCGTACGACGTCGTGGTGCTCGGGGCCGGGCCCGTGGGGGAGAACGTCGCCGACCGCACCCGCGCGGCCGGCCTCACCACCGCGGTCGTGGAGAGCGAGCTGGTCGGCGGCGAGTGCTCCTACTGGGCCTGCATGCCCAGCAAGGCCCTGCTGCGCCCGGTCATCGCCCAGGCCGACGCCCGGCGGCTGCCGGGCCTGCGCCAGGCGGTGCAGGGCCCCCTCGACGCGGACGCGGTCCTCGCCCACCGCAACCACTACACCTCCGACTGGCACGACGACGGCCAGGTCCGCTGGCTGGAGGGCATAGGCGCCGACCTCCACCGCGGCCACGGCCGCCTGACCGGCCCCCGCACCGTGGCCGTGGGCGACAAGATCCTCACCGCCCGGCACGCCGTCGCGGTCTGCACCGGCTCCCGCGCGGTCCTGCCCGATCTGCCGGGCCTGGCCGAGGTGAAGCCGTGGACGAGCCGGGAGGCGACGAGCGCGCAGTCGGTCCCCGGCCGCCTCGTCGTGGTCGGCGGGGGAGTCGTCGCCACCGAGATGGCCACCGCCTGGCGGGCCCTCGGCGCACGGGTCACCCTCCTGGTCCGCGGCAAGGGCCTGCTCAACCGCATGGAGCCGTTCGCCGGGGAGATGGTCGCCGAGGCGCTCACCGAGGCCGGCGTGGACGTGCGCACGGGCACCTCCGTGAAGTCGGTGACCCGCTCGGACGGCACGGTGGTGGTCGTCACCGATGCCGACGACCGCATCGAGGCCGACGAGATCCTCTTCGCCACCGGCCGCGCCCCGCGCACCGACGACATCGGCCTCGAGACCGTCGGCCTGGAACCGGGCTCCTGGCTCTCCGTCGACGACAGTCTGCGCGTCAGCGGAAGCGAGTGGCTGTACGCCGTCGGCGACGTCAACCACCGTGCCCTCCTCACCCACCAGGGCAAGTACCAGGCACGGATCGCGGGTGCCGCCATCGCGGCCCGCGCCTCGGGAGTGCCGGAACCGCAGTCCGGACCGTGGGGCGCCCACGCGGCCACGGCCGACCACCACGCCGTCCCGCAGGTCGTGTTCACCGACCCCGAGGCGGCCGCCGTCGGCCTCTCCCTGGCGGAGGCGGAACAGGCCGGCCACCGCGTCCGCGCCGTCGACGTCGACCTGTCCTCCGTGGCAGGGGCGGGGCTGTACGCCGACGGCTACAAGGGCCGCGCCCGCATGGTGGTCGACCTGGAGGAGGAGATCCTGCGCGGGGTCACCTTCGTCGGACCGGGCGTCGGCGAGCTGATCCACTCGGCGACCGTCGCCGTGGCCGGCCAGGTCCCGGTCGCCCGCCTGTGGCACGCCGTCCCGTCCTACCCGACGATCAGCGAGGTGTGGCTGCGGCTGCTGGAGGCGTTCCGGGACAGCTGATCCCTCCCGCGGCCGGTTCCGCCGGCGCGACACCCCTCACGGCAGCTCGAAGCCCAGTGCCCGCGCCGCCTCCTCCGGCGTCGGCTGCGCCCACAGCTCCACCACCGTCTCGTTGGCGGAGAGGGAGCGCAGTTCGGCCCGGTCCAGGTAGAGCGTGCCGTCGAGGTGGTCCGTCTCGTGCTGGACGATCCGGGCGGGCCACCCGGTGAACACCTCGTCCAGCGGGTGACCGTGCTCGTCCTCGGCCGTCAGCCGCACCTCGGCGTGCCGGGCCACCACCGCCTGCCAGCCCGGCACGCTCAGGCAGCCCTCGAAGAACGCGGCACGGACGCCGCCGACGGGCTCGTACGACGGGTTGACGAGGACCCGGAACGGCTGCGGCACCCGGCCGCGGGCCACCCGCACCTCCTCCGGCACCGGTGCCGGGTCCTCGATCACCGCGATCCGCAGCTCCACGCCGACCTGCGGCGCGGCCAGGCCCACGCCCGGCGCCGCGTGCATGGTGCCGCGCAGGGCCTCGACGAAGCGGGTCAGCAGCGCCGGCTCGAGCTGACCCTCGTAGCGCTCGGTGCCGGCGCGCAGGACCGGGTCTCCGGCCGCGACGATGGGCAAGGGACCGCCGGGGGCGAGGAGTTCCTCGATCCGCTCGGCAAGGGGAGCGCGGTGACGGGGAGATGCCATCGGGCCAGCATGCCACGACGGCGCCGCCCGCTTCCGACTCCCGTGTGATGCGGGTCACTTGAACTGCCGGGAACTCGACGGGGCCCGCAACCGACCACTGGACCGTCACGGCTGAGGAGCTCGCGACCGAAGAGCTCCTCGGCCGCACGGTTCACAGCCGCACGGTTCACGGCCGAAGAGCCGACGCACACCGCCCACCGACCCGGGAGAAGCCCGCCGATGTCCACCGCTCCCTCGACCTCCCCCACTTCCGGCTCCGCTCCAGCGGGGGGACCTCCATCGGACGAGGCCCCGCAGCAACCCGCGGCGCCCGAGCCGGCGTCCCGCGGTCCGTGGGCCCCGCTGCGCCCCCTGGTGCTGCGCCTGCACTTCTACGCCGGCGTGCTGGTCGCGCCGTTCCTGCTCGTCGCCGCGCTCACCGGCTTCCTCTACGCGGGCGCGTTCCAGGCGGAGAAGATCGTCTACTCGCACGAGCTGACCGTGCCGGTCGGCGACACGAAACTGCCGATATCCGCGCAGGTGGCGGCCGCCCGCAAGGCGTACCCGGACGGCACGGTGACGGCCGTGCGGCCCTCCCCGGCGGACGGCGCCACGACCCGCGTCCTGCTGTCCGGGGTCGAGGGCGTCGACGCCACCCACAGCTTCGCCGTGTTCGTCGACCCGTACACCGGCGAGGTGCGCGGCGGACTGGAGCAGTACGGCTCGACCGGCGCCCTGCCGCTGCGGACCTGGATCGACGAGTTCCACCGCGACCTGCGGCTCGGCGAGAACGGGCGCCTCTACAGCGAGTTCGCCGCGAGCTGGCTGTGGGTGATCGCGGGCGGCGGTGTCGTCCTGTGGTTCTCCCGCAGGCGCGCCCTGCGCAAGGTCCGAGGCGCCCGTGGGCGGCGCCGCACGCTCGGACTGCACGGCACGGTCGGCGTGTGGGCCGCGATCGGGTTCTTCTTCGTGTCCGCGACCGGTCTGACCTGGTCGCAGTACGCGGGCACGAGCATCGACGAACTGCGCACCTCGCTCGGCGGTGCCACCCCGTCGCTCTCGGCGGCGGCGAGCGGCGGCGACCACGCCGGTCACGACGCGGCCGCCGGCGACGGCGGAAACGGTGAGCACGGCGTCGGGCTCGACAAGGTCCTGGCCGCGGCCCGCGCCGAGGGTCTGGGCGACCCGGTGGAGATCGTGCCGCCCGCGGACGCCGAGTCGGCGTACGTCGTCAAGCAGGTGCAGCGAAGCTGGCCCACGAAGCAGGACGCCGTGGCGGTCGACCCGGCCACCGGCGAGGTGACCGACGTCCTGCGGTTCGCGGATTATCCGGTGCTCGCCAGGCTCACCCGCTGGGGCATCGACCTGCACACCGGGGTCCTGTTCGGTCTGGTCAACCAGATCGCGCTGATGCTCCTCGCCCTCTCGCTGATCCTGCTGATCGTCTGGGGCTACCGCATGTGGTGGCAGCGCGGCCGCGGCTCCGCCTTCGGCCGGCCCGTCCCGCGCGGCGCGTGGGCGCAGGTCCCGCCGTACGTCCTCGTGCCGCTGATGGCGATGATCGCCGTCCTCGGCTACTTCGTGCCGCTCCTCGGCATCCCGCTCGCGGCCTTCCTCGTCGTGGACGTCGTCCTCGGGGAGATCGCGCACCGGCGCGGGCGACGGGCGTCCGCCTGAGCGACGCGTACGGCACACGGGAGCGGCCCGGCGGTGGTCTCCACCGCCGGGCCGCTCTCCTCACCGCCGGGCCGGTCCCCTCGGGACAGGGGCGCCGGCCGCCGGCTCAGTCCTCCGGGAAGTCGCCCGCCAGCGCGGAGGCGAGGCGCAGGTGCGGTCCCGCCTCCGCGTGCCGTCCCTGCCGCTCCAGGGTGCGGCCCAGCATCAGCCGGGCGTACTGCTCCACCGGGTCGCGCTCGACGATGATCCGCAACTCGGCTTCGGCTCGGCGCAGTTGGGCCGAGTGGTAGTAGGCGCGAGCCAGCAGCAGCCGGGGACCGGTCTGCTCCGGCACCTCCTCGACCAGCCCGGCCAGGACCCGGGCCGCGGCGGCGTAGTCGCGCGCGTCGAAGAACAGCTGCGCGCGCTCCCACCGCTCGGCCGGCGTTCCATGGGCGTAGTACGCGGTGTCGTACGCCGCCTCGTATGTCATGTCCACTCGTGACCTCCTTCGAGGCCGACAACCGGACCTGTTCGTTGAATATTCCACTACCCCTGGGACTTCAGCGCGGCCAGTTCCGCGTCGGCCCGCTCGGTGACCAGGCTCAGGACGCGGCCGGCCACGGCCAGGTCCTCGGCGGCGATGCCGGCGTAGATCCGGGCGGAGATCCCGCCCGTCTCGGCGGCGGTCGTGGCGATCAGCTCGCGTCCCGCCTCCGTCGGCCGGATCAGCGGACCGTCGTCACCAGCAGCCCCCAGTCGAGCAGTTCGCCGACCGTGGCGCGGACGTCGGAGGGGTCGTTCTTGAGCGCCCCGGTGACCTCGGCGACGAGGGCGTCCAGCTCCAGGGGGCCGTCGGCGACGACCACCGCCCGGAGGGTGATCTGCTGCAGGAAGGTGGCGCCGTGCCCGGCGAGCACGTGCTCCACGATGGCGCGGCCGGCGTAGTGCGCGAGACCGATGACGCGGCCGTTGACGGTGGGTGCGGTGGTGGTCATGTCTCCCCCTGGGGACTGGTGTCGGTGACGTCGAGAGGTACGTCGAGCAGGGCCCTCAGTTCGCTGGTGAAGGTGCGCGTCCGTGGACTGTCCAGGCCGCCCAGCGGTTCCAGCAACCGCTCCAGCAGCCCCTGGACGACGGTGATCGCCCGTCGTGTGACGTCCTGGCCCTGCGTGGTCAGCGCAAGCTGGACGGCGCGCGGGTCACGCGGATCCCGGGTGCGCTCGATCAGCCCCGCGGACTCCAGGGCCCGGGCCAGCTTGGAGACGTACAGCGGCTCGAGGCCGGTGTGGTCGGCGAGGCGGCGCTGGCTGGGGCTTTCCCCGGCGCGCTGCATGCCGTACAGCGAGGCCACCAGCGAGTACTGGGCGTGGGTGAGACCCAGCGGTGCCACCGCCCGGTCGACCGCCACCCGCCACTTCGTCGACAGACGCCACACCAGATAGCCGGGCGTCGCCCTTTCGGAACCCTTGCTCATGGCGAATACAGTACATGGCTACTGTAGCCATGGCTACTATTAAGTCGGTCGTCGCGGTCGTCGCCGTCGTATCGGTCGTCGTAGCCGGCCGCGGCCGTGCCTGACGTCGCCGAGGCGGTGCGGTGCTCCTGGAGAACCGTTCGTGACGGGGGCCGGTCGCCCGTGGGTGTGGGTGAGGGCGGGGGCGCGCGCCTGTCCGTCCCGCCGCCCCCCGGGGACCCGCGCGTCAGTCCGTGAGTGTCGCGTCCAGTTCCCTGCTGGCCCGGACGATCTCCCGGTCCGGTTCGTCGAGCAGGTGGCGCAGGACGCCGCGCTGGGCGCGGACGGCGTGGCGTGCCTCGCGCTCCCATTGGACGTAGTTGTCGCGGCGGCGCAGCAGCTTCGGGTAGGCGGCGGCCGTGGTCTCCCACTGGCGGGCGACGGCGATGCTCTTCAGCAGTTTCAGGATCTCCACGCGGCAGGTGACCTGCGGGAGCCGGACGAGCTCCCAGAGGAAGGGCACCGTGGCCGCCGTCGCCTGTCCCACCACGAAGCCGTACTGGCAGATGCGGCGGCGCAGTTGGCCGAGCGCGGAGCCGGCGGTCTCGGCGTCGCCCCGGGCGACGGCGGTCAGCAGGAAGGGGATGGCCGCGGCGCAGCCGGTCGAGTCCTTGATGTCGGGCCACGGCACACGGGCCAGGTCCTCGAGCGGTGCGGATCTCTTCGTGGGAGTCATGGTCAGGTGTGGAAACGGGTCGGAAGCATGGCCCAGACGGTCTTGCCCACGGGGGAGCGGCGGGTCCAGCCCCAGTGCTCCGAGAGGGCTTCGACGATGTGCAGTCCGCGGCCGTGCTCCAGCAGCGAGTCGGCGGTGTGCGGGTAGACGGGCGGCTCGTCGCTCGGGTCGGTGACGGCGCACACCAGGTGCGAGCGGCGCAGGGTGAGCCTGAGCCGTACGTCGGCGTCGTCGGCGGGCCGGTCCGGCAGCGCGTGCAGGACGGCGTTGGCGGCGAGTTCCGTGACGACGGTGAGCGCGTCGTCGGTGCAGTGGTCCAGCGACCAGTCGTCGAGGGTGCGGTGGGTGAAGTCCCGTGCCCGGGCGAATCCCTCCCGGCTGCCCGTGAGGTGCAGCGTGGCGGTTCTGGACGAGTCGCGGACGGACTCGGGACTCCGGAACTGCGCAGGTGATGACACGGCATCTCCCTGAGGCGACGTCAGGACGGGGTGGCGGAACTGCGGTTGACGACATGGCTATTATCCACGCTGACGATGTCCTCGTGCAATTTCACGGGAAATTGCGCGTACGAGCGAGGAGAGTGCAGTGTCGTCAGTGCCGAACGGAGTGCGGGCGAGCGCGCTGGGCGCCCGCTGGATCAAGAGCAGTCACAGCAATGCCGAGGGCAACTGTGTCGAGGTGGCCGTTCTGGACGGGGGAGGTGTCGCGCTGCGCAACTCCCGCGACCCCGACGGCCCGGCCCTGGTCTACACGCCGGCCGAGGTGGCCGCGTTCCTCGCCGGGGCGAAGGGCGGGGAGTTCGACCACCTGCTGTAGGGCGGGGGCCCGCCGGACAGTGGCGTCCGCGGGCCGGTGAGCACCTGACGGCGGGGGCACGGGCGGACTCAATTCCTCTGCTCCGTACGGCCGGAGGCCTTCGGATGCGATAATGGGCTTCGTCGTCTGCCGGTCAACGGGGAGTCAGGATGCCTGCCGAGTCACCTCGCGTCTCCCGCCTCGAACCGTATCTGAACCGGGCCGAGCCCGCCCCGACCTTGCTGAAAATGCTGGTCGGTGTGCAGTTGGCGGGCATCCGGGAGGACGTCGGCCTCTCCCAGGAGCAGGCCGCGCGGGCCCTCGGGTTCAGCCCGGCGAAGCTGTCGCGGATCGAGGCGGGCAAAGGACGCCGCCCGCCCGTCGAGGCGGACGTCCGCGCGCTCCTGGAGCTGTACAAGGCGGACGAGTACGAGGCCTCCGTGCTGCTGCAGTTGCTCCGGCGCGCGGGAGAGCCGGGCTGGTGGCAGCGCTACGACAAACGGCTGATGCCCGAGTGGTTCGACCGGCTGGTCGGACTCCAGGAGGCGGCCACCGCCATCCGTACCTTCGAGATCCAGTACGTCCCGGGCCTGATGCAGATCCCCGCGTACACGCGCGCCGTCGTGCAGCGCGGGCTTCCGACGGCCTCGTCGCGGGAGGTCGAGCGCCGGGTGGAGCTGCGGACGCGGCGCTGTGAACTGCTCGCGCGGCCCGACGCCCCGCAGGTGTGGGCGGTCGTCGACGAGTCCGTGCTGCTGCGCGTCCTGGGCGGCCGCGAGGTGATGCGCGAGCAGCTCGCCCACCTCGTCGAGCTCGCCCAGCTGCCCCATGTCACCCTGCAGATCGTGCCGTTGGACGTGACGCACGCGTCCGCGCCGGCCATTCCCGTGACGTATCTGCGGTTCGGCGGCTCCGACCTGCCCGACGTCGTGTACCTCGAGCAGATCAGGAGCGCCACCTTTCTGGAGGACCGGGACGAGACGGAGGAGTACCGGGTCTCCCTGGACCGGCTGGCCGACGAGGCCCTCAACCCGCGGGAGAGCCTCGCGCTGCTGCGGGAGACGATGGAGCAGCGCTACCCCGCGCCCTGACGCCGCTCGCCGACCGCTCCGCTCCTGCCCCGCCGGCTTTCTGTCCGGCGGGGGTGTCGGTCAGGACGCCGGTCAGGGCAGACGGCCCACGCCGCCGAACTCGATCCACTCCTGGGTGAGCTGGCGGGGCGCGACCTCGGTGTCCGGCCGCCAGGTGGAGACCTCCACCAGCCCCGGCTCGAGAATCTCCAGACCCTCGAACAGTGCGGCGACGTCCTTCTCCTGGCGGACCCGGCCCCAGTGCCCCTGAGTGG
Source organism: Streptomyces sp. NPDC052016 (assembly GCF_044548445.1). Taxonomy (NCBI): domain Bacteria; kingdom Bacillati; phylum Actinomycetota; class Actinomycetes; order Kitasatosporales; family Streptomycetaceae; genus Streptomyces; species Streptomyces sp. NPDC052016. The sequence continues at coordinate 229,746 of NZ_JBIUBX010000013.1, forward strand.
CCTGGTCCATGAAGTTCGTGACGAAGTCCCGTACCTCCGGGTCCTCGCTGACCAGCTGGCACATCACCAGGAAGCTGCCCGGGGCCAGGCGCTCGGCGACGCGTCGGACCACCGCGGGCGGGCCGTCGGTCTCGCTGTCCGGGATGCAGTGGAAGACCGAGTTGAACAGCACGGCCGCCGGCTGCGAGAAGTCGATCAGGCGCTCGGTGTCCGGGTGGCTGAAGATCGCGTCGGTCTCGCGCATGTCGGCGTGGATGACGGTGGTGCGTTCGTCCTGCTCCAACAGGGCGCGGCCGTGCACGAGCACCATCGGGTCGTTGTCGACGTAGACGACGTGCGCCGTCGGGTCGATGCGCTGGGCGACCTGGTGGACGTTGTCCTGCGTGGGCAGGCCGGACCCGTGGTCCAGGAACTGCCGGATGCCGTAGTCCTGCGTCAGCGTCCTGACGACCCGCTGCAGGAAGCGCCGGTTGTTCAGGGCGAGCGCACGGGTGCTCGGGACGACCTTGTCGAGTTCCTCGCAGGCCGCGCGGTCCGCCGCGTAGTTGTCCTTGCCGCCCAAGTAGTGGTCGTACATGCGCGCGGCCGTGGGGACCGTGGCATCGATCTTCGTGGACAGCTGCTTGCCAGGCTGCATCTCTTCCCCCACTCCCGGGCCGCGCCACGGGTCGGCGCGTTCGGCAACCCATCCTAGGGAAACGGCATTTGGCGGTGCCACCCCTTGATCGATGGTTCCCCTGAAGGCGGGACGCGGGAGGGCCGGTGGACGCCCGCGTCTCATCGCCCTCTGGACTGTATGTCCAGAGCCTGGATCCGTGGTCTAATCGAGGGAGCCGGAGCCTGAGTCGGGGCCGGGGTCGAGTCGTACGGGAGGGCGGATGACGGCCGAGGACCTGCGGGAGGCCGAGCGGAACGCGATCCTGCGCGCGCTCGTCCCCGTCGTGGACGGCATCGCGGCGACGTTCGGACCGGTGTGCGAGGTGGTGCTGCACGACTACCGGCGGCCGGAGGCGTCGGTGGTCGCCGTCGCCGGGACGGTGACCGGGCGTACGGTCGGCGGGGCGATGAGCGAGATCGGCATGCGGGTCCTCGCCCGCGGCGACGACGCCGACGACGAGCTGAACTACGTCACCCGCACCGGCTCCGGCCGGCTGGTGAAGTCGTCGACGATGGTGCTGCGCGACTCCGCCGGCGCGGTGTTCGGCGCCCTCTGCGTCAACGTGGACGTCACCGAGGTCGGCAGGGTTCAGGACCTGCTCGCCGCCCTGGCCGGGGGTGGCGCACCGTCCGCGGAGACGCCGGTGACCACCTTCGGCGACGACATCGACTCCGTCGTCGACGCACTTCTCGACGCTCATCTGGACCAGACCTGGGGCGGGCTGGACCGCGCCCGGCGCCTGGCGCTCTTCCGCGGCCTGGACGAACGCGGCGTGTTCGCCGTGCGCCGCGCGATCGAGCAGGTCGCCGCCCGCCTCGGCATCTCCCGGGCGTCCGCGTACAGCTACCTGTCCCAGGCCAGGGCGGCGGGCACGCCCGGTACGGCCGGCCACCACGACACCTCCGAGGGAGCACACCCGTGACGACCACACCCCCGCCGATCACCCCCGACGACGTCCGGGACGCGGCCGACCGCCTCAAGGGCGTCGCCCACCGCACGCCCGTGCTGCACTCCCGCACCCTCGACGCGCTCGTCGGCGCCGAAGTGCTGCTGAAGTGCGAGAACTTCCAGCGCGTCGGCGCCTTCAAGTTCCGCGGCGCCTACAACGCGGCCTCCCGGCTCACCCCGGGGCAGCTCGCCCGCGGCATCGCCGCCTACTCCTCCGGCAACCACGCTCAGGCCGTCGCCCTGGCCGCCCGCGAACTCGGCACCACCGCGGTGATCGTCATGCCCGAGGACGCGCCCCGCTCCAAGCGCGAGGCGACCGAGGCGTACGGCGCCGAGATCGTGACGTACGACCGCTACGCCGGCGATCGGGTGGCCATCGCCGAGACCCTGGCCGCCGAGCGGGGCCTGACGCTGATCCCGCCCTACGAGCATCCGCACGTCATGGCGGGCCAGGGCACCGCCGCACTCGAACTCCTGGAGGAGGCCGGGGAGCTGGGAGCCCTGCTGACCCCGGTCGGCGGCGGCGGGCTGATCGCGGGGAGCGCGACGGTCGCGAAGGACATGGACACGGGGATCCGGGTCGTCGGCGTCGAGCCGGAGGCCGGGGACGACACCAAGCGGTCGCTGGAGGCGGGCCGGCGCGTGAGCGTCCCGGTGCCGCGCACGATCGCCGACGGCCAGGCCCTGCACACGCCCGGCGAGCTGACGTTCTCGGTGAACCGGCGGCTCGTCGACGCGATCGCCCTGGTCTCCGACGACGAGATCCGCGCGGCCATGCGGTTCGCCTTCGAGCGTCTGAAGATCGTCGTCGAGCCGAGCGGCGCCACGCCGCTGGCCGCCCTGCTCTCCGGTCGCGTGGGCGAGCTGCCGCGTCGCGTGGGCGTGATCGTCTCCGGCGGCAACATCGACGCGGACCGGTTCGCGCGGTTGTGCGGAGACGGTGTCTGAGCCGCAGACGGTGGCCGAGCCGAGCCAGGACGCGGGCGGCACCCGAATGGCGGCCCCTGAGGGGCGGACGGACGATGGATGTGTGCGGCCCGGCCCCCACCGGTGACGTCCAGGCCGCCGGGCAGGCCGGGCCCGGCCGTGGTGAGACGCGGCCGGAAGGGAGGAGCGTCATGCTGGAAGTGAAGACGCTCGACAAGGCGGACGAGCGGCGTGATTTCCCGCGCGGTCACCTCGAGGCCGTCCACATGTCGGGGCTGGACTTCGCCGTGGCGACCTTCGAGCCCGGATGGCGCTGGTCCGAGTCCGTGGCCCCGATCGCGGGCACCGAGAGCTGCCAGGTCCACCACAACGGCTACGTGGTGGAGGGGCGCATGCACATCGCTATGGACGAGGGCGGCGAGGCCGAGCTCGGCCCGGGCGACGTCTTCGTGATCTCGGCCGGTCACGACGCCTGGGTCGTGGGCGACGAACAGTGCGTGGTGTACGACTTCGCGGGATCGATGGCCACGGACTACGCGAAGGCCGAGCAGTAAGCCGAGGGCGCCGAGGAGCAAGCCGAGGAGCAAGGGGCGGACCCGGCCGGATCCGACGGTGCCCGTCAGACCGGCAGCAGTCGGCCCACCAGTGCGCCGAGCTGGCGGGCGTTGCGGCACTCGTGCATCGCGACCAGCTCGGCGTAGTCGTACGCGGCGGAGTCTCCCGTGCCCCACTGCGGGCGCGGCTCCGGGTTCAGCCAGTGCACGCGGCGCGCCCGTCCGGCGATCTGCCGGACGGCCGCCAGGTTGGGGTCGCTCATGTTCGTACGGGCGTCGCCGAGCACGAAGACGGTGGTGCGCGGGCCCACCGCGTCGGCGTACCGCTCCGCGAACTCGCCCAGGGCCACGCCGTAGTCGCTGCTGCCGTGCCAGCCGGTCAGGGTCGCCTCCGCGCGGATCCGGGCCCCGAGGCCCCCGGGGTCGGCCGCGCCGTGTTCGAGCAGGTTCGTGACCTCGTCGATCCGGTTGACGAAGGCGAAGACGCGCACCCTGGCGAACTGGTCGTGCAGGGCCTGCACCAGCAGCATCGTGAAGTCGGAGAAGCCGGTCACCGAGCCGGACACGTCGCACAGCAGCACCAGTTCGGGCCGCGCCGGACGCCGGCGGCGCAGCACGGGGCGCATAGGCACCCCGCCCGTCGACAGCGAGCCGCGCAGGGTGCGCCGCAGGTCGATGGTGCCGCGGGAGGCCCGGCGGCGCCTGGCGGCCAGCCGGGTGGCCAGCTTGCGCGCCAACGGCTGGACCGTCCGCCGCAGTTCGGCCAGCCGGTCCTTGCCGGCGTACAGGAAGTCGACCCGGTCGGCGGTCGGCGCGACCGCCCGCCGCGCGATCTCGTCCCGGCCGCGCCGCTCCGCCACCCGCCGCCGCGCCTCGGCGGCGACCAGGGCCCGGAAGGCCTCGATGCGCCGCCGGATCTCGTCCTCCAGCAGCCGGCCGGCGAAGCCGTCCCCGCCGCCCCGACGCCGGACGTCGTCGCGCACCCGCGCCAGCAGCGTCTGCGGGCGCAGCCGTTCGAGCGTCTGGTACGACGACCAGCCGTCCGAGCCCGGTGAACTCCCGTAGCCGCCCAGCCCGTCGACCGATTCCGCCGCGAGCCGGGCCAGCAGTGCCTCGTCGTCGGCGGCGAGCGCGTCGGCGAGCCGGTCCCGCAGGTCGTCCCGGTCGCCCGGTTCCGTCCCGGGCGCGCCGACGCCCCGCGGGAAGTACAGGTCGAAGACGGTGTCGAACAGCCGCCGCTGCTCCGTGGTGTGCAGCAGCGTCGCGGCCAGTCCCTCGCGCAGCAGCAGCCGGTCGGCGAACCCGAGCAGGGCCGCCGCCTCGGCCGCGTCCACCGTCTCCCCGGTGCCGATGCGCACGCCGTGCGCGCGCAGCGCGGCGACGAACCCGGTCAGGCGTGCCGTCGGGTCCGCCGGGGCGGTCATACGGCGTCCAGGTCGAGCTTGGCGGCGGCCTTCAGCACGTCGTCCTGGTGCTTGAGGATGACGCCCAGCGTGGCGCGGACGAGACTCTCGTCGAGCGTGCCGGCGCCCAGGGCGAGCAGGGTGCGCGCCCAGTCGACGGTCTCGGCGACGGAGGGCGCCTTGCGCAGGTCCATCGCGCGCAGCGCGCCGACCACCCGGACGACCGACTCGGCCAGCGCCGCGTCGATGCCGGGCACCTTCAGCCGGACGATCCGGCGCTCCAACTCCTCGTCGGGGAAGCCGATGTGGAGGAAGAGGCAGCGGCGGCGCAGGGCCTCCGACAGTTCACGGCTCGCGTTCGACGTCAGGACGACGAAGGGGCGGCGGGTCGCGGTGACGGTGCCCAGCTCCGGCACGGTCACCTGGAAGTCGCTGAGCACCTCGAGGAGCAGCCCCTCCACCTCGACGTCGGCCTTGTCGGTCTCGTCGATCAGCAGCACCGTCGGCTCGTCGCCGCGGATCGCGGTCAGCAGCGGGCGCGGGAGCAGGAACTCCTCGCTGAAGATGTCCGTGCGGGTCTCGTCCCACGTCTCGTCGCGGCCCGCGCTGATGCGCAGCAACTGCTTGGCGTGGTTCCACTCGTACAGCGCCCGGGACTCGTCGACGCCCTCGTAGCACTGGAGGCGGACGAGCCGGGCACCGGCGACCTGGGCGACGGCCTTGGCGAGTTCGGTCTTGCCGACCCCGGCCGGGCCCTCCACGAGGAGCGGCTTGCCGAGCCGGTCGGCGAGGAAGACGGTGGTGGCGACGGCGGGGGAGGCGAGGTAGCCGGTCTCGGCGAGACGGGCGGAGACATCGTCGACGGACGTGAACAACGGGGCCTCCGGGCGGTCGGGCGCGGGCTGGACGGGATTCCGGCCACCTATCTAAGCGCTTGTTCACCCCGCTTGTCACCAGGGTTCGGGCCGTTGTCGGTGGGGGGCGCTACGTTGCGATCATGGGTGTGTATCTCGTGAGCGTCAGCGCGCAGGACTGGTCGGTACCGGGGGAGGAGGGACACGGAGACGTCGCCGCCGCGCTGAGCGCGGAGCTGGAGCGGCGCGGGCTGCCGCCGTACGAGCCGGGGAGCGCCGTGCCGGACGCCCCCGGCTCGTTCGAGGAGAAGGTCAGCCCGTCCATGGACGGCTTCACCGCGCTGTGACGTGCGCACCTGACCGGCGCGGAGCTGTCCGCCCTCCTCGACTGGTCCGTCCTGGTGCCGCTGTCGCTGGAGGAGGAGATCCTCCTCCCCGTCGGCACCGCGTACACCGGTGACGAGACGCTGGTCGCCGGGGCGCCGCGGATCCTCGCACTGGCCGAGCGGCTGTCCGGCGGCATCGGCCTGCCCCTGGACGTGATACCCGAGGGACGGAACCTCGACCTGAGCCTGTGGTTCCTGGAGGGCGGTGCGCGGAAGGCCGCCGAGGAACGGCCGGGCCCCTGGAGCGGCGACCTGGACGCGGCCTTCTACGTGGCGCTGTACCTGCGCGCCGCCCAGTACTCCCTGCGGTACGGCCTGCCCCATGACCTATTGCTGAGCCCCGACCGGCACCGCGGCGGCGGGGGCGCCCCCCCCCCCCGCCGCCGCCCGCGGCCCCCCCCCGGGGGGGGGAGCTGCAGAACCCCCCCCCCGAGGCCGCCCGGCACGCCCCGGGGGCCGCGGGGGCGGGGCCA